>NZ_JACBZA010000001.1:1558769-1870523 GCF_013408535.1 Actinopolymorpha cephalotaxi
CCGCGGAACGCGCGGTTGACGACGCCGTCCTTGTATTTGTTGACCCCCGCCATGTCGACGCCCTCGAACGTCGAGCGGATGCCGAAGTCGGCGCCGTCGCGGGCGTTGTCGGCGATCTCGGCGGCGTGCAGCAGCGCCTTGGTGGGGATGCAGCCGCGGTGCAGGCAGGTGCCGCCGAGCTTGTCCTTCTCCACCAGCGCGACCCGCAGGCCGAGCTCGGCCGCGCGCAGTGCGCACGCGTACCCGCCGCTGCCTCCGCCAAGGATCACAAGGTCGAACGAGGTGCCGGCGTCGTTGTCCGCCACGGGTTCCTCCGTGCCGTTGATCGAACCTGACTGAACTGACTGCGTACTGACTGCGTACTGACTGGGTGTCGACGGTGTCGACGGCCCCGGGCCGGCGGGAACCGGCACGGGGTCGTCACGCCACCGTCATCTTTCCACCCTCGGCGCCCAAGTGCCCAAAGGGTCCGTCCCGGCCGCGTCGGCGTGGTAGCCGGACCGGCGAATCGTGCGGATTCGTACGGGCTTGGGGGTGTCTGTGACCGGGTAGAGGTCGCTCGTCGCCAGGGTGGAGTCCGGGCCTTCCGGACGCCCGGAACCTGCGGCACACTTCGTGCGTTCGATCGACAAGTCAGCTCGGCTGCGAAGGAGGTCGCGATGCCGCGATGGTTCCGGCGGCGCGCCGACTCGGCGCCTGCCCGCGGCCGGGGATCCGGTGCGAGCGAGGACGTCGCCCACCTGACGGAGTTCGCCCGCACCCGCCGCGGGGTGGAGGGCTTCGTCGAGCCGCGGACGACCGTGACGGAGACCACCCTGCTGCTGGTCGCCGACGACGGGGAGTGGACCCGGCGCCGGGTGCCCGACGCCGCGAGGGCGCACGAGTTCGCCAACCGGCTCGGCATCCCCAGCTACGACGCGCAGGTGGTCGGCTACCCCCAGCGCATGCGCGCCTGGAACACCCGGCGCGCGGCCGCCGAGAAGCAGGCGAAGTCCCTGGGGCCGACCGCTCCCGGCGAGGTGGGCTGACCCACCCCACCGAGAGCGGTTCGTGCCTCGGGCGTTCGGGCCGGGTGTGCTCCGGCTCGGCCGGGCTACAGCTCGCCCACGGCGGCGGCCTCGGCCAGGCCGACCAGCGTGCGCACGCCGCTGCCCGTCCCGCCGACGGGGGTGTAGCCCCACGCGGCGCTGTCGTTGTACGACGGACCGGCGATGTCCAGGTGCGCCCACCGGATCCCCTCGCCGACGAACTCGTTCAGGAAGCTCGCGGCCACCAGGGCACCCCCCAGCCGGCCGCGGGAGACGTTGGCGAGGTCGGCGACCTTGGAGTCCAGGCTCTCCCTGGTGCCCTCGGGGATGGGCAGCGGCCAGCCCTCCTCACCGGCCCGGCCGGCGGTCTGGCGTACGAACGAGTTGAAGTCCTCGTCGTTGCCCATGATCCCGAACGTCCGGCCGCCGAGCGCGACCACGCAGGCGCCGGTGAGGGTGGCCACGTCGACGATGACGTCGGGCTTGTCCTCGCTGGCCCGGGCGATCGCGTCGGCCAGGACGAGCCGGCCCTCGGCGTCGGTGTTGAGCACCTCCACCGTCTTGCCGCCGTAGATGGTCAGCACGTCGGAGGGCCGCTGGGCGGACCCGGACGGCATGTTCTCCGCCATCGGTGCCCAGGCCGTCACCGCGACCGGGAGCTGCAGGTCGGCGATCGCGGTGACCGCCGCGAGCACCGCCGCCGCACCGGCCATGTCGCTCTTCATGGTGAGCATGCCCTCGTTGGGCTTGAGGGAGATGCCGCCGGTGTCGAAGGTGATTCCCTTGCCGACGAAGACCAGGTGCTTCTTGGCGCGGGCCGGCTTGTAGCTCAGCCGGACGACCCGCGGGTCGCGTTCGGAGCCCTGGCCGACGCCGAGGGTTCCGCCGTACCCCTTGGCCTCCATCGCCTTGCGGTCGAGCACCTCGACGGTGAGCCCGGCCCGCTTGCCGGCCGCCTTCGCCTCGTCGGCGAACACCTCGGGGTAGAGGTCGGAGGGTGCGGTGTTGACCCAGTCGCGGGTGAGGTTGACCGCCGCCGCCACTGCCTCGGCTCGCGTCAACGCGGCCTTGACAGCCTTGTCGCGTACCTTGCCGGTCAGCACGGTGACCGCGGAGATCGGCGCCGGCCGCTTGTCGGCGTTGGTGCGGTAACGGTCGAAGGCGTACGACCCGAGCAGTGCGCCCTCGGCGAGCGCGCCGACACTCTCGGCCGCGCCGTCGCCCACCGCGAAGGCCACGGTCTCCGCCTTGCCGGCCAGCCGGCGTACGACGGCGCCGGCGGCCCGGCGCAGCGCCTCGGCCGCGGGCTCGTCACCGCCCAGCCCGACCGCCGCGACCACGGCGGCGTCCACGCCGTCGGGGGAGGGGAGCAGCGTCACCTCCTCCGCCTTGCCCTTCGCGCCGAGCGCGGTGAGGGTCGCGGCGAGCCGGCCGCCGAACGCCTTGTCGAGTTCGCGCGCTCCGGAGTCGAGCGTCACTTCCCGGTCACCGGGCGACACGCCGACGACCAGCGCGTCCACCTTCACCGAGGGGGCGGACGCCTTGCGGACGGAGATGCTCGGACTTTTCACACTCACGCTTGATCTCTCCTCGTTGCCGATTCGTCGCGGATATCGTGCGGGGGAACGGATGTGAGAACTTCGAAACGCCTGTCCGGCGGATGCTACGCCGTGGGTCCCCCAGGGATCCGGTTCGGTAGGTTCGCGGTCATGAAACGTTCGCCGCTGCACGACCGGCACCAGGCCCTGGGCGCGAAGTTCGCGGAGTTCGGCGGCTGGGAGATGCCGCTGGAGTACGCCGGAGGAGGCGTGCTGCGCGAGCACGCGGCGGTGCGGTCCGGCGCCGGCGTCTTCGACGTGAGCCATCTCGGCAAGGCGAGGGTCAGCGGACCGGGCGCGGCGGACTACGTCGACTCCACCCTGAGCAACTCCCTGGCCAGGATCGAGCCGGGCAAGGCGCAGTACACCCTGTGCTGCGACGACGCGACCGGCGGTGTCGTGGACGACCTGATCGCCTACCTGCGCGGACCGGACGAGGTGTTCCTCGTGCCGAACGCCGCCAACTGCGCCGAGGTCGTCCGCCGGCTGGCCGCCCAGGCGCCGGACGGGGTGGAGGTCGTCGACCTGCACGAGGAGTTCGTGGTGCTCGCCGTCCAGGGACCGCGCAGCGACGACGTCCTCGCCGCCGCCGGGCTGCCGACCGGGCACGGGTACATGTCCTTCGTCCAGGCCGACTGGCAGGGGGCGCCGGTCACCGTCTGCCGTACCGGCTACACCGGCGAACGCGGGTACGAACTGGTGGCGCCGGCGCACGCGGGGACGGCCCTGTGGGACGCGATCCTCGCCGCCGGGCAGGCGTACGACATCGCGGCCTGCGGACTCGGCGCCCGCGACACGCTGCGCACCGAGATGGGCTACCCCCTGCACGGGCAGGACATCTCCCTCGACATCACCCCGGTGCAGGCCCGCCTCGGCTGGGCCGTCGGCTGGAAGAAGCCGGCGTTCTGGGGCCGGTCGGTGCTGTCGGCGGAGCGCGCCGCCGGGCCCAGCCGGCGGCTGCTCGGACTGGAGGCGGCCGGGCGGGGGATTCCCCGGCCGGGCATGTCCGTGGTCGACGCCGACGGTTCGCCGGTGGGCGTGGTGACCAGCGGGACGTTCTCCCCGACCCGGCGGGTGGGGGTCGGGCTGGCGCTGCTGGACGCCGGGGTGAGCGAGGGCTCGGAGGTCGCGGTCGACGTACGCGGCCGGCGGGAGGCGTTCACGGTCCGCCGCCCGCCCTTCGTAGAGGCCTCGCCCACGTCCTGAGTTCGCCGGCATCGGCCGCATCCGGCGGCCGCGCTCAGCCCGATACGTCCACAGCCTCGCCGAACGTGCCACCGGCGCGGAGCGTGGCGATCAGCTCAAGTACGCCGGTCCGGCCGCCGTGGGAGCTTGCCCAGCGGCTCACCACACAGGCGGCCTGCCGGTACGGCTGGTCCGTGCCGCCCTTGACCGCGGCGGCCCACTTCTCCGTGACGATCGGCAGGGCCTTCCGATAGGGCAGGCGGCATCGGTCCGCTTCGGACGAGGGCTTCAGGTAGCGGGAGTCGCCCGAGACCAGCACGGCCAGTCCTTCGTCGAACCAGTGCGGCACATCTGCGCGCGTCCTGCCCAGCCGTTCGTGGAACTCCACGTGGGACAGCTCGTGGGTGGCGATGGTGCGGTTTGCACCGGCGGGTGCGAGCATCAGGGCCGAGGTACCGAACGCCTTTCCCCTCTCACTGCCACCACCGATCCGCCGGTAGCACGCCGCAGTGCTACAGATCAGCACTCGCGGACGCGTCTTCAGGTCGCCGTAGAACGCGGCGATGTCGCTTTCCGCCTCATCGACAATTCGCCGGTACGCCGTGTCGCGTCGGTCGGTGTAGATGTCACCGCCCAGTCCAAAGAGCCCGTAGCACCGCGGGCACAGCGTCGCCGCGATCGCCGGTCGGGTCGCGGCCACCAGCCCGGCGGACACCAGCACGAAGACCACCACCATCCCGGCCACGACCCGCCATCGCCGCCTGCTGTTCAGGTCGTCGTCTCCGCCTGCCTGGCGCACGTCGGCCTCCTGTCCTTCCCGGGGTCCGCCCCCGTGATCATGCGGGATCACCTGTGATCAACGCGGGCCTTCCGGTCGAGGTTTCGGGGACGACCCGTGTCCCTGGGTGCCCCCCGGGACAGTCGCGGTTATCGCGTTTTCGAGATAGCGTTTCCGGTATGGCGAACGAGCCCTCCCGGGCCTCCGCGGACTCCTCGGACTCCGCTGCCGGGGACGACGACCTGCCGGTGATGCCCGGTTTCCGGGAGATGGCGCTGCGGCGGCGGGCCCTGGCCGAGTCGCTGGTCGACCTGCGCCGCCGGTCCGGGCTGTCGCAGACTCAGGTGGCCGCCCGGATGGGTACGTCCCAGTCGGCGGTCGCCCGGCTGGAGGCCGGTGAGGCCGACGTACGCCTGTCCACCCTGGAGCGTTACGCCGCCGCCGTCGGTCACCGGCTCGACGTCCGGCTCGGCGGTGACACGTGACGCCTGACCTGTACCGCTGACCGCTGATCGGCAACCGCTGACCGGCAGCCCCTGACCGACAACCCGGAGGAGCCGTCATGACCGACGACCGGGCGACGACCTTCGACTCCTACGTCGCCGAGCAGTTGTTCCAGCGCCGGGTCGTGCTGGCCCGGGGCTTCCTCGACGAGGAGCACGCGACCCGTACGGCTGCCCAGCTGCTGACCCTGGAGGCGCTGGCGCCCGACCCGATCCAGCTGCACCTGTCCTGCCCGGACGGCACGCTGGCCGCCGCGCTCAGCCTGGCCGACACGGTGCGGGTCCTGCGCGCCGAGCTCACCGCGGTCGCGGTCGGTGAGGTGAACGGCCCGGCGGTCGGGGCGTTCGCGGCGGCGCCGGTGCGGGTCGCCTACCCACACGCGCGGTTCCTGCTGGCCGAGCCGAAGGCGTCCGAGCGCAGCGGCACCGCCTCCGAGGTGGACACCTACGCCCAGGAGTACCTCCGGCAGCGCGACGACCTGGTGGACCTGCTGGCGGAGGCGACCGGGCGGCAGGCCGAGTCGGTCGCCGCCGACCTGCGCGCGGGCCGGTTCCTCACCGCCGAGGAGGCGGTCGGCTACGGCCTCGCCCAGCGGGTGGCCTCGGGGCGTTCCGTCCGCTGAGCCGGCGGCGCTGCGAGGTCCACCGGCGCCGCAGAGTCCACCGGCGCCGCAGAGTCCACCGGCGCCGCGAAGTCCACCGGTGCCTCGAACGCCGCCCGCCTGGCCGCCCGGCGCAGCGTGCCGAGCACCACCCGGCCGGCGAGCAGGATCAGGACGGCGTTCACCACACCGCGTACGAAGTCCCACCCGAACGACGTGGTGACGTAGAACGCCGCGTAGTGGCGGAGGTTGGTGAGCACCGGCTCGCCCGCGGCGTAGCTCATCCCGGCCGGCAGCGAGGTCGAGAAGGGCCAGAACGACAGGTTCAGCAGCGCGCCGTACGCGAAGCCCGCCACGCCCGCGTACCCCGCGAGCAGCATCCGCTCGGCCCGGCCGGAAGCGTGCGGCAGGAGACCGGCAGCCAGCCCGACCCAGGCCAGGCCGACCATCTGGAACGGCAGCCACGGCCCCACGCCGCCGGTGGCGAGCCCGCTGGCCAGGATCATCACCGAACCCAGCGCGAACCCGAACCCCGCGCCGAACACCCGGGCGGCCAGGATCACCAGGAAGAGCGTCGGTTCGAACCCTCCGGTGCCCGGACTGAGTGCCCGCAGCGCGGTCCCGGCCGCGGCCAGCACGCCCAGCATGGCGACCGCCTTGGCATCCATGCCGCCCTCGGTCAGCTCGGCCAGCACGACCGCGATGACGAGGGGAAGCAGGACGAGGAAGAGGTACGGCGCGTTCGGGCCGGCGCCGCCAGCCGCGTCACCGGCTCCGGTCAGGAACGGCCAGCCGAACCCCAGCACGCCGGCCAGGCCTGCCGCGGCGAGGGCCGCGACCGACCTGGGCCGCAGCCGGACGACCTCGGACCGCCCGGACCGTTCGGTCACGACGCGGGTTCCAGCGCGGCCGCCACGTCGGTGACAGTGAGCCAGGGCTGAGGCCGCAGGATCTTCGCCACCTGCGGGGCGAACGTCGGCGACGCCGACACCACCGAACCCACCGGCCCGTCGGCGACCACCTCCCCGTCGGCGAGCACGACGACCCGGGTGGCCACCTCCGCGACGAGTTCGACGTCGTGAGTGGCGAACACCACGCCGTGCCCGGCGTCGGCGAGGTCCCGGACGATCCGCGTCAACCGCGCCTTGGCGGTGTAGTCCAGGCCGCGGGTGGGCTCGTCCAGGAGCAGCAGCGGTGGCTGCCCGGTGAGCACGACGGCCAGCGCCAGGCACAGCCGCTGCCCCTCGGACAGGTCGCGGGGATGACGGTTCGGGGGTACGCCGGGCGCCAGCCGCTCCAGCAGCCGGGCACAGCTCCCGGCCGGTGCGTCGAAGTCCCGATCGGCCTGGCCGCACTCCTGCGCCACCGTTTCCGCGTACAGCAGGCTGCCCGGATCCTGCGGCACCAGCCCGACCGCCCGGGCGATCGCGCGCGGCTTGGCGGTGGCCGGGTCCACCGTGCCCACCGGGTCCGCCCGGCCGACCCGGACCGTGCCCGCCACCGGACGCACCAGCCCCACCAGTGAGCCGAGCAACGTGGACTTGCCCGCGCCGTTGCGGCCCATCAGCGCGACCACCTCGCCGGCCGCGACGTCGAGGGTGAGGTCGCGCACCGCCGGCGGCTGCGCGGATCGGCGGCCGCCGTACCGGACGGTCAGCTCGTGCACCGTCGCCACCGTCCTCACCGGGTCGGTCGTGTCCACCGTGTCCACCGTGTCAACCGAGCGCCGGCCGTTCGAGACAGGCTTTCGGGGTACGCCGGTCCGCACCGGCGGGCGCATCGGCGCGAGACGTTCGCGCAGTGGACCGGCCATCCGCCGGGCGTCCCGGACGCTGAGGGGGAGCGGGTCCCACCCGGCGAGCCGGCCGAGCGCGACCACCGGCGGCGCGACCGAGGAACGGGCCATCATCTGCGCGGGTGGGCCGACCTCCAGCGCGTCGCCGGTCCCGCGGACCAGCACCACCCGGTCGGCGTACTGCACCACGCGCTCGAGCCGGTGCTCGGCCAGCAGCACCGTCACCCCGAGGTCGTGCACCAGCCGCTGGAGGGCGGCGAGCACCTCCTCGGCGGCCTGCGGGTCCAGCGCCGACGTCGGCTCGTCCAGCACCAGGATCCGGGGATGGGTGGTGAGGACCGCGCCGATCGCGACCCGCTGCTGCTGCCCGCCGGACAGCGAGGCGATCGGCCGCCCGCGTACGCCGGCCAGGCCGAGCAGGTCGAGGGTCTCCTCCACGCGGGTACGCATCACGTCCGGCGGCAGCCCCAGCGACTCCATGCCGTACGCCAGTTCGTCTTCCACCGTGTCGGTGACGAACCCGGCGAGGGGATCCTGCCCGACCACACCCACCACGTCGGCGAGGTCACGTGGCCGGTGGGTGCGGGTGTCCCGGCCGTCGACGAGGACGCGGCCGGCCATCGTCCCGCCGGTGAAGTGCGGCACCAGCCCGTTGACCGCCCGCAGCAGCGTGCTCTTGCCGGCGCCGGTCTGCCCGACGACCAGGCACAGCTCGCCCTCGGCGACCTCGAACGTGACGTCCTGCAGGACCGGCGACGCGGCGCCGGGATAGCGCACGGTCACCGACTCGAACCTGATCACGCGAGCACCTCCGAGGACGGGTCGGACGAGCCTGCCGATCCCGATGAACCGGTCACTGGCAGCGGCGGCGGTGAGCACCAGGCGGGCAGCAGGCCCAGCAGGGCACCGATCGTGGGCAGCACCGGCAGGCCGGGCAAAGTCAGGGGAGAGGCGGACACGACGACGTCGGGTACGCCGGTGGACGCGGCCCAGGTGAACGCCGCGGCGACGGCCACGCCGCTGGCCGCGACCAGCCACTCCGGCAGCGCCCACGGGTCGGGGCGGTACCTCGTGCGCACGGCCCGCCGCCCGGCCAGCGCCAGGCCGGCCACCGCGGCCGCGCCGCCGGCCACCAGCATCGGCACGCCGAACAACGGCCCGCCGTCGGCGGCGAGCAGGCCGTAGGCGCCCGCGCACAGACCGACCAGGCCGCCGAGGACGAGGACCGCGGTCACCGTCCGGGTGGCCCGCGGCACCTGACCCACCCGGCCGTACCCTCGCGAGTCCATCGCCGCGGCCAGCGCCAGCGAGCGTTCCAGCGCACCCTCCAGCAAAGGAACGGCGGTGGCGCGCAGCGAACGCAGGCCCCGGTCGGCCCGGCCGCGCAGCCTGCGTGCCGCCCGGGCCCGCGCGGCGTCCCCGACCAGCTGGGGCGCGAACGTCATCGCGACCACCACGGCCACGCCGAGCTCGTACAGCGCACCCGGCATCGCGGCCAGCAGCCGCTTGGGGTTGGCCAGCGCGTTCGCGGCGCCGATGCAGGCGAGGACGGCGGCCAGCCGGAGCCCGTCGTACGCCGCGGACGCCAGCGCCTCGGCGGTCACCGCACCGCCGATTCGGATCCCCTCCAGCCAGCCGGGCAGCGGCACCTGGGGCAACGTGAGGAGCACGGTCCGCCCGGTCACCGCCGCGCCGAACAGCGACTGGAAGACCACCCGGATCGCGATCACCACCAGCCCGAGCCGCAGGAACGCGCCATAGGACCGTGCCCACGGCGCGGACGTACGACGAGCCGCCACCACGTAGCCGGCGACGGCGAGCACCAGCACCAGCAGGAGCGGGTTCGTGGTGCGGCTGGCCGCCGTCGCCAGGCCGAGCGCCCACAGCCACCACGCACCCGGGTGGAGGGTGCGCGGCAGCGAGGGACGGTGGACGGCGCGCATCGGCTCAGGCGCCCTGGTCGGCGTTCCGCTGGCTGCGCAGGAACAGCAGCCCGCCGCCCAGCAGGACGACGAGGACCGCCACCACCGGGAGGACCGGCAGCCCGCCGGAGCCCGCGTCGACGGCCCGATCGCCGGCGCCTTCGCGGGGTTCACCGGCGCCGGCCTTCTTTCCGCCCGCCTTGGCCTCGGCGTGAACCGCGGGCAACGCCAGCGCGACGGTCGGCTCCGGCGAGGCGACCGCCGGCTCCTTCTTCACCGGGTCGCCGCAGCCACTGGAGGGGAAGCCGTCGATCCCGCAGATCATGCTCTTCTGGTCGCGGACGTCGGCGACGGCGGCGAGCACCTGCGCGGAGTTCGCCTTGGCGTCCACGAGCGCGCACGCGCCCCGGGGCTTCGCGGGGGACTGCCCGCCGGGCGCCTCGTCGGCCAGGCCGTAGTCGAGGACGACGCCGACCCGCTTCTTTCCGGCCTGGGCCTTGGTGTCACCGCAGAGCTCGGCGAAGTCGGCGGCCGCCCGCGGCAGCCGGGGCGGCGACTTCTCACCCGACACCGCGAACCGCCAGCCGTCGACGGCGCCGTCCTTCGGGGTGACCGAGCCGGGGCCGACCGAGGCCATCTTCCAGGCGTGGTCGGTCCACTGGAAGAAGCCCCAGTAGCGGTACGCGGACGCCTGCGCGACCCCGGCGCCGAGGGTCGTGGCGAGCAGGCCGGCGGCCAGCACGGTCGCCAGGGTGGTCAGGACGATGGCCGCGGCAGAACGCCGGGCCTTCGACGGGGCGAGCCTCATTCGGGTCCCTCTTTCTCATGGTGCGGTCACGGCCAAGGGAACCGGGACCACACATGAGAACGCCCCCGGCTACGTGCGGCGTGGAACGCCGGTAGCCGAGGGCAGGGCTCGGGTGCGTGACCCGCGCTCCGCCCGCAGACCTCGACGGGAGTCGTGGAGCCGGTCGTCGTCGGCAGGTGCTCCGGCTCGCCGCGGGCACCCGGTGAGTTCGTACGATCTCGGCTCGACGGCGGGTCGGGCCAGGTCGTGCGGACCTGCGGGCACGCGGCCTACGGTTGCGGGTCAGCGCCGGATTCGGACCGGCTTTCCCTGCGTGCGGAAACCCGGGTGGGTCCCGCCCGACGACGTCGTGCAGGACGGACGCTCTCACGGCCGCCCCGGGAAGTCAAAGATGTCCCGAACCCGGCGAGACGTTCCGGTGCGAGGCGCCTATGCCAGGTCTGTGTCGAGTCGGGTGCCGGGCCTGGGCCGGGCCTGGTGTCGGGCCGACCGGCCCGGCCGCGCGACCGGCACCGGCCGTGCCCGACCGAGCCGACCACGACAGGCCCCGGGAAACCTCTAAGCTCGGCTTTCATGACCTGGACGTGGCGACTCGAAGATTCCGAGGGCAACCCCGTGGACGCCGGCGAGCTCGCCCGCAGCGAGTTCCCGTCGCAGAGCGACGCGGAGAGCTGGATCGGTGAAACCTGGCGCGAACTCGCCGGAAGCGGTGTCGACCGGGTGACGCTGCTCGAAGCCGGGCGCGAGGTCTACGGCCCGATGAGCCTGCACCCCGCCGACTGAGCTGAACGACCGGCCCGGACGGCCCGACCGTCCGGGCGGTCGCAGGTCGTGCCGCCTAGGCGGAGATCTTCTCCCCGCCGGGCTTGACCTGCGGCTTGGGCATCCGCAGCCGCCGGATCTGGGTCGAGCGCATGATGCCGTACGACAGTGCGCCGCGGTGGCTCTCATTGGGGAACTGCTCCCGCAGCCCCTTCTTCAGCCGCCGTCCCAACAGCACCAGGTCCAGCGGCACGATGATGATCGCCACCAGCCAGAGGTAGGTCGCCACCACGCGTACCTGCGGCATCGGCAACGTCATGAAGATGAAGATGACCAGGAAGTACGGCAGGAGGTACTCCGCCGGGGTGCGGCGCGAGTCGACGTAGTCGCGGACGAACCTGCGGACCGGTCCCTTGTCCCGCGCCGGGAGGTAGCGCTCGTCGCCGGTGGCCATCGCCTGCTGCATCCTGGCCCGCTCGGAACGGGACTTCTCCCGCTGCTGGCGGATCGCCTCTTTGCGGTCGCGCGGCGCGCTGACCCGGGTCTTGCGGGCCTGCTCTGCCTCACGGCGCTTGGGCGTGGGGCGTCCCTTGCCGCCGGAGCCGCCGGTCTTCTCGGACGGCGTCGGCTCGGTGGCCGTCTCGGCGGGGGCCTCGGTTGTCGTATGGCGTCGGAACACGCCCACAGAGTAACGGTCCGGCAAATCCGCGCCCCAGCCCGGCCCGGGAGGTGACCGGCGTGGTCCGCGACCGGATCCGCCCGCGAACCCGACCCGCGTCTCCATCGGCGCCGCCACGCGCGAACCGCCACGGAAACCGCCCGGAAATACCGCCGGAAACGGCTGAAACGCTCCGCCGGGAACTCCGTGAGTTCGCCGCTCGTCTAGGGGAAATGTCCGGGGGAGGTGGGGTCGCCCTTGTACGTTCGTCGGCATAGGGTGAACCCACACACGACGCCGTCCCGTGCCATCCGCGGCAGGGAGGCACGACCGGCTTTCTGTGAGACGAAGGGGGCGGCCGACCTCGATGGGTATTCTCAACCGCTTCGCGATGATCTTCCGCGCGAAGGCCAACAAGGCGATGGACCGCGCCGAAGACCCGCGCGAGACGCTCGACTACTCCTACACGAAGCAGCTGGAGATGCTCCAGAAGGTCCGGCGTGGTGTGGCTGACGTCGCGACCAGCCGCAAGCGGCTCGAGCTGCAGATGAACCAGCTCAACCAGCAGTCGAACAAGCTCAAGGACCAGGCGCAGAAGGCGTTGTCGATGGGCCGGGAGGACCTCGCTCGCGAGGCGCTGACCCGCCGGTCCGGGGTCGAGCAGCAGGTGTCCGACCTCAGCACGCAGCACGCCACGCTGCAGGGCGAGGAGGAGAAGCTCACCCTCGCGGCGCAGCGCCTGCAGACCAAGGTCGAGGCGTTCCGCACCAAGAAGGAAACCATCAAGGCCACCTACACCGCGGCCGAGGCGCAGACCCGCGTCGGCGAGGCGTTCACCGGGATCTCCGAGGAGATGGGCGACGTCAACATGGCCGTGCAGCGGGCCGAGGACAAGACGGCCGAGCTGCAGGCCCGTTCCGGTGCGATCGACGAGCTGTTGGCCTCCGGCGCGCTGGACGACGTCACCGGCACCAGCAAGGACGACATCTCCCTGGAGCTGGAGCGGATGGCGTCCGGCAACGACGTCGAGAGCGAGCTGGCCGCGATGAAGGCCCAGCTCGGTGGGGGCTCGGCACCGGCCCGCGAGATCGAGGGCCAGGCCACCCCGGGCGAGCAGGCATCGCCGTCCGCGACGCAGCAGTCCGCCCAGCCCGCACCGGACCAGCCGCAAAGGCAGGGTGAGGGATCGTGATCGTTCGCATCCTCGGCGAGGGGCAGCTTCGGGTACCCAACGAGCACCTCGACGCACTGAACGAGCTCGACGCGCGGCTGGAAGCCGCGGTCAACGCCGGGGACGAGGAAGGTTTCCGGGGAGCGCTGACCGCTCTCCTCGACCAGGTACGCACGGTGGGCACGAAGCTGCCGGACGACTCGCTGGAGGAGTCCGACCTGTTCCTCCCGCCGGAGGACGCCACGGTCGACGAGGTGAAGGAGCTTCTGGGGGAGGAAGGCCTCATCCCCGGATAGATCGGACGGTTTCGCACCGACCCGACCAACAGCAGGTGAGTGAGCTCATACGCCACACGCGCGAGCGCCGGGAACATTCCGGTGCTCGCGCGTCGTCGTATGAGTGACCCTTCAAGGAGCGGTGAAACACATGGCTCGCACACGATTCCAACCCGACCGGGGCCTCACCTCGCGGATGGTCCTGGTCATGTTCCTGCTCGGCCTGCTGTACGTCGCGGCTGTCGGCGGGCTCATCGCCGCCGGGCTGAACTTCGCCTGGGTGATCATCATCGCCGGCGGGTTCCTGCTGGCACAGTGGTTCTTCTCCGACAAGATCGCGCTGGCCGCGATGGGCGCCCGCGAAGTCTCACCGGACGAGGCGCCCGAGCTGCACGCGGTGATCGACCGGCTGTGCGCGCTCGCCGACATGCCCAAGCCGCGGGTGGCCATAGCGGACACCGACATGCCGAACGCCTTCGCCACCGGCCGCAACCCGAACAAGGCCGTGTTGTGTGTCACCACGGGCATCATGCGCCGACTGACCCGGACCGAGCTGGAGGGAGTGCTCGCCCACGAGCTGTCCCACGTCGCCCACCGCGACGTCGCGGTGATGACCATCGCGTCGTTCCTCGGTGTGCTCGCCGGTCTGGTCGCCCGGTTCGGGATGTACTCCGGCATGGGCCGCGGCAGCAGGGACAACAACGCCGCGATGGTGTTCGCGGTGGTCTGGCTGACCAGCATCGCGGTCTACGTGATCAGCTTCCTGCTCACCCGGGCGCTGTCCCGCTACCGCGAGTTCGCCGCCGACCGGGCCGGTGCCTACCTCACCGGCAACCCCTCCGAGCTGGCTTCCGCCCTCACCAAGATCTCCGGCGACATCGCCCAGATCCCGACCCGGGACCTGCGCAGGTCGCAGCCGGCCCAGGCGTTCTTCTTCGCCCCGGCCGCGGTCGGCAAGTCGCTGGGCAAGCTGCTGTCCACCCACCCGACGACCGAGCAGCGCCTGGCCCGGCTGGCGCAGGTGAGCGCCGAGCTCGGCAAGCCGATGCTCTAGACGACGCACGCCGTGGGCGCCCGCACCGTGCGGGCGCCCACGGCCAGTGCTCTCCCTCGCCTCCGTCCCCGCGGACCCGAAAGGCTGCCGGCATGAAGTTCCTCGACGCGATCCTCGGACGTAGCCAGCCGAAGCGGCCCGACCTCGACCAGTTGTTCGGCCTTCCGCAGGCGGCGCTGACGCTGCAGGCCGCCGCGGACTTCCGGCCCACCGGGGTGGGCTCGGTCTGCTACCGCGCAGCCGAGGGCGGGGCGTTCGCCACCACCCAGGCCGACATCCAGGAGTTGCTGGACGCCGACGAGGGACCGAAGGTCGAGCGGGTCACCGACGACTACGGCTTCACCTGGCTGGTCGTACGCCACGACCCGGAGGACAGCTCGGGACTCGTCACCGACCTGCACGCGGTCAACTCCTCGCTGGAGGCCGCCGGGTTCGGCCCGTCCCTGCTGTGTTCGCTGGTCACCTTCGTCAACGGCGACGGCCGCCGGCTGGCGCTGGTCTACCTCTACAAGCGCGGCGCGTTCTACCCCTTCGCACCGCTGGCGGGCGAACGCCGAGACAACGCGCTGGAGCTGCAGACCCGGGGCATGGTGGCCAACGACCTGAAGATCGAGGAGGACCTGTCCCGCTGGTTCCCGGTGTGGGGCGCTCCCGGTCTGTGACCCGTCCGCGGTGGAGTGGTCCGCGGCAAAGCGGTTCGCGGCGGAGGGGTCAGAGGAACGCGCCGGACGGCAGGTACGGCGCCGGTGGGCGCATGTGCCGCAGGCACAGGTAGCCCTCGGTACGCAGGGACAGCCCGGCCGCGAGGGCCACGTCGACGGCCCACTCCTGGTCGGCGGTGAGGTAGTCGATCCGTACGTCCGCACCTTCCGGCGACACCGCCAGCGCGGCCCACAGCAGCCGCTGGGCGACCTTGCGGCTGGTGGCGGCCAGCAGCACCGGTGACCCGGACGGGTCGACGAAGCAGTAGCCGCTCCCGGTGAGGGTGTCCGACACCAGCAGGCCGTACTCCGCACACAGGAACTCGTGGTCGACGCCGTGCGCCGCGCCGCGCACCCGCCGGTCCACCGAGTCGCACAGGTCCTGGTCGCCGGGCCCGCCGGTCCGTACGCCGTCCACCACCGGCAGCGCCGAGCGGTCGACCGTACCGGCGATCCGGATGGTGGGGTGCAAAGTGAATCCGGCGAGCCGGTAGCGGCGGGCGGCTCGGGGGTCCTCGGTGGAGATGATGATGCCGCGCAGGCAGCCCCGGCTGTAGCCGAGGGCGGCGTCCAGCAGTGCGGCGCCGACGCCGGCGCCCTGGGCCTTCGGGTGGACGAAGAACGACGACAGGCCCCACGACTTCTCCCGGCGCAGCGACATCGCCACACCGACCACCCGGCTGCCCCCGGCGGCTCCGCCACCGCCGTTCCCGCCGTCGGCCTCGGCCACCCAGCATCCCTCGGCGTCATGCCGCAGAAGGTGCTTGGCGCGGCGTTCCCACCGGCCGCTCCAGTCCGAGGTCGCCGGGCCGGCCGACGGAGCGGGCAACCCCGCGGGCCGGGTGAGCGATCGGCTCAGCTGCAGGGCCTCGTGGGTGAGTGCGCGGGCCGCCCCGATGTCGTCGTCCCGCATCGGCCTGATCAGCACGCTGCGACTTTATTACGTGGCACTACGCAGCACTACCTGGCATTACGGGGCATCGCGAAGCACCCCGCAGCGGCGGGCACCGCGCCGACCCGCAAGGATGGCGCCGTGCGCGTGTTGATCGCTCCCGACAAGTTCGCCGGCACCCTCACCGCAGTGGAGGCCGCGCAGGCGATGGCCACCGGCTGGCTCGAACAGGCGCCGGACGACGAGGTGGTGACCGTCCCCATGTCGGACGGCGGCCCGGGCTTCGTGGACGTGCTGTCCGCCGCGCTGGGCGGTGAGCTGCTCGCGGTGACGGTCACCGGCTCTCTCGGTGAACCCACCCCGGCGACCGTCCTGCTGCACGAGGGCACCGCCTACGTCGAGACCTCGCAGGCGTGCGGGCTGGACCTGGTGCCGCCGGAGCGGCGGGACCCCGAACGCGCCACGACGTACGGCGTGGGCGAGCTGGTCGCGGCGGCCCTGGAGGCGGGTGCTCGCCGGCTGGTGCTCGGCCTCGGCGGCAGCGGAACCAACGACGCGGGCGCGGGCCTGCTCGCAGCACTCGGCGCGACCGCGCAGCCGGACGGCGTCCTGGCCTCCGGCGGTGCGGCCCTGGCCGAGGTGACGGCCCTGGACCTGGCGCCTGCCCGGGCGCGGCTGGCCGGCGTCGAGATTCTCGCCGCCAGCGACGTCGACAACCCCCTGCTGGGACTGCGGGGCGCGACCAACGTGTTCGGCCCGCAGAAGGGCGTCGCCGAGGAACGCCGGGTCACCCTGGACGCGGCCCTGGAGCGCTTCGCCGACCTGGCCGACAGGTCACTGGCCGACGCCAAGGGCGCGGGCGCGGCTGGCGGACTCGGCTACGCGCTGTCGCTGCTCGGTGGCACTCGGGTGCCTGGCATCGAGACGATCTCGGCGGCGGTGGGGCTGCCGGACCGGGCGCGGGCGGCCGACCTGGTGCTCACCGGGGAGGGCTCGTTCGACTTCCAGTCCGCCGGCGGCAAGGTGGTCTCCGGCGTGGCGTCGGTGGCCGGCGAGGCGATCCGGCCGTGCCTCGTACTGGCCGGGCAGGTCCTGGTCGGAATCCGGGAAATGCGGACGATGGGCGTCGAGTCCGGCTATTCGCTGGTCGACCTCGTGGGCCGCGAGCGGGCGCTCGGCGCGCCGCGGGACAGCCTGGTCGAGCTGGCCCGGCGGGTGGCACGGACCTGGTCACGCTGAGTCCCGCCGGGTCGCGCTGAGTCCCGCCGAGTCGTGCCGGGTCGCGCAGTCCCGTTGGGGTCCCGATGAGCGATGAGGTCCCGATGAGCGTCGCCCGGTCCGAACTATGCGACCATGGATCCGGTGCATCGGAATGTACGGTGCCCCCGCAGGCGTTGAGCCTCACGACATCTATCTCCGGGACAACCACGGGAGTCCGAAGGATGACCATTCAGGGCGACGTGACCCAGCAGGACCAGCAGGCCGACGGCGTGGTGCTCACCGACGCGGCCGCGTCCAAGGTCAAGAACCTCCTCGAGCAGGAGGGCCGAGACGATCTTCGACTGCGACTCGCCGTGCAGCCGGGTGGCTGTTCGGGTCTGCGCTACCAGCTCTTCTTCGACGAGCGCGACCTGGACGGCGACACGGTCCGTGAGTTCGGGGGCGTCGGTGTGGTCGTCGACCGGATGAGCGTTCCCTACCTGCAGGGTGCGGTGATCGACTTCGTCGACACCATCGAGAAGCAGGGCTTCACGATCGACAACCCCAGCGCCACCAGCTCCTGCGCCTGCGGCGACTCCTTCCACTGAGTCGACCCGCACGGCCCGCCACGTTCGGTGGGTCGGCGTAGCTGACGGCTGTCAAAGCACGAGACGGCTCCGCCGGTACGGACCTCAGGCCCGTACCGACGGGGCCGTTTCTGTCAGCTGTTTCCCGTCTCCGCGTCCAGGAAGATCGGGTTGGTGAACGCCGCCATGCCCTCGAAGACGGCCGGCTGCGCAGAGGTGTGGCGTACCTCCGCACGGACGTACTTCGACACCGCGGCGGTGGTGGTCCAGGCGACCCGGCCGGTGTCGTCCGGCAGGGGGAGTTCGGCCAGGGTGCCCACGTCGGAGACGAACCGGACGAATCCGTTCTCGACCCCGCGTACCGTCACCGCGAGTTCCACCGGTACCTCCGGCCCGGCCGGCAGCCGCTCGCCGATCCCGGCGGTCCGCCCGGCGGCACTCGCGTCGAACGTCACCTCCACCGTGGCCGACTCCGCGACGTAGCTGCGGCCCGCGCGCACGCCGGCCAGGATCGCGTCCCGGGTCAGGTCCTCCGCCCACACCACCGTCTGCCCCAGGCCCACCGCGTCGTCGTGGGCGTGGGTGTCACTGCTGCCGACGGCCGGCAGCCAGCGTCCGCCGGCACCGCCCGCGACCAGGGCCGCGTCCCACTGCCGTAGCGAGACCTCGTCGTCGGGTGTCCAGGGGCCGTTCCAGACCTCCACCGCGTCCACCTCGGCGAAGCCGAACTTCCAGGCACAGCCGACGTACGGGCAGAACGGGTGCGCCGCGATCGCCAGTCCGCCGAACCCGTGCAGCGTCTCCACCACGCGGGGGAGCACGCCGTCGACGGCCCGGAACCGCCAGTCGACCCAGGTGCCCGCCGGCAGGCCCGCCACCACCAGGTGGCCGTTGCGGGTGGTCACCTCCTCGCCGTTCACGACCAGCAGGTCGTCCGGCACGTGGTGCCCCCAGATGCCGTGCGCCGAGGTCGTGTTGTGCTCGGTGGAGACGAGGAAGTCCAGGCCGGCCGACCGTGCGGCGGTGATGAGTTCGGCCGGTTCGCGTACGCCGTCGGAGTGGACGGTGTGCGTGTGCAGGTCGCCGCGGTACCACGCCGGCCCACGACCGGCGGCCCGCTGCGGGGCGGGGTTCGGGACGAACGGCTCCCCTTGGTCGCCGGTGCGCGCCGTCACCTCGACCCGGTAGGTGAGGCCCTGCGGCGCGACGGTGTAGGGGGCGATCGCGATGTGCCAGGTGCCGGGCTGGATCGGTCCGGGCAGGTAGCCGGGGGTCGCGTCGGAGGCGGACAGGACGAAGCCGTCGCGTGCGCCGCCGGACCAGCCGCGGAACCCGGCCGGGTCCTCGACGCGGTGCCCGCGCGGGTCGAAGACGCCGAGGTCGAGCGCGTTGCCGGGCACCCCGGAGGGCGTGGCCGGCCGGTCGTAGTCGTAGCCGACCGCGAGCTCGGCCACGCCGGGCGGTACGTCGACCGGCAGGTAGACCCAGTCCGGCGCACCGGGCTCCAGCCGGCCCGAGAGGACCTGGGTGAGGAAGTCGTCCCGTTGAGGGGTCGCGGGATCGGGCGCTGGGTCCGGGGCGTGCGGGATTTCCGAGGCGTCCGGAGTTTCCGGGGTTTCCGGGGAGAAGGTCACGGCACCGAGTATGGCCGGGCGTCCCCGTCGGCGGGTGCGGTGCCGGGACCGGCCTCGTGCCGGTGTTCACTCGGGCGGTGGGGTCCGGCGGTCGGGCTGGAGTTCGGGAGGGTTCAGGACGTACGGCGGCCGAATCCGGCGAGGAACCTGCCGATCCGGGTGGCCGGTGCGGCGTCCGGCCCAGGCCGCGAGGGCTGCGCATCGGCGGGGAGCTCCTCCGGCCCGGACGGCGACCCGGCCCCACCGCGGCGGGCGTGCCGGCGGGCCAGCGTGAGGTACTCCTCGGCCACGGCGGTCGGGGGCCCGCTGCGCAGGCGCCGGCTGCGTTCCAGCCAGGCCTGCGCCTGTCGTGCCGCGGCCACCTCGTCGTGCGGGCGGCGACGTTCCTCCAGCAACAGCCCGGTCAACTCGGGTGCGACCAGCACCGCCGAGCCCAGGTGTTGCAGGCATCGGGCCTGGCCGGCCGTGTCGGCGATCTGGCGGAACCCGGTCAGCGCGCGCTGCCAGCGGACGACCGCCGCGGGGGAGCGGCCCTGCATCCAGGCGGCGACGCCGCGGAGTTCGTGCGTGTACGCCAGCCCGCTCGGGTCGGCGGTGTCGACGGCCCGGACCTCGGCCAGGTCAAGCCGGTCCAGTGCCCGGCCGGGCAGCCCCTGGCGCAGATGGACCTCCGCCATCGTCAGCAGCGTGGTCACCTCGCCGGACACGTCCCGGACCGGCAGAGCGGCCCAGCACAGGTTGAGCTCCTGCTCGGCGTCCCGCAGTCGTACGCCCGCGGCGGTCGGATCGTCGGCGGCGGCGGCCAGCGCCAACTGCTGCAGGGCGGTCTCGTGGTGCCGGCGGGCCTGCAGCGCGGAGGCGTACCTGCGGTGGCGAACCGGCAGCGGGGTGTGCGCGGCCCGCTCGAGCTCGGCCTCGGCCTCGGCCAGCCGTCCCTCCTGGCGCAGGGTGGCGGCTTGCCGGATCCGCGCGAGCTGGGCGAGGTCGGGCCGGCGAGACTGCCGGAGTACGCGGACGAACTCCACCGGCTGCCCGGCCGGGTTGCCGGGCCGTCCGGTCCGGGCGCGCCAGCGGTCCAGGGCGTCGGCGAGGGTGCAGAGGTCGTCGACCAGCCCGGCGCCCGATCCGTCGCGGGGTCCGGGTCCGGACCCCGCGCCCAGGCCCGCGCCGAGTCCGCGCCCGAGGAACCACGGGCCGGCTCCTGGCGTCGATCCCGCGCCGAGCTCGGGGCTCTCCTCGCGTGGGGCGCCGGCCAGCAGGGCGTTCAGCAGCGGCTCGGTCGTCTGGAACCACCGGGCCGCCGCCGCGGCGCCGCGGGCGGAGTCCAGCGCTCGCATCCAGGTGCGGGCCAGGGTGGCGTAGTGGCGTACCAGCGCCTGCCGGGCCACGGCCGCGCCCGCCGCGCCCTCGGCGGTGGTCCCCGGTGCGCGGATCACCGTCCGGATCTCGTCCGGCAGGCGGTACCTCCCGGCCGCGGTCTCCCGGACGAGCCGACGGTCGCGCAGCTCGGCGACCGGATCGGGTGCCGGATCGGGCCGGCCGCCCGGCAGCAGGTCCTCGCCGCGTTCCAGGATGTCGATCAGGTCGTCCAGGCTGCCGCGTACCGCCTCGATCGCCTCCACCGTCAGCTCGGTGACCGAGAGCTCGGCCAGCGCCCCCAGCAGCAGCCTGGCCCGCCGGGACAGGCTGCCCCCGGTGCGTTCCAGGATCACCGTCCAGACGAGCTCCATCCCGGGCCGGCCCGCTGAGCCGTCGAGCGCGCGGAGCAGTTCGTCCGGCGTCCACGGTCCGCCCAGGCGGGTGTACTCGCGGGCGAGGTCGTGCGCCGCCTTGGGCAGGCCGCCGCAGCGGGGGAGTACGCCGTCCAGCCAGCCACCGGGCGGGACACTCGGCCCGCCCGCGGCCTCCCAGACCGCACGGAGAGTCTCGGTGCCCACCGGCGCCAGCGTCACCACCTCGTACGATCGTCCGCCCGATCTGTCGCCGTCGCCATCGCTGCCGGGCTCGGTGCGCTCGCCGTCGCCGGCCGGCCCTGCGGAATCCTCGGGTCGGCAGGTCGGGCCAGGCCGGTCCGGCCGGTCCTCCTGCCTCGTCCGCAGCGGCTCGACCGGCTCGAGCGGCTCGAACAGCTCGGCCAGTCCCGGCCGCCCGACTACGAGCAGCCGGGGTTCGCGCGGCCGTGCGAACAACACCGGCGCCAGCCACTCCAGCTGGCTGGTCGCGGTGAGGTTGTCCAGCACCAGCAGCACCCGGCGTTCGGTGAGTACGCCGTGCAACCGGCGGGCCGCCTCCGGCAGGTCGGCGTCCGACGTCGGCGCGGTCAGCCCGAACGCCGGCAGCAGGTGGCTGGCCAGCGTCAGCGGGCTGTCCGGCTCCCATGCCCATCCCCGCAGGTCGAACGGCGCGACCTGGCCGGCCCTGATCGTGCCCGGCTCGAGGAGGGCGTGCACGACACCGGCGGCCACCGCCGAGGTGCCGGTGCCGGGCTCGCCGACGATCGCGGCGACACCGTGCTCACGGAGTACGCGGACACCGTGCGCGACGGCGGCTTCCCGGTCGTCCAGCACCGGCTCGGCCCGATGCCAGGCCGGGCGGATCGGCGTACCCGGGGCGACCAGCGCCGGCTCCGTCGCCCGGCCGGCCGCCTGCGCGCGGCGCCGCTCCAGCACCCGGAGGACCACGGCGACCAGCACCACGCCGACGAGCACCAGCACCAGTCCAACCCGGACCGCGCCGTTGAGGTCGGTGCCGAGGGGGCTGGTGTTCCACACGTCGGTGAGGACGTTCACCGCCACGCCGCTGAGCAGTGCCAGGGCGATCGCGCTGGTGCTGCGCAGGAGAAGGTGCAGCGGACCCGAACGTGGCCGGCGCAGCACCCACGGCTCCGGGCCGCCGAGGTCGGTGACGTCGGCCGGGGCGGCGCGTTCGGGGTGCCGCACCGTGCCCGGCTGGTACCCGTGACCCGACGGTGCACTGCCCGGCCGCCGGCTCGGTCCGCCGGACGCGGGGCCGGACACGGTGCCGGCTGCGGCGCCGGCCGCTGGGGGAGCGCTCGGTGGCCGGTTGCCGTCCACCGGTGGCGTACTCATCGCGGCACCCCGCTCATCGCAGCACCCCGCCGGTGAGGCCGGGCACGACCCAGCGCCGCCAGGTCAGCAGCAGCAGGATCGCCGGCACCGCCGCGGAGACGACGGCCGCCGCGGCGACCGGGCCGGTCGAGGTGGCGAACTGCCGGGCCTCGCCCCACAACACCAGGGTGAGCGGGCTGGCGCCCGGGCCGCTGACGAGGAAGCTCACGATGAAGTCGTCCCACACGAGTACGAACTCCAGCACCGCCACCGCCACCATCGCCGGCCCGGTGGTACGCCAGACGCGGGTCGCCCCGGTGCGGTAGCCGGTCAACCCGCCGAGCGCGTCGGCGTAGCGGCCCTCGCTGCCCGCGGACAGCGCCGCCCGCAGCAGCAGGATCGCGAACGGCAGCCCGGCCGCGGCGTGCATCAGGACCAGCGGCAGGCGCGAGCCGCTCAGGCCGATCGCGGTGAACGCCTGGCGCAGCGGACCGACGTACATCTGCACCGGCAGCACCGCCAGGACGGCGAGCACGGCCAGGACGACGGTGAGGGCGCGGCCCCGTACGACACCGGCGGCCAGCGCGTGCGCGGGTACGACCGCGACGCTGACCACGAGCAGCGCGGAGCCGGTGGCCACGCCGAGGGTGCCGAGCAGCGCTCCGGGCAGTCCGGCGTTCCAGACCTCCGCCAGCGACGCGAGGCTGAGCAGGTGGCTCGCCGGCTGCCACCAGCCGAGCATGCCGGCGTCGGCCGGTGCGCGGATCGCGGTCGCGAGGAGTACGAACAACGGGAACGCCCACAGCAGACCGACCACGATCCCGACCATGCCGCTCAGCCACGGGACGCGGCGCCGCCAGCCGGCCAGCAACTGCCGTCGCCACCATGGCGGAGGCGGCTGGGGCACGCCGTGCGGGATGCGCATCCCCTTACGGGCGCCCAGCGCGGCGGCGGCCACCACGGCGAGCAGGACCAGTGCGATCGCGGCGGGCTGGCCCTGCTCGGTGGCCGACGTGGTGAGCCGCCACCAGCGCACCGACACCACGTCCACCTCGTCCTGCATCGGCACCGGCACCACGATCAGCACCAGGTCGAAGATCCGGGCGGCGGCGACGAGGAGGGTGAGGACGACGACCGCGGTGACCGGCCGGAGCATCCGCCACTGCAGCCGCCACACACCGTCCAGCCGACCGGTCGGTCCCTGCACCCGGGCGCGGCGGATGAGCTCGGGCGGGATCGCTTCCAGACCGGCCCGGAACAACGAGACCACGAAGCCGAGCCAGGTCCAGGCGAACGCCGACACCAGCACCCACCAGACCCACCACGGGCCGAGCCAGACCGGGCTGCCGCCGAAGAGGTACGTCAGCAGGGCGGTGGCGGTGCCGCGTTCGGGCGCGGGGTCGAAGATGATCCGGAACGCCGCACCGGAGGCCAGCGCGGACAGCCCGAACGGCAACATCAGCACGTTGACGAAGACCACCGACCAGCGGCCCAGCCGGCGGCTGAGCAGCGCGATCCAGAAGCCGACCAGCACCAGGACCAGCGCCACCACCAGCCAGCCGATGGTGTTGAGGAACGCCCTCCGGGAGTCCCGATCGGTGAACACCTGGGCGAGGTGCCCGAAGTGCAGCCAGCGCGGCGACCCGAGCGCCGAGCCCGCGGTGAGGAGTGTCGGCACCACCAGCAGCGCGACGAGGAGTGCGGCGGCCACGACGATCAGGGCGGCGTACAGCCCGGCGAACCCGCGGCCGCCCGGGACGAGCGGGCCGGACATCGGCCGGCTGGTGACCTCCAGCCGCAGGCCGCGGTGACTGCGGATCACCATCAGCCGCCCCCGGTTACGACGCCGGTGTCCCGGGACGGGCTGCCGGGGCCGTCGCCGCCGGTGCCACCGTCGTTGCCGTCGCCGGTGCCGGTGCCGTTGCCGGCGGACGCCCGCTCCCGTTCCTCGGCCAGCCGCATCCGGGTGACGAACCGCCCGATCGCCGCCTCCACGGTTCGGCCCGCGCCGCCGTCCGGCTCGGGCGCCACGTCGGCGAGGAAGTCCTTCAGCGCCCGCCACATGCCCTCTCGCGACCCGACCGCGCCGAGCTGGTCGGACAGGTCGAAGTGGAAGGCGCCGGTGCGCAGCTCGTTCGCGAGGGCGGCGGACTGCGGGGAGTAGGACGTGAGGGGCGTGTCGTGGTCCGCGGCGATGAAGCCGCCCGTGCTCGCGATCCACGGACGCGGAGCGAGCGGGTGGGCGAGCCGGCGGAGCAGGTCCACCGCCTCCGGACCGGCCGGCCGGGTGAGCACCATCACGTCGCCACCGGCGACCAGCGGAGCGGGCACGCCGGGTGACATCCGTGGGAAGCGGAACACCCCGACGCTCGCCCGTTCGCCGGCGGTGAACCGGCGTACGTACGGCTCGGCGTAGTCGGCCACGACCACCATCGCGGCCCGGCGGTAGGCGAACACCTCCAACACCGACTCGGGGAACTGCCGGACCAGCGACCCGGTCACGCCGCCGGCCAGCGTCCCGGCCGGACCCCACAGGTCGGCCAGCCGGCGCAGGGACGTGCGCACGGGTGCGCTGCCCCACAGGGCCGGCCGGTGCGCGGGGTCGCCGGCCAGGCGTTCGTACGTCGACGGGGAGGTGCCGAGCAGGACGTTCTCGAAGAAGTCGGTGAGCGACCACCCGTCCGCCACGCCCAGGGCGAGGGGACGAATGCCGGCCGACCGCAGGGTCTGGTTGAGCCGCAGCCACTGGGCCCACGTGCTCGGCGGCCGCAGGTGGAGGCGGCGGAAGAGGTCGCGGTCGTACCAGACGGCCGACTTGTTCGACATCTTGAACGGCAGAGCGTACGGCCGGGGGCGCTCGGCATGGGGTCCGCTCGCCCGCGGGTCGGCGGCGAACAACAGCGACCGCCACACCGGCGCGTAGCGATCGGCAGGCCCGGGGGACCCGGCGGACCCCGCGGACCCGGCGGATCGCGTGGGGGAGCCCGGCCACAGGTCGGTGGGGATCGGCGCGAGCGTGTCGAGGTGGCGGCGCAGCTCACCCGGCAGCGGCAGCATCACGAGGTCCAGCCGCCCCGCGCCGCGCGCCGCCGGCGCGGTCCCGATGTCGTCCCCGAACGGCACCGGCGTCACGTCGTAGGTCATCGGCCCGAAGCCGGGCAGGTGGTTCAGCCCGGCGAGCACGCTGCGGAACGCCGCCAGCTCACCCGCGCTCCAGCTCACCGCGACCCGCACGGTGGGCCGCTCCCCGAGGACGGTGGACACACCGCAACCGGTCGCGGCACCCGCCAGCGGAGTGAGGGCGGCCACGCGCAGCAGGGCTCGCCGCGTCGGCGCGCGGGACTCAGGCATGGCCACTGCCGCGGTCGGTGTCCGGGGGCGTGCTTCCACCGACCGGCTCGCCGGGCTGTACGCCTATCGGGTCGGGGTCGAGCAGCCTGGTGCGGGCCGGGTCGGTGGTGAGCACCAGCCCGGCCACGTCGGCGAACAGCCGCCTCGGCCCGGGCCCGCCCGTCGGGTCCAGCCGCAGGCGTTCGAACTCCAGCGCCGCGTCCCACGTGGGCAGGTCGGGGGAGTCCTCCACCACCAGCGCGCACGGCCGCCAGCACAGCGCCATCGCGAACCCCGCGAGCTGACGCTGGCCGACGGTGAGGTGTTCGGGGTAGCGGCCCAGCAGCCGTCGCAACCCCAGCCGGGTCGCGGTCTCCCGGGCCTGCGCGGCCGCCCTCCGGCGGGGCACCCGCACAGCAGGGCAGCTCGCGCGGGTGAGGTTCTGCTGCAGGGTCAGCCCGGGCTCGAGCCCGCCCGAGGCCGGGACGTACCGCACCCGGCACTGGTCGTCGTTACCGGCGCGGTGCCGGCGGCGCCGGTGGTGGTCGTCGGGTTGCTCCAGGACGTTCACGCCGTCGGCCAGCACCCGGCCGCCGGCCGGTGCCGCGAGCCCGAGAACCACCTCGAGCAGGTCGCGCACCGACTCCTGGTCACGTACGACGGCGGCGCGGACGGTGCCGGCGGGCACGGTCAACGACCAGGACGTGCACACGCCCTCGACGCTGAGGTCGTCCAGTCGCAATCCGGCCATGCCGCTCCCCGTGCCGACAGCCAGCCCACCAAAGACAGGTAGACCACCTTAGGGTCCGTGTCCCGCGAGAAAACCCTAGATGATCATGCTCGACCGGTTGCCTACCCGAAGATCACCGGCGTCAGGTCGGGGTCGGCGAAATCGGCGTCCAGCGGGTGCACCGGACGTACGACGTGCTGGTGGTCCAGCCGGAGCAGGTCCTGGTCGACGCCGCCGGGGGTGAGCGCCAGCACCCAGCCCTTGGCGGCCTGGTAGAGGTCGGGCTGGAGGTACCCGATCTTCACGGCGGTCAGGTCGTGGTCGGCCGGCTCCAGCCCGAGCGCCTGCAGGTGGGCGACGTAGTGGAACGGCTTGCGCCTGCTGGTGAGCACCGCGGACACTCCGCCGGAACGCACCACCGCGATGTCGCCGCCCACCTGGTCCTCGCGGGTGACGTGGGTGACCTCGCCGCTCATCGCCACCGGCTCGCCGCCGCCGAAGACGCCGCCGACCTCGACGTCGACCCGCGCGCCGACTCCCGCGTCCACGCAGGTGCGTACGGCGTCGGGGGCGACGCAACTGGCCCAGATCGCGGTGCGGTCACCGGAGGCCAGGGCGGGGGTGGCCAGCAGGTGGCCGAGCAGCCAGGCGACGTCGTTGGATCCGCCCGCGGTGGGGTTGTCGCCGGAGTCGCTGACGAAGAACGGCCGCCGGCCGGACTCGAACGCCTGCGCCACGCACCAGCCGGCCGGTCCGGCCGGTGCACAGAACTCGAAGTCGTGCCGGGCGTCCCACCAGGCCCGGGCGATCCGCTCGGCCTGGGTGCCGACCACGTCGTGGTCGGTGCCGTACACGACCACGGTCGCCGCCGAGCGCGGCTCGTCCGCCCAGGCGTACCCCACCCACAACGAGGCGTCCATGACGCCGTCCAGGCGTTCGGCCTCCTCGACCGAGGCGTAGACCGACCGCGCGGGCTCCACCCGGGTGCTGGTCATCTCGCCCGGGAGCAGCACCGGGACCCGCACCCACGCCCGCACCGGCCGGATCTCCTCGACCAGGCAGCGGACGAGGTTGCGTACCGCCCGCTCGCGCGTCTCGACGTAGTCCACGTGCGGAGCCGTGCGGTAGGCCGTGAGCAGGTCGACGGTCTCGGCGAGGTCCTCCGACACCTGCCCGTGCAGGTCCATCGACGCCGAGACCACGCAGTCCGAACCGACCAGGGAGCGGATCCGGTGCGCCAGCGCGGCCTCCGCGTCCCGCCGCCCCTCGACCGCCATCGCGCCGTGGATGTCGAAGTAGAACCCGTGCAGCTCGCCCTCGTCCAGCGCGGCCCGCAGCCGCTCCAGGATCTCCGCCTCGATCTGGTCGTACACCTCCGGCAGTACCTGACCGCCCGGCAGCGCGGACGCCTGCAGCAGCGGGACGAACTCCACCTCGGGGTGCTCGGGCAGCCGCCAGCCGGTCAGGAACGGGTAGCGGTCGGCGAGCTCCTCGCCCCGGACGACGCGGAAGTCGGCCAGGCCGGTGCGGTGGGTGGTGAAGGTGCTCGACTCGGTGGACATGCCGGCGATGGCGATGCGGTAGGTCATGCCGGAGGTTCTACACCAGGGCGGCGACAATCCCGTTTCCGGAGTCCGGCGTGGGTCACTCCAGCGCGTACACCCGGCGGGCGGTGCCGCCGAACACGCCGGCGCGTTCAGTCGGCGTCAGGTGCGCCGTCAGCTCCCGGGCGGCCGCCACCCAGTCGGCGTACGACGAGGCCAGCAGGCACACCGGCCAGTCCGAGCCGAACATCACCCGGTCCGGGCCGAACGCCTCCAGCACCACGTCGACGTAAGGACGCAGGGCGGCGACGTCCCAGGACGCCCGGTCGGCCTCGGTCACCAGCCCGGACAGCTTGCAGGTGACGTTGGGGTACGCGGCGAGGCGGCGGATCTGCCCGGCCCACGGCTCGAGCCGGCCCCGGGCGATCTCCGGCTTGGAGCAGTGGTCGAGGACGAACGCCGCGTCCGGAAGCGCCCGCACCGTCTCCACCGCCGCCGGCAGCTGCACCGGGATCGTGAGCAGCTCGTAGCGCAGCCCGGCGCCGGCCACAGCGGCGAGGCCGCGCCGCACGTCGGGCCGGCACAGCCAGGCCGGGTCGTCCTCGCCCTGCACCCCGTGCCGGATGGCCCGCAGGAACCGCCCGCCCGGCGCGGCTGCCAGCTCGGCGAGGTCGTCGGCAACGGAGTCCGCGGTGAGGTTGACCCAGCCGGTCACCGCACCCACGAGGTCGCTGTCGTCGGCGAGGGCGAGGAAGTCCCGCGTCTCGTCGACGTCGGGCACCGTCTGCACCAGCACCGTCCGGGTCACCCCGGCCGCCTTCGCGTGCGGCGCGAGGTCGGACAGGTGGAACGTCCGGTCGATCGGGGCCATCTCCGGCCCCTCGATCCACGGCTCCGGACGTACGGAAAGATCCCAGACGTGGTGGTGGGCGTCCACGCCGCCGGGCTCGGCCGCGGCGCCGGCGTCAGGCGCCATACCGCTTCACTCCCGCGTCGGCGAGGTCGTCCCACAACGCGCCGGGGATGTCGTACTCCATCATCGCGAGGTTCTCCTCCAGCTCGGCCACGCTGCGCGCGCCGGTGAGGACGGTCGCCACCGCCGGATGCCACAGCGGGAACTGGATCGCCGCCGCCTTGAGGGGTACGCCGTGCCGCTCGCAGATCCCGGCCAGCTCCAGTGCCCGGGCGATCAGGTGCTCCGGCGCCTCCGCGTAGTTGTACGTCGCGCCCGGGCGGGGGTCGGCCAGCAGGCCGGAGTTGTAGACGCCGCCGATCACGATCGAGGTGTCCCGCTCCAGGCAGGCCGGCAGCAGGTCCTCGGCTCCGGGCTGCTCCAGCAGCGTGTACCGCCCGGCCAGCAGGACCGCGTCGACGTCGGTCTCGCGGACGAACCGGGTCGGGATGCGGGACTGGTTCATGCCCACGCCGATCGCGCGCACGACGCCCTGGTCGCGCAGCTCGCGGACCGCGGGGTAGGCGACCGTGAGGGCCTCCTCCTCGTGGTCGTCGGGGTCGTGGATGTAGAGGACGTCCACCCGGTCCAGGCCGAGGCGTTCCAGGCTCTCGGTCACCGAACGGAGGATGCCGTCGCGGGTGTAGTCGAACGTCGCCTCCGACGGCGGCGCGTCGGCGTACCCGTTGGCGTTCGGCCCGCCGCCGGCCTCACCGCCGTCCGCACCCTCGACGGGCACGATCAGCCGGCCGACCTTGGAGGACAGGACGTACTCGGAACGGCCGATTCCGGACAGCGCGGTGCCCACCCGGCGCTCGGCGGTCCCGTGGCCGTACAGAGGAGCGGTGTCGAGGTAGTTGAGGCCGGCGTCCAGCGCGGCCTTCACCACCGCGGCCGCGGTCTCGTCGGCGACGGAGGTGAACAGCCCGCCGAGAGGGGCGGTTCCCAGCCCCAGCGTGGTGACCTCGACGTCGCTCGTGCCGAGCCGGTGGCGCTGCGTGGCCCGCTTGCCCATGCTTGCCTCGTTTCGCGTTGCTTCGCACACGGCGGGGCGTGGCGTACGGTCCGGCGGCCGCTCGCCCCGATCGGTCGTCCGGCCCCGCCCGGCCACGTGGCAAGCTGACTCCGGATCCTAGTGGTCGTCTGACGATTCGGCTGGTCGCGCGGGCGGCCGTCTCCGGTAGCCGCGAACACCCTTCCGGCCGAGGTCGCGCGTCGGCAGGTCCCGTAGAAGCCCAGATCATCCAGAACGAGGAGACCCGGTGGCGAAACTGGTCGCGGTCGACGTACACGACGTGCGGTTCCCGACGTCCCGCGAGCTGCACGGCTCCGACGCCATGAACCCCGACCCCGACTACTCCGCGGCGTACGTCGTCCTGCGTACCAGCGATGGACCTGACGGACACGGCTTCGCGTTCACCATCGGCCGGGGCAACGAGGTGCAGTGCGCGGCGATCCGGGCGCTCGCCCCGGCCCTGGTCGGCCGGGACGTCGAGGAGATCTGCGCCGACCTCGGCCGGGTCTACTTCGACCTGGTGGACGACTCGCAGTTTCGCTGGCTCGGCCCCGAGAAGGGCCTGATGCACATGGCGATCGGCGCGGTCGTCAACGCCGTCTGGGACCTCGCCGGCCGGCGCGCGGGCCTGCCGGTGTGGAAACTGCTCGCGGACCTGACGCCGGAGCAGATCGTCGGCCTGGTCGACTGGCGCTACCTTCGCGACGCGCTCACCCCGGAGGAGGCGCTCGACCTGCTCCGGGCGGCCGAACCCGGCCGCGCCGCCCGCGAGGAACGCCTTCGTACGCACGGACTCAAGGCGTACACCACCACGCCGGGCTGGCTCGGGTACGACGACGAGACGGTCGACCGGCTGTCCCGGCAGGCCGTCGCGGACGGGTTCGGGCAGATCAAGCTGAAGGTGGGCCGGGACGTCGACGACGACCGGCGCCGGCTCGGTGTGGCCCGCCGGGCGGTCGGCCCGGACGTCCGGATCGCCGTGGACGCCAACCAGTGCTGGGACGTCGCGGAGGCGGTCCGCTGGGTGGACCGGTTGCGTGACTTCGACCTGTGGTGGGTGGAGGAGCCGACCTCACCCGACGACGTGCTCGGCCACGCCGCGATCCGGCGGGGGATCGCGCCGATCCGGGTGGCGACCGGTGAGCACGCCCAGAACCGCGTCATCGTCAAGCAGCTGTTGCAGGCGGGCGCGATCGACGTCCTGCAGCCGGACGCGGCCCGGGTCGGCGGGGTGAACGAGAACATCGCGATCCTGCTGCTGGCCGCGAAGTTCGGTGTGCCCGTGTGCCCGCACGCCGGGGGCGTCGGCCTGTGCGAACTCGTGCAGCACCTGGCGATGTTCGACGAGGTGGCCGTCGCGGGGCACCGGCCGGACCGGGTGGTGGAGTACGTCGACCACCTGCACGAGCACTTCGCCGACCCGGTACGGATCGTGGCCGGCGCCTACGCCGCGCCGACCGCGCCCGGCATGTCGGCGGAGCTGCTCCCGTCCACGCTCGCCGACTACCGCTACCCGGACGGTCCGGTGTGGGCGGGCTCGCCGGAACCGGCCGGCACGGTGGGATAGGGACCGTGGGACAGGGACCCGTGGGATAGGGACCCGTGGGATAGGGACCCGTGGGATAGGGACCCGTGGGATAGGAGTCGTCAGCCGCGCAGCTTGACCACCCGGCCGGAGGACCCGTCGACCAGCGGCCGGTCACCGACCGGCGTGTCCAGGTGGACGTCGACGGCGTCCTCCTTGATCACCTGGGCGCAGATCACGTCGCTCTTTCCGGGTGGGTCGCGGTGCAGCTTCACCACCACGGCGTCCGGGCGTTCGGTCACCTCGGCGCGGCGCAGGCCCGGCGAGCACGGCGTCGGCAGGGTGTAGTGCACCTTCAGCGTTCGTGCGGAGGGCGTGCCGTCGACGGCGTCCACCCGGATCAGCGGCTGCCAGGTGTCGCCGGGCGGATGCGCCGGTGGCATGCCGGGTTTGCCCGGGCCCTTGCCGCCCGGCGTACCGCTCGGGCTGGGGGAGGAGGTCGGCATGGCCGATTTCGTGGCCGAGGCGGTGGGCGACGGCGTGGGCGAGGCCGCCTGGTCGCCGGACTCGACGGCCGTACCGGCTCCGCACGAGGTGAGCAGGGCGAGTACGGCCAACGCGGCCAGGGTGGCCGGTGCACGGGCGGTGCCGGATGTGCGTACGCCGCGGAAAGTGCGGGTGGAGCGGGCGGAACCCGCGGACAGAGACCTCATGTGTTCCCCCGGGGACGTCGAGTTTGCCTGGCTTCGCCGGCGTACCGGCGAGGACCGGTGGTGCCGGACGACCACGGTGGAGCCGCGACCGGGGCGAACACCTGCCCGCCCGATGGACGCGGTCCCGCCGCCGCCGGTTCCGGTCGCCGGCTGGGCACGGGCCATCCGCACCGCCTCCGGAGCGCCGAGCGGACCGAGGGAGCCGAGGTGGCCGAGGCGGCCGAGGGGGAGGCGTGCGGGGAGACGGCCGGCCCGACCGGACTCGCCGGGACGAGCCCGGCGCCGACCGGGCCGGGCTGGGTATGGTGAGCTGCCGGTTCGCCGTCCGACCATTCCTAAGGGGAATTCTTCGTGCCAATCGCGGTTACCGGGTCGATCGCCACCGACCACCTCATGACGTTCGGCGGCAAGTTCCGCGACTCGCTCGTGGTCGACCAGCTGGACAAGATCTCGGTGTCCTTCCTCGCCGACGACCTCGAGGTGCGCCGGGGTGGCGTCGCCGCCAACATCGCGTTCGGCATGGCCTGCCTCGGCCTGGACCCGGTCCTCGTCGGCGCGGTCGGCCACGACTTCGCCGACTACCGTTCGTGGCTGGAGCGACACGGCGTCGACTGCGGCTCGGTGCACACCAGTGACGAACACCACACCGCGAGATTCGTGTGTACGACCGACTCCTCGCACGCCCAGATCGCCACGTTCTACCCCGGCGCGATGAGCGAGGCCAGGAAGATCGAGCTCGCACCGGTCGCCGATCGCGTCGGCGGGCTCGACCTGGTGGTGGTCGGCGCCAACGACCCCGAGGCGATGCGCCGGCACACCGACGAGTGCCGTGACCGCGGCTACGCGTTCGCCGCCGACCCCTCCCAGCAGCTGGCCTGGTCCGACGGCGAGCTGATCCGGGAGCTGATCGACGGCGCCACGTACTTCCTCTCCAACGAGTACGAATCCGCGCTGACCGAGCAGAAGACCGGCTGGAACACCGAGGAGATCCTGACCAGGGTCGGCGTGGTCGTCACCACGCTCGGCTCGGAGGGTGTCCGCATCCACCGCAAGGGCGAGGCGCCCATCCACGTGGGGGTCGCACCTGTGCGGGGCCTGGTCGACCCCACCGGCGTGGGCGACGGCTTCCGTGCCGGTTTCCTGGCCTCGGTCGGCTGGGGGCTCGACCTCGAGCGCGCCGCCCAGGTCGGCTGCCTGCTCGCGGCGCACGTGATCGAGACCGTCGGCCCGCAGGAGTACCACCTCACCCGGGAGACCTTCCTCGGCCGGCTCGCCGAGGCGTACGGCGACGACGCCGCGGCCGACGTCGAGCCCATGCTCACCCGCGTCCAGGAGAAGATCACCGGCTCCTGAGCGCACCGTCCACCCGCCGGACGGGCGCGGCGCCGTGCACCCTGAGCGGACCGTCCGTCCGCCGGGAGGGGCGTCGCGGTGCGTACAAGTCCTGCGAGTAGGGTTTCTGTCGCTGATACGAGGTTGCGCCGCTGTGCACCCGGTGGGTCTGTGTAGTCGCCGGTGCGGAGGGTCTGAGGGAGAAAGGCATCCCGTGAGGTCGAACGCTGGCGAACGCGCTCCGCGCCCGATTCTGCGCAGGGCGTCCGTGGCGTCGCTCGTAGGCATCGCACTGCTGGTGGTGAGTGGATGCTCCACCGAGCAGCTCGACACCTGGAAGCGGGGCGGCATGCCCCCGCCGGCGAGTGACCGGGCCACCCACACCCTGAGTCTGTGGCAGGGCGCCTGGATCGCCGCGCTCGCGGTCGGCGTGCTGGTCTGGGGGCTGATCATCTGGGCGGTGATCGCCTACCGCCGCCGGGACGACTCCGTTCCGCCGCAGGTCCGTTACCACCTGCCGATCGAGATCCTCTACTCCGCGGTCCCGTTCGTGATCATCGCGGTGCTGTTCTTCTTCACCGTGCGCGACCAGAACGCCATCCTCAAGGTCGACAAGAACGAGCCGCCGGCCACCGTCGTCAACGTCGTCGGCCAGCAGTGGAGCTGGACGTTCAACTACGAGAACGCTCCCGGCGTCGGCACGGTGTGGGAGACGGGGAACCCCGAGCACCTCCCGACGCTCTACCTTCCCGTGGGCAAGAAGGTCGGTTTCAAGCTCAACTCACCCGATGTGGTGCACTCCTTCTTCATCCCGGCGTTCCTGTTCAAGATGGACGTCTTCCCGGGCAAGACCAACTACTTCGAGCTGACCCCCACCAAGGAGGGTGAGTTCGCCGGCAAGTGCGCCGAGCTCTGCGGTGTCTACCACTCCCGGATGCTGTTCACCGTGCACGTGGTGAGCCAGGAGAAGTACGACGCGCACCTGCGCCAGCTCAAGGCCAAGGGCCAGACGGGCCTGAACCTCGGCGGCGCGGCTACACGCACCCAGCAGGGTCTGCAGGTGGAGGGAACCAAGTGACGATTCTCAGTGAGCGCCGGCAGGCGTCCGACTTCCCGACCGAGCCGGTACGCACCCGCAGTACGGGCGCGAAGATCGTGTCGTGGATGACCACGACCGACCACAAGGTGATCGGCCACCTCTACCTCGTCACGTCGTTCGCGTTCTTCCTGGTCGCCGGTCTGATGGCGCTGATCATGCGGTCCGAGCTGGCCCGCCCCGGCATGCAGATCCTCGGCAAGACCAACGGCGAACTCATCTACAACCAGCTGTTCACCATGCACGGCACGATCATGCTGCTGCTGTTCGCGACGCCGCTGTTCGTCGGGTTCGCCAACGTGATCATGCCGTTGCAGATCGGCGCGCCGGACGTCGCGTTCCCGCGGATGAACATGCTCAGCTACTGGATGTTCCTGTTCGGTGGCCTGATCGTGATGGCGTCGTTCCTGACGCCCTCCGGTGCCCCGGACTTCGGCTGGACGGCGTACACCCCGCTGTCGGACGCCGTGCGGACCCCCGGCGTCGGCGGCGACCTGTGGGTGATGGGCCTCTACATCGCCGGTCTGGGAACGATCCTCGGCTCGGTCAACTTCGTCACCACGATCTTCTGCATGCGGGCGCCCGGCATGACGATGTTCCGGATGCCGATCTTCACCTGGAACGTCCTGGTGACCAGCGTCCTCGCGCTGATCGCGTTCCCGATCCTCGCCGGTGCGCTCCTGATGCTGGAGGCCGACCGGCAGTTTGGTGCGCACGTGTTCGACCCGGCCAACGGAGGCGCAGGTCCGCTGCTGTGGCAGCACCTGTTCTGGTTCTTCGGCCACCCCGAGGTCTACATCATCGCGCTGCCGTTCTTCGGGATCATCACCGAGATCATCCCGGTGTTCAGCCGCAAGCCGCTGTTCGGGTACGTCGGCATGGTGCTGGCCACGATGGGGATCGCCGCCCTCTCGGTCGCGGTGTGGGCGCACCACATGTTCGTGACGGGCATGGTCGATCTGCCGTTCTTCTCGTTCATGACGTTCCTCATCGCGGTGCCGACCGGGATGAAGTTCTTCAACTGGATCGGCTCGATGTGGCGCGGCTCGATCAGCTTCGACACCCCGATGCTGTGGGCGATCGGCTTCCTGGTGACGTTCCTGTTCGGTGGGCTCACCGGCGTGATCCTCGCCGCGCCGCCGCTGGACTTCCACGTCAGCGACACCTACTTCGTGGTCGCCCACTTCCACTACGTCGTGTTCGGCACCGTGGTGTTCGCGATGTTCGCGGGCTTCTACTTCTGGTGGCCGAAGATGACCGGCCGGATGCTGAACGAAACTCTCGGGAAGGTTCACTTCTGGACGCTGTTCTTCGGCTTCCACCTGACCTTCCTGGTGCAGCACTGGCTGGGCGTGGAGGGCATGCCCCGCCGGTACGCCGACTACCCGGTCGAGGACGGCTTCGCCACGCTGAACACCGTCTCCACCATCGGCGCCTTCCTTCTCGGGATGTCCACGTTGCCGTTTCTGCTCAACGTGATCATGTCCTGGAAGTCGCCGAAGGTCGGCGTCGACGACCCGTGGGGCTGGGGCCGTTCGCTGGAGTGGGCCACCTCGTCCCCTCCGCCGCGGCACAACTTCACCTCGATCCCGCGGATCCGTTCGGAAAGCCCGGCGTTCGACGTCCACCACCCCGAGATCGCGCTGCTCGAACTCGCGCAGAACGATCCGCACGGTGTCGCCGACATGCCTGAGCAGAGCGGCCGCGACAGTCAACTCCACTCCAGCTCGCAGCAGAACCGGAAGGACCGCTCGTGAAGGCCGAGGGATACATCTTCGCGATCCTGACCGGATTCTTCGTGCTCGTCACGCCCATCTACTGGTTTCTGTCCCACGACCCGACGGGGACCAGCGCGCTGGTGATGACCACGTTGCTCGCCGCCCTGGTGGCGTTCTACGTGCTCCTCACGGCCCGACGGGTGGGCCCGCGCCCGGAGGACCGCAAGGACGCCGAGATCGCGGAGGGGGCCGGCGAACTCGGCTTCTTCAGCCCGCACAGCTGGTGGCCGCTGGCCTGCGCGGCGTCCTTGTCGGTGGTCGTCCTGGGCATCGTCTTCGGTTGGTGGCTCTTCATCATCGGTGCCGCGGTGGGCGCGGTGTCCGTGCTCGGCATGGTCTTCGAGTACTACCGCGGGGAGCACGCGCACTGATCGACGCTCGCTGAATGCGGGTCGGCTCACACCCACCCGTCGGCGTCCTGGAAGCGAGGGGCCGGTCCACAGGGACCGGCCCCTCGTTCTGTGTTCGGTTGATCCGGTTCAGTATCCTTTACCAGGACACGCCTACTCATGTGCAACTTCCCGGGGGATCGAGACGTCTTCCACCCGGAGGTCCCTGCAGGGGGGATCGACCTGCTTGAGTAGGACCGCCGGGACGGGAGCATTCATGGGGAATCGGGGGCGCATGCGGTCAACGGTGCGTAAAGCAGGGGTGCTGGCAGCGATGCTGGCAATAGTGCTGGTGGTCGGTTGTCAGTCGCAGTCCACGGGGAATCCGATCGAGGCCAACGCCAATCCGGGCGACCGGTCGGCGGCGACTCCCAAGAAGACGGCAGCACCGGCGAAGGTCGCGCTTTCGGCGAAGGAGTCGGCGAAGGTGGCACTCACCGATCCGGTGAAGGTCTCCGTCAGTGGCGGAAAGCTCGACGAGGTGACGGTCACCAGCGAGGGCGTCGACGACCTCCAGGGATCGATGAACGCCGCCAGGACGCTCTGGACCGCCAAGGCCGGCGCGCTTCTGCCGGGCAGAACCTACAAGGTCGAGGCGATCGCCAAGAACTCCGAAGGGCGGCCGACAGGCCTCCACCAGAGCTTCACCACGGCACCGCCGGCCAAGGTGCTGGGCACCGACGTCACCCCGCTGAACGGCTACAACGTCGGCGTGGGGATGCCGGTCATCGTGAAGTTCAGCGAGCCTGTCGAAAACCGTGCCGCGGCGCAGAAGCGGCTGGTGCTGGAGACGTCCAAGCCGGTCGAGGGCGCCTGGCACTGGTTCAGCGACTCCGAGGTTCACTACCGTCCGAGGACCTACTGGCCCGCGCACACCAACGTGACACTGAAGGTCAACACCAAGGACTTCGACGCCGGCAACGGGGCCTGGGGAATCAAGGACAAGGTCCGCCGCTTCAGCATCACCAACTCGGTGGTCACCAAGGTCGACCTCGACCGCACCCACACCGCGAAGGTCTACGTCGACGGCAAGTTGGCCCGCACGATCGACGTGACCGGCGGAAAGAAGGGCTGGCGGACCCGCAACGGCACGAAGGTGATTCTGGAGAAGCGGGAGAACGTCCTCTTCAAGAACGAGGCCATCGGCGAGAAGGAGCACTACCGGCTGACCGGACGGTGGGCGCTCCGGCTGACCTGGAGTGGTGAGTTCCTGCACACCGCCACCTGGTCGACCGCCTCACAGGGCCACGCCAATACCAGCCATGGCTGCGTGGGCATGAGCACGCGTGACTCCGACTGGCTGTGGCACGTGGCCCACGTCGGTGACCCGGTGGAGGTGTCCAGCAAGCACGGCTCCCCGATGCAGACCACCGGCAACGGGTACGGCGACTGGAACATGTCCTGGAGCGACTGGAAGGCCGGCAGCGCGCTGTAGGTGAGCGAGGCCGAACGGCTGAAGCGGGTCCCCTGTCCGCGAGGATGGGGGACTCGTTGCGTGTTCCCGGTGCGGTCCCCTGTCCGCGAGGATGGGGGACTCGTTGCGTGTTCCCGGTGCGGTCCCCTGTCCGCGAGGATGGGGGACTCGTTGCGTGTTCCCGGTGCGGTCCCCTGTCCGCGAGGATGGGGGACTCGTTGCGTGTTCCCGGTGCGGTCCCCTGTCCGCGAGGATGGGGGACTCGTTGCGTGTTCCCGGTGCGGTCCCCTGTCCGCGAGGATGGGGGACTCGTTGCGTGTTCCCGGTGCGGTCCCCTGTCCGCGAGGATGGGGGACTCGTTGCGTGTTCCCGGTGCGGTCCCCTGTCCGCGAGGATGGGGGACCCGTTGCGTGTCCCCGGTGCGGTCCGTTCGTGTTTCGCGGCCCTGCCGATCAGGCGCCGGAGCCGGCGTGGACCGCGGTCGTCACCAAGGTGGTGTAGCCCATCGTGAAGCGCTCGCCCGGGCCGTCGAGCGCTTGGTCCACGGCCTTGGGGTTTCCGCCGTACGTTCCTCCGAAAACTGGATGAGGCCGTCGGTGTGGGGGAGCGGGTCCGGCCACCCGGCCGGCTCCCAGGTATCGAACGCCACTACCTCGACCGAGCCGCCCAGCCGCAGACACGGGCGAACGCTCTGCTGGAGTCCGCGGGCACCGGCACCGTGTCCCGACAACCTCACCAGCGTCCTGACCGCAGTGTTCGGGCCGGTGCCGTTGGCGATCCCTGAACAGCACTGTGCCGCAGCCACCAGGTGGTGGACCGCGGCACAGGTGCGGGTGCGCTGGGGGCGCCTCTCAGTGCTCGGAGCGGGAACTCCCGCCGCCGGCGCCGACCTGCTTGGTGCCCTCGCCGTTGCTGCCGGCGTGACCGTTGCCCTCGGCAAGCTCGCGGGCATGGCCGTTGCCGTTGGCCAGCTCGTGGCCGTGTCCGTTGCTGTGAGCGGCTTCCAGTTCGGCCTTCGTCGGCACCTTCAGCTGGTCGCTGAAGTAGAAGCGGGACGCACGCGCCCGTAGCTTCCGCCGCCGGTAGTGGGGGTCGGCCACACCGTGGGCATCCACGCCCGAACCGACCTGCAGGGGCTCCTGGCTGTCGTGGCCGGCGATGGACCAGGCTTCCTCCGGGTCGAGAGGAGCGTGGATCTCGGTGACCTCGCCGTTGGGGGCCCGCATGACGATGCCCGTCTCCCGGCCGTGGAGCAGCCGGTCCCGGTCCGCGCGCTGCAGGCCGATGCAGATCCGCTTGGTGACCAGGAACGCGATCACCGGGCCGATGAAGATCGCGAAGCGGAGGAACCAGGTGATGGAGTTGATCGACAGGTGGAACGTGGTGGCGAGGATGTCGTTACCGCCACCGATCCACAGCAGGCCGTAGAACGTCATCCCGGCCACACCGAACGCGGTCCGCACCGGCTGGTTGCGGGGCCGGTCCAGCAGGTGGTGCTCACGCCGGTCACCGGTCACCCAGGACTCGATGAACGGGTAGAGCGCGAGGACGACGGCCATCAGCCCGAGCAGGCCGAAGCCGGGGATGAAGATGTTCCAGCTGATGGTGAAGCCTGCGAAGTGGGTTTCCCAGTTGGGCATCAGGCGCAGCCCGCCCTCGACCCAGCCCATGTACCAGTCGGGCTGGGTGCCGGCGCCGACCTGGGACGGGTTGTACGGCCCGTACACCCAGACCGGGTTCAGCTGGAAGAGCGCGCCCATCAGGGCGGTGACGCCGAAGACGATGAAGAAGAAGCCGCCGGCCTTCGCCATGTACACCGGCAGCAGGGGGTAGCCGACGACGTTCTGGTTGGTCCGTCCGGGCCCCGGGAACTGGGTGTGCTTGTGGTAGACGACCAGCGCCAGGTGCGCGGTGATCAGCGCCAGGATGACTCCGGGCAGCAGCAGGATGTGCACGGGGTACAGCCGTGGGATCACGACGTCACCCGGGAACGCTCCGCCGAACACGAAGTACGACAGGTAGGTGCCGACCACCGGGAACGCCCGCAGCAGGCCCTCGATGAACCGCAGGCCGGTGCCCGAGAGCAGGTCGTCGGGTAGGGAGTAGCCGGTGAAGCCCTCGACCAGCCCCAGCTGCAGCAGGATGGTGCCGATCAGCCAGTTGAGCTCCCGCGGCTTGCGGAACGCGCCGGTGAAGAAGGTCCGGAGCATGTGCAGCGTCATCGCACCGATGAACAGCATCGCCGACCAGTGGTGGATCTGCCGCATCAGCAGACCGCCACGCACGCCGAAGGAGATGTCCAGCGTCGAGGAGAACGCTTCGGACATGTGCACGCCGCGCAGCGGCAGGTAGGGGCCGCTGTAGACGACCTCCTGCATGCTCGGCTTGAACCACAGCGTCAGGAAGGTGCCCGACAGCAACAGGATGATGAAGCTGTAGAGCGCGATCTCGCCGAGCAGGAACGACCAGTGGTCGGGGAAGACCTTGCGGATGTTCTTCTTGACGAGCTTGGCCAACCCGATGCGGTCGTCCAGGAACTCCAGGGGCTTGCCGAGGGGGTGTGGTGTCGCGCTGCTCATCCGCGCTCCCAATAACTCGGTCCGACGGGCTCGTGAAAGTCGCTTCGGGCGACCAGGTATCCCTCGGCGTCGACCATGATCGGCAGCTGTGGCAGCGACCGCGCAGCCGGCCCGAAGACGACCCTTCCATTGTCGGCGAGGTTGAACGTCGACTGGTGGCAGGGGCACAGGACCTGGTGTGTCTGCTGTTCCCACAGGTTAACCGGGCAGCCCACGTGAGTGCACACCTTGGAGTAGCACAGAATGCCGGAAACACCCCAGTCGCGGCGGTTCGGGAGGGCCCGGATGTCGTTTTCCTTCATCCGGACGATGATGATCGAGGACTTCGCCCGGGCGTCCTGGCGTTTGGCGCCCTCGGGCACCTTCTCCAACGTTTCGGGTACGCCGTTGACCAGTTGGCCGAGCTCGAGGTCCTCGGCCTTGATCGGCTCGAAGGTGACGTCGTTGACGAGCCGGGTGCCGCGCCGCCAGATCGTGTGCGCGGAGGCGTTGCCGGGCAGCGGGCCGAGGTCGCGCAACAGCACGATCACGGGCAGCCCCAGCGCGGCCAGCGCGCCGATCAGCGAGTTGCGGATCAGCTTGCGGCGGCCGATCCCGCTCTCCTCACCACCCTGCCGGACGGTCGCGATGGCCTCGGCGCGTTCCACGTCGGTCGACTTGGCCGGGTGGCGTTCCTCGACCATCTCGTGGTCGGACATCAGCTTGCGGGCCCACTGGACCGCGCCGATCCCGATCAGCAGAAGCGCGATGCCGAGTGCGCAGCCCATGATGAAGCTGGACGCGCCGAAGCCGAGGAAGGACGCGTCCATCGGGACGGCGAAGTAGGCGACCACGAAGCCGAGCGTCAGCAGCGTGGCCAGCCCGAACATCGTGGCGACCTGGCGCTCGGCCCGCTTGGCGGCGCGCTCGTCGACGTCGGTGGGACGCGGCTCGTGCGTCGGCAGACCGGGGTTGGGCACCGGGCCCTCGTGCCCGGTGCCGGTCTGGCCGGCCGGGACGGGAACCTCGCCACGAGAGGTCTCGTCGCTCATTTGCCCTGTGCTCCCTTTCCGTTGGTGCGTGTGGTCCGTGCGGTCTTGGCCGCGATCCACACCGCGAGAACGACGCAGGCGCCGAGTCCGGCCAGCCAGGCGGCGACGCCCTCACTCACCGGGCCGAGACCGCCGAGGCCGAAGCCGCCCTGGCTCGGCTGCTGCTTCAGCTCGTTGAGGTAGGCGATGATCTGCCGCTTGTTCTTCGGCGTGATCACCTGGTTGGAGAACACGGGCATGTTCTGCGGGCCGGTGAGCATCGCCTCGTAGATGTGCCTGTCCGACGAGCCGTCGATGTTGGGGGCGTACTTGCCGTGGGTGAGCGCACCGCCCTTGCCGGCCACGTTGTGGCAGGAGGCGCAGTTGGTACGGAACAGCTCACCGCCCTGGGCGATCTCGGCGTCGCTGAGGTCGGAGGTGTCGAGGTCCTGCTTGGAGGGCACCGACGGGCCCGGCCCGAGCGAGGCGACGTAGGCCGCCAGCGCCGCGATCTCCTCGTCGCTGAAGGCGACCGGCTTCTTCGGGATCTGGGCACCCGGCTGCTGGGCCGGCATCCGCCCGGTGGCGACCTGGAAGTCGACAGCCGCGGCGCCGACCCCGATCAGCGGCGGACCCGCGTTGGTCCCCTGCGCGTTCATGCCGTGGCAGGAGGAGCAGCTCACCGCGAACAGCCTGCGGCCCTGCTCGACCTGCGTCGACTGGGCGGCGTCAGCGGACGCCTTCGACGACGGGGAGGCGACGGCGTAGACGCCGCCGAAGACCGTCAACGCCAGGGCCACGACGACCAAGCCGGCGAACCGGTTGCGACGTCGCGCGCTCAGGATGGTGCTCAGCCGGGGACGAGCCCGGAACCCGACCGTCTGGAACCGGGGGCGACCCCGGACGCCGAAAGGCACGTCTTCCCGCTCCGTCCTACTTGATGAGATAAATCGTCGCGAACAGTCCGATCCACACGACGTCGACGAAGTGCCAGTAGTACGACACCACGATGGCACTCACCGCCTGCTCGTGGGTGAACCGCTTCGTCATGAACGTGCGACCGAGGACCAGCAGGAAGGCGATCAGGCCGCCGGTCACGTGCAGGCCGTGGAAGCCGGTGGTGAGGAAGAACACCGAGCCGTACGCCGTGGAGGACATCGAGACGCCCTCGTGGATCAGCTCGGAGTACTCGTAGGTCTGGCCGCCGATGAAGAACGCACCCATGAGGTAGGTGAGGACGAACCACTCACGCAGGCCCCACTTGGCGGGGTTCAGGATGCTGCCGACCCGGCCCACCTGGCCGCGCTCGGCGGCGAAGACGCCCATCTGGCAGGTCACCGACGACAGCACGAGCACCGTCGTGTTGACGAACGCGAAGGGGACGTTGAGTTTCGCCGTCTCCTGCGCCCACAGGTCCGGCGATACCGCCCGAATCGTGAAATATGCCGCGAAGAGCGCGGCGAAGAACATCAGCTCGCTGGCCAGCCACACGATCGTCCCGACACTGACCATCGAGGGGCGGTTCGGGTGGCCGTGGAAGCGCGCGGTGGGTTCTACGGTTGCTGTCGCCACGTGCGCCATTATGTCGGTCGATCCCCGCTGCCTTCGGGCGACCCCCGGGCGCCCGCGGGTCGGGCGTGCGAGGGGGAGCCGGGTAACATCACCGCCGTACGCCGACAGGCGTCGTGACCGACGCCGCCCGCCAGTGACGAACTCTCGCCGAGGACACCCCGATGAGCGCTGAAGCCACCGCGTCCCAGTCCGGTTCGACCGCCGGCTCGCCCCCGGGTTCCCTCCGGATCCTCGTCTACTCCGACGACCGGACCACCCGCGACAAGGTGAGGTTCGGCATCGGCAAGCGGCCCGAACGCGATCTTCCCCCGGTGGAGTTCGTCGAGTGCGCGACGCAGTACGCCGTCCTCAAGACCCTCGACGCCGGCGGCATCGACGTGGTGATCCTCGACGGGGAGGCGGTCCCGGCCGGAGGCATGGGGATCGCCCGCCAGCTCAAGGACGAGATCTTCAACTGCCCGCCGATTCTCGTGCTGACCGGACGGGTTCAGGACGCCTGGCTGGCCACCTGGTCGCGGGCCGAGGCGGCGGTTCCTTACCCCATCGACCCGATCGCCCTGTGCCGGGCGACGGTGGCCCTCGCCCGGCAGCGCCTGGCCGCCACCTCCGGCCGATGAGCCGGCCGTCATGGCGCAGCAACCGGCCCTGACCTGGCCGCGGCTCCTCGGCCTGCTCCTGCGCGGGGAGGACCTCAGCGGCGAGCAGGCGTCCTGGGCGATGGGCGAGATCCTCGACGGTCAGATCACCCCGGTGCAGGTGGCGGGTTTCGCCGTGGCGCTGCGCCTGAAGGGGGAGACCGTCGACGAGGTCGACGGCATGGTCCGGGCGATGTACGCCCACGCCCGGACGATCGAGGTGCCCGGCCGCGCGGTGGACGTGGTGGGTACCGGCGGGGACGGCGCGCACACGGTCAACATCTCCACGATGGCCGCCCTGGTGGCCGCCGGCGCGGGCGCCCGGGTGGCCAAGCACGGCAGCCGCAGCGCCTCGTCCCTGTGTGGTGCGGCCGACCTGCTGGAGTCCCTCGGCATCCCGCTCGACCTGCCACCCGCCCGGGTAGCCGAGATCGCGGCCGAGGTGGGCATCACGTTCTGCTTCGCCCCGCACTTCCACGCCGCGATGCGCCATGCCGCGCAGACCCGGCGTGAGCTCGGCGTCCCCACGACGTTCAACATCCTCGGTCCGCTGTCCAACCCCGCCCGGCCGCAGGCCCAGGCGGTGGGTGTGGCCGACCCGCGGATGGCGCGGATCGTCGCCGGGGTCTTCGCCGCACGTGGCGTGGACGCCTTCGTCTTCCGTGGCGACGACGGGCTGGACGAGCTCACCACCACGACCACCTCGTCGGTGTGGGTCGTGGGCGACGGCGGGGTGAGCGAGGAGAAGCTGGACCCGGCCGACCTCGGGATCGCCCCGGCGGCGGCGGACGCCCTGCGCGGTGGCGACGTGACGTTCAACACAGACGCCTGCCGGCGGGTGCTCGCGGGTGAACGCGGGCCGGTGCGGGACGCTGTGCTGCTGAACGCCGCTGCCGCGCTCGCCGTGCACGAACCTTCCACCGCGCCGCTGCTGGACCGGATCCGCGCGGGCTATGCGCGTGCCGAGGAGTCGGTGGACGAGGGACGGGCCGAGGCGACCCTCAAGCGCTGGGTGGCCGCGGCCCGCGGTTAGCGGCCTGCCGCAGGAAAGACCCGGCCACCCGGACCGGCCACCCGGATCGGGATGGATGGTCCCGTTCGCCGTGCGGGCTACTCGGGGATGCCCAGGCTGAACGCCGCTTCCAGGTCGTGCTGGGAGTAGGCGCGGAACGCGATGTGGGTCTCGGTGGACAGCACGCCCGGCACCTTGTTGAGCTGATCGGCCACGACGTCGGCCACCTGGTCGTGTTCGCGGACGCGGACCAGCGCGATCAGGTCGATGTCGCCGGTGACGGAGTAGACCTCGCTCACGCCGTCTAGCTCGGCGATCTCCTGGGCCACCTCCGGGATGCGCGCGACATCTGCCTGGACGAACACGATGGCGGTGATCAAGTTCCCTCCACGGGGCGCTCGGGTGGGTTGCGGCGGCCGGCTGAGCCGGCCGGAGAGCAGGGTCGGGCGGGTGGGGCGGGGCGGACGCCGTCATCGGGCCGGCCGGTGGGTCGGCCGCAGGCGCCTGCGGTCCTGGCAGGGTACGACGTCGTCACGAGCGGCGTACGCGGTGTCCAGCCACTCGGTGTGGGCCTGGGCGCCGCCGACCGGGCAGCTCCACTCGCCGGCGAGCTCGACCAGGCGTACGCCGGGCTGCTCCAGCCAGGCGAGGATCCGCTCGGTCTCCTCGGCGGTCGCGGCCGGTGTCGGCGGAGGTGGCGGCTCGACCGTCTCCGCGGTGGCCACGATCTCGTCCACTCCGGCGCGGGCGGGCGTGCCGCGCGGAACGACGCCGGCCGCGGCCAGCCGGCCGTACCTCACCACGTGTGCCTCCCAGCCGCCCTCTTCGGTGCGCTTCGCGGCGACCAGCTCGGGACAGCGCGCCAGGGCGCTCATCCGCTGGAAGCGGGCCGCGGCACGGACGAAGGCGGCCATCCGGTCGCGGTGGACACTCGCCTCCTCGAACCTCGACTCCACCACCAGCCGGCCGATCCGCCGGGTGGCCGCCTCGATCACCGGGGTCGGGTCGGCGCCGACGGCGTGCCGGATCGCGTCGACGTGGGTGGCGTACGTCTGTACGTCGACCGCACCGACGCACGGCGCCACGCACCGGTCCATCTCGGCCAGCGCGCACGCGGAGCCCGGGCGCGGGGTGCGGGACAGCCGCTGGGTGCACTGCCGGATCGGGAAGGCCTCGTGGATCGCGGCGACGGCCCGCTCGGCCACCCGCCGGGAACCGAACGGGCCCAGGTAGGTCGCCGCGTCGGCTTTCACCTCACGGACCAGTGACAGCCGCGGGAACGGCTCCACGGTGACCTTGAGCCAGGTCGCGCGCTCAGGGAACCTGGACCGGCGGTTGTACCTCGGCTTGTGCGCGGCGATCAGGCGCAGCTCGCGTACCTCCGCCTCCAGTGGCGTCGCGCACTCGATGCCGGTCACCTTCGCCGCGAGGCTCACCATCTCGCCCATCCGCGAGCGGGTCTCCGACGCGGTGAAGTAGGTGCGCACCCGGGTGCGGAGGTCCTTGGACTTGCCGACGTAGAGCACCCGGCCGCGGTCGTCGGTGAAGACGTAGACCCCCGGCGCATGCGGCAGCTGGTCGGCGAGGTGGCGTTTGCGGCGCTGGGCGGGGGTGACCCGCGAGCTGAACGCGGCCAGCTCCTCCAGGGAGTGCACGCCCAGCGGGCCGAGGCGTTCGAACAGCCCGTGCAGCACGTCGACCGTCGCCCGGGCGTCGCCGAGCGCGCGGTGCTGGGGAACGGTGCCCGAACGGAAGAAGCGGGCCAGGGTGGCGAGCTTGCAGTTGGGCGCGTCGTCGCGGGTGAGTACCCGCCGGGCCAGCCGCGCGGTGTCCAGGACCTCGAACGACGGCCACGGCCGGCCGTGCTCCTGCGCCGCGGCCCGGAGGAATCCCACGTCGAACGGCGCGTTGTGCGCCACCAGCACGCAGCCCTGCGCGAACTCCAGGAACGCGGGCAGCGCGGACCCGACCCCCGGGGCCGAGGACACCATCGAGTCGGTGATGCCGGTGAGCACGGCGATGAACGGCGGGATCGCCGCACCCGGGTTGACCAGCGTCTGGAACTCCCCGAGCACCTCGCCCGCCCGGACCTTCACCGCACCGATCTCGGTGATCCCCGCCTGCTGCGGCGAACCCCCCGTGGTCTCCAGGTCGACCACACAGAAGGTCACGTCCCGCAAGGGGGTGCCGAGCTCGTCGAAGCTCGCCTGGACGGGCAGGGAGGGTTCCGCGACGGTCATGCGCCAGACGCTACGGGCGGCCACCGACAACCGGCCGAAACGACGCGCCACGGGTCCGGTCCTCGCCGGTGGCGGACCGATGTGGGTTCTCGTACGACGTCATCGGTACCGCGCCGGCGGGGCTACCGCCGGCGCGGATGGGGTCAGGCGTGGCCGAGCCGGATCTTGGACTGGCCGTGCGGCCGCTTCTCCCAGTCGGCCATGAACCGTCCGCGCAGGCCGTGCCGCTGGGCCAGCTTCAGCAGCGTCTCCGTGCGGTAGTAGAAGTCCTCGCGCAGCACCTGGTGCTCTCGTCCCTCGGTGCGGTCGAAGGTGAAGTCGAAGAACCCGCGGGGAGCGAGGACGCGGCCGACGTGGGCGAAGCACTCCTCGATCACCGGGAGCGGGGAGTGCGAGAAGACGCTGTGCGCGTGCACGACGTTGAAGTACGCGTCCGGCAGGAACTCGAACCTCAGGTCGCGCACCGGGGTGAGGTGCGGGACCTTGTCCTGCAGGCCGTCCTCGACCAGCGTCTGCTGGGCGGCGATCAGGATGTCGGGGGAGATGTCCAGCCCGTAGTAGTTGCCGGCGTCGAGGTAGTCGACGAACAACCGTCCGGCGCGGAGGTTTCCGCAGCCGATCTCCAGCATCCGGTCGCCGGGCTGCAGGCCGTGTTCGACGAGGTAGTCGAACTGCATCCGGCCCAGGGCCAGCCAGCGCGCGTGGGACTTGCTGCCCACCGCGGCCTCGGCGCTGCGGGACGCGTCGGACCTCATCACCGCCCGGTAGTAGTCCACGTGGTCGCGGTTGCGCAGGCGCAGCACCGTGTCCCGGGCGAGCCGTCGGGCGTAGGGCGGCACTTTCGCCGGGTTTCGCACGGCGTAGCGCAGCTGGTAGAGGAGGTTTTCCCGGTCCTTCGTCGTCACGCTGGCGAAGTTAACCACGCCTCGGTAGGGCGCACCGAGCCACCTCGCCGTGCGAGCCTGCTCCGCGCCTGACGGGGCTCCTCCGCTCACCTTCCGCTCACCTTCGGCTCACCTTCCACTCACTCCGGCCAGGCCGCGGTGACGGCCGCGCGCCGGGACCACTGCCGAGCTCCCTCACCGCCGAGCTTCCATCGGGTGCAGAACGCCTCCAGCGCGTGACAGCGCGCGACCATCACCGCCCGGCGGGCAGGCCAGGCGTACGGCGGACCGCCGTACGCGGCGTGGAACTCGCCGAGCAGCGGAGTCCGGTCGGGATGGTGGGTCCGGACGATCCACTCGCACCAGGCCACGTCCTCGATCGCGGAGCCGAGGTGGGCGAACTCCCAGTCGAGTACGGCGGTGACGGCGGTGTTGGCGGGGTCGAGGAGCAGGTTGTTCGGCCCGTAGTCGCCGTGCACGAGGACGGTGCCGCCGGGCAGATCGGGGACGGCCGGCGCCCCGTCCGACGTCGGCAGGCCGGAAAGGCGCGCCGGATCGACCGAGTGGATCTCCCGCAGAGTGCGCCCGCAGGCGGCGAGCACGGCGGCGGCCCGGTGCGGCGGCTCGCTCGGCGCGAGGAGGTCCTGGCCGTGGGTTCCGCGGACGAAGCCGGTCGTCAGGCGGAGATCGCCGGCGGAAACCAGCGGCGGCAACGGAATCGTGCCGGCCAGGCGGTCGAGCACCATCTGCTCCCGGCGCCGCCGGCCCCGCGCGTCCGGACCGGCGTACTCCTTGACCACGACCGAACCGTCGCCGACGGTGCGGTTGGTGTAACCGTGTGGCAAAGGTCGCATGGCGGGCATTCTCCCGTACGGTCTTCGGCCGGGGGCGGGGCCGGGAGTCGGGCCCGAGTCGGCTGGTGCGCCGATACGCTCGCAGCCGTGAGCAACGGAGCAGCGGCGTCGCAGGACCCGCCCGACGACCTGGGCCGGCCGCTGCCCGAGCCGGTGCGGCAGCGGGTCGTCGGAATGGCCTCCGACACTCTCGGCGAGCTGACCGCCGACGAGGTGCCCTCTGCTCTGCGGCCGTTCGCCCGGTTCGCCCCGGGCCGGCGCGCCCGGCTGGCGGCCATCCCCATCGCGGCGGCCGTCGACGCCGACGCCGACTTCCGGGCCCGGGTGGCCGACCGCATCCGGACCCTGGTGCCCGATCTCGCCGCGGCGGTGACCGAGGGCCGCCGACCGTCCGCGGTCGATCCGATGGACGTGGCCGCCACGGCGTACGTCCTGCGACCGGAGGGGTGGGAGAGCGTCGTCGGCGAGGTGCTCGACCAGCTCGAACGCGAGACCGCCTCGCTGGCCGGTGAGCGCGAGTCCGAGTCGCTCACCCGGTTGCGGGAGCAGGTGGCGGAGGCGCGCGCCGGAGTACGCCAGGAACGCGACCGGCGCCGGCACGAGCTCGCCGCGCTCAAGGAGGAGAACGCCACTCTGCGGCGCACCCTGCGCCAGTCCCGTGAGCGCACCCGGGCGGCGGAGGAGGAGGCGGCCCGGCAGGCGGAGCTGGCCGCCCGGGCCAGGGAGGACGCGGCAGCCGACACCGCCCGCGCGGAGGCCGAGCTGCGCCGGCTGCGGACCCGCATCGCGGACGCGGAGGCGGCGATCGAGGTCAACCGTCGTTCCGCGAGGGAGGGCCGTGACCTGGCCAGCGTCCGGTTGCGGTTGCTGCTGGACACGCTGGTGGACGCGGCGCAGGGGCTGCGCCGGGAGCTCGCACTGCCGCCCACGCAGTCGCGCCCGGCCGACTCGGTGCCCGCCAGGGAGGCGGCGGCCGGAGGGCTGCCGTCGGGGCCGGAGGGCGTCATTCCGCTGGAGACGTTGCTCACCGTGCCCCAGGTCCACCTCGTGGTGGACGGCTACAACGTGACCAAGACGGCCTGGCCGACCCTGCCGCTGGAGACCCAGCGCACCCGGCTGGTGACCGCGCTCGGTGGCGTGGCCGCCCGTACCGGCGCCGAGGTGACCTGCGTCTTCGACGGGGCGAAGCTCGCCGTGCCGCCGCAGCTGAACACCCCGAGAGGGGTGCGTGTCCGGTTCAGCCCGGCCGGGGTCAGCGCCGACGACGTGATCCGCCAGCTGGTGGCGGCCGAGCCGGAGGGGCGTCCGGTGGTGGTGGTGTCCAGCGACCGGGAGATCGCGGACGGGGTACGCCGCTCCGGCGCCCGCCCGATCGCTTCCGACGCGTTGGTGCGCCTGCTCGCGCGCTGACCCCCGTGTGCTCGTTCGGCGGCACTGTCGGTGGTCGTGTCTAACGTTTCCGGCAACGGCGAAAGCCGGACGCGAGACAGGCGCCATCAGGTGCCGGGCGAACGGCCGCCGAGGAGACGGACGGAGGGCAGCATGCGGATCCAGTGCGATCGCTGCGTGGTGCGGAAGCGTCGCTGTGAGGACTGCGTGGTCGGGGTCGTTCTCGGTGCGCCACCCTCGTCGATCGAGCCCGTGGGCGTCGAGCCCGTCGGGCCCGCGGGGGCGGAGGTGGTGCCGGTCGCGGTCGACGCGGCGTGGCTGGACGCGTCGGGGGTGGCCCCGCCGGAGTTCGGCGAGGTGGGGTTCGAGCTCGACGAGGCAGACCGGAAGGCACTGCGGGTGCTGGCCGAATCCGGCCTCTGGTCGCCGGACCACCCACCGTGGCTGGCGGAGCCGGAAACACCGCATCGGGGCGGCGTCTCGGCCGCCCGGTGACCGGTCCGGGACGCCATCGGAAGCGAGGAGTGCGGAAGTCGCCACGATCGGCAACCACCGCGTGTCGGCGTGACCGGTCCCGCGGTGCCCTGTTTCCGTGGGACCTGTACGCGACATGTCGGCAGGATTTGAAAGCTTCGGGTGCGATTCACTACAGTGCCGCCCGAAGTGTCCGTTCTGCGTAAGTCGGCTACCCAGTCGGCGCGGGCACCCGCTTAGTCTCCGCCGGACACCCGGAGGAGAGCCGGGGACCCAGGTTTCCCGGGGTGAATCGGCGGCCTTGGCGGTCACGTGATCACGTGGTCACGTGGATCGGCAGGACCTCCGTAGGGCGGCTTCCTGGCCCGAACCCGTCAGCTGACCCGGTAGGCGTCCGAGGAGAAGAGGCTCACCGCCCGATGTCCAATCGCCGCACCTGCCCACCCGGGCGCGCGTTGCTCGCCGTCGGCACCGCCACCGTCGCGCTCGTCGCCGCGGTCCCCGGGGCCAGTTACGCAGAACCCCGCCGCGACATCGGCCAGGTTCGCAAGCAGGTCGACGATCTGTACGAGCAGGCGGAGAAGGCCGCCGAGCAGGCCAACGAGCTGAACGACCAGACGAAGGTCATCGACCGCCGCCTCGGCAAGCTCGACGTCGACGTCGCCCGGCAGCAGAAGCGGCTGAACTCGATGCGCGGCCAGATCGGCCAGTTCGCCGCTGCCGAATACCGCGCGGGTGCCGTCGACAGCACGGTGCAGCTGCTGGTCGCGCAGGACCCGAAGGAATACATCGCGCAGATGAGCACTGCGGAGGCGTTCGCGGGACAGCAGGGGGATCTCCTCCTGCAGCTCCAGTCCGAGCAGAAGCGGCTGTCGGAGCAGAAGGCGGCCCGCCAGGCGGAGCTGGCCCGGCTCCGCGACGCGCGTGACGCCGCGAAGGCCCGCAAGAAGCAGGCCGACGCCAACGTCGCCAAGGCCAAGACCGTGCTCAACCAGCTCACCGCCGCCGAGCGGCGCCGGGTGCAGGCACGCGAGCAGGCGGCGGACCGGCCCTCCCGTGGGCAGGAGCGCATTCCGCTTCCGTCCGGCAGCGGCCGGGGTGCCACCGCGCTCGCGTTCGCCCGTGCCCAGCTGGGCGAGCCCTACGTCTTCGGTGCCGCTGGCCCGAGCAGCTGGGACTGTTCCGGTCTGACGATGATGGCCTGGCAGGCGGCGGGAGTGTCCCTTCCGCACTCATCCAGGTCGCAGTACGCCATGTCGGCCAAGGTGTCGCGTTCGCAGCTGCGGCCCGGTGACCTGGTGCTCTTCTACTCCGACCGGCACCACATCGGCCTGTACGCCGGAAACGGCATGGTTCTGCACGCGCCCCGCCCGGGCAAGAGTGTCGAATACCTCCCGATGCGATACATGCCGTACGCCGGCGCGGTGCGACCCGGATAGGGTCCCGCAGAATCCTCGTACGGCACAAAGCTGTCCACTCGCCGCCTCTCCTCGTTCAGCGGGAGAGGCGGCGAGCTTTTTCCGTACGATGCGGGTGTGATCGGCGACTCTGCGCAGCGGGTACGCCGTCGGGCCGCTCCACGCCGACGGTTCGCGGCACGGACCCTCGCCGCCCTCGTCGCCGGCATTCTGCTGGTGTCCGGGGTGTTCGCGTCCACCGTGGCGGTGATGACCGGATCGGCTGTTCCGTCCGCGGTCGGCTCACTGGACTCCCGCGGCGCCACCCGCGGTGCCGGCGACCTCGCCCCGGCGGTCCGGCCCACGCTCGCCGCACGGAGTGGACACCTCACCGCCCAGCGCGTCGCCGTCGCGGAGGACCTGCTCGGCCGGCAGGCCGCCGCGATCCGGTCAGGTGACAGGCGTGCCTACCTCGCCACGGTCGACCCGCGGGCCCGTGCGTTCGCCGCGACAGCCGCCCGTACCTTCGACAACCTCCAGCGGATGCGGGTGCGCCAGGTGCACTTCGGCACCCCGGTGGTCGACACGCGCGGGTTCGCTCCCGCCCGGCGGGCCGCACTCGGGCCGTCCGCCTGGGTCGCCTCGGCCGAACTGTCCTTCCGGCTCGCCGCCGGCGACACCCAGCCGTGGAGGACCACGCTGCGGATGGTGTTCGTCGACCGCGACGGAGCCAGCTATCTCGCCGGCGACCGGGAAGGGCAGGGGCCCGACACGTCGCTGCCGTTGTGGCTGACCGAACGGATCGACGTCGTTCACGGCGAGCACAGCATGGTGGCGGGATCCGCCGGCCGGGACGAGCTTCGCCGCTTCGCGCGCACCGCCGATCTCGCGGTCCGGCGGGTGTCGGAGGTGTGGGGACGCAGGTGGGACCAGTACGTCGTCGTTCTGGTGCCACCCAGCCAGACGCAGATGGAACGACTGATCGGGGTCGACTCACACACCCAGACCGCGGTGGCGGCGGTGACGACCTCGGTCGGACGGCCCGATCCTGCCCTCGCCTCCCACATCGTGGTCAACCCGCACACGTTCGACCAGATCGGCAGCCTCGGCCGGCTCGTCGTCCTCACCCACGAGGCGACCCACGTCGCGTCGCACGCCACCGTGAGCGGCATGCCGGTGTGGCTGTCGGAGGGCTTCGCCGACTACGTGGGCTTCCACCGGTCCGGGCTGCCGTCCGCGGTGATCGCCCACGAGTTCCTTCGCGACGTGCACCGTCGCGGTGCTCCGGACGCGTTGCCGAGCGGCGCGGAGTTCGACCCGCGGGCCAGGGCGCTGGACGAGGCGTACGAGTCGGCGTGGACGGCCTGCCGCTACGTCGCGTACCACTGGGACCAGGCCACGCTGCTGCGCTTCTACGTCGCGATGGACGGTGCCCGGACGAAGGCCGACCAGGAACGCGTCTATCGGCGCGTCCTCGGCACCTCCTCCGACCGGTTCGTGCAGGGATGGCGTGCGTACGTACGAGAACACAGCGACGACGACTGACCGCCGGGCTGGCAACGACCGATTGACAACGACCGATTTGACAACCGCCGATTGACAACGACCGGCTGCCGCGCGCCGGGCAACGGTCGGTGCGCAACGACCGGCCTACTGCCGGACCGGCTGGCCGAATTGGCGGCGACCGGCTGACGACGGGGTGAGGATTGTGGCGAGACCGCGGGCCGCAGGGACCTAGCCGGCCGGGCTCGGAGCGTGCGTTGGGGGAAACGTGCGTCGACGGGGGAACGTGCGGCTACGGGAATCCGTACCTCGGCCGGATTCCGTACGTCCGCGACAGATCGGGCGTGGCCGGACGGCTGCGCGTCACCAGGCGGACTGTTGTCAACCAGGGATTGACAGACGGTCGGCGACGGTCGTGTTGGTGGCGCTGCTGGCCGGGCTCGTCCTACTCGTCCTGGTCACCACGCCGTGGAGCCCGTGGGCTCGCACGAGTACGCTGCTGCCGACGTCGACCGCGCCGCTGACCGAGGACTTCGACCGGACCGAGATCGCCAGCAGTGTGGCGTTCCAGCAGTTGGTGCGTGCTCCGGCGTACCTCACCGGCCTGGCCGGGCTGGTGGTCTCGGCATGGCTCGGCCTGACCAGGACCGGCGCCCGGATCGCCGGCGCGTTGCTGCCCCGCGTACGACGGTGGTGGCTTCGGGTCGTTCTGGGCACCTTCGCGGTGACTCTGGCGGTACGGATCCTGGTGCTGCCGTTCGACCTGTGGCTGGAGAACGTCCGCCGGGACAGCGGGGTGTCCACGCAGAGCTACGCCGGCTGGGCGGGCGACACCGCGATCGCCTTCGGGGTGACGTTCGCGGTCACCGCCGTGCTGCTGGTCGGCATGCTGGCCCTGGTCCGGACCTTTCCGCGCTGGTGGTGGGCGCTGGGCTCGGCGATCGGCGCGGGGATGGTGGTGGCCGGGTCGTTCGTCTATCCCGTTCTGGTCGAACCTCTCTACAACCACTTCACCCCGATGCCTCCCGGGCAGCTGCGCACGGAGTTGCTCGACCTGGCCGCCCGCGACCACGTGCCCGTCGGCGACGTTCTGATCGCCGACGAGTCCCGGCGCACCACCCGGTTGAACGCCTACGTGTCGGGGTTCGGCTCCACCCGCCGGATCGTCGTCTACGACACGCTGCTGACCGACGCCACCCCGGACCAGGTGCGGCTGATCGTCGCGCACGAACTCGGGCACGCCAAGCACAACGACGTGCTGCGCGGGACCGTGGTGGGCGCGGTCGGGGTGGCGTCCGGGATGGTCGCGCTCGCGCTGTTGCTGGACTCGGCCCGGCTGCGCCGGCGGGCCGGCCTCAGGTCGGCCGCCGACCCGCGGGTGGTGGCCCTCGTGATCGCCCTCACCGCGATCGGCATGCAGGCCAGCCTGCCGCTGCAGAACGCGATCTCCCGGCGGATAGAGGCCAGCGCGGACGTGCACGCCCTCGACCTGACCCGGGACCCGCAGGGGTACGCCCAGGTGCAGCGCTGGCTCGCGGTGTCCAATCGCAGCGACCTGACCCCGGCACCGGTGCTGTACGTCTTCTACGCCACGCATCCCACCGCGCCGGAGCGGATCGCGCTGATCCGGTCGTGGTCGCGGCGCCAGGGCCTGCCGGCCGTTCCCGCGATGGCCACCACCGAGTGAGCCGTCGATGGCATCAGACGACGACGGGGCGGCGAGCCGAGTGCGTACCGGCCGCGGACCGGGTGCCGGATAGGGTCGGTCGTCGTGGCCCGCACTCTGGTGGTGACGAACGACTTCCCGACCCGGCAGGGAGGCATCGAGGCGTTCGTACTCGCACTGTGCCAGCGGATGCCCCCGGCGGAGGTGGTGGTCTACACCGCGTCGATGGCCGGTGGCCGTGAGTACGACGCCACCCTGCCGTTCCCGGTGATCCGCGACCGCACCTCGACGCTGCTGCCCACCCCGGGACTGGCCCGGCGTACCACCCGCGTGCTGCGCTCCGAAGGCTGTGACCGGGTGCTGTTCGGGGCCGCCGCACCCCTCGGCCTGCTCGCGCCGGCGCTGCGCCGGGCCGGGGCGAAGCGGATCGTGGGGCTGACCCACGGCCACGAGACGTGGTGGGCGCGGGTGCCGGGTCCACGCGGGCTGTTCCGCCGGATCGGGCGTTCCACCGACGCGCTCACCTACCTGGGGGAGTACACCCGCTCGGTGCTGGCCCGCGGGCTCGCCCCCGAGGACGCGGCCCGGCTGACCCGCCTCACTCCGGGGGTGGACACGGAGACGTTCCGGCCGGGCACCGGCGGGGAGGTGGTCCGCAAGCGGCTCGGCCTTCCCGCCGACCGGCCGGTCGTGGTGTGCGTGGCGCGGCTGACCGAGCGCAAGGGCCAGGACACGCTGATCACGGCCTGGCCGCACGTGCTGCGCGAGGTGCCGGGAGCGACCCTGCTCGTCGTCGGGGACGGTCCCTACCGCGCCGACCTGGAGCGGCTGGCCGAGGAGACCGGCGTACGCGGGAACGTCGAGTTCGCGGGCGCCGTGCCGTGGACCGACATCCCGCCGTACTTCGACGCCGGCGACGTCTTCGCGATGCCGTGCCGCACCCGGCTGGCCGGCCTGGAGCCGGAGGGGCTCGGGATCGTGTTCCTGGAGGCGCAGGCCAGCGGGCTGCCGGTGGTCGTCGGCGACTCCGGCGGCGCGCCGGACGCCGTACGCCACGGGGAGACCGGCTACGTCGTGGACCCGTACAACCCGGTGGCGGTGGCGTCGAAGGTCGTCACGCTGCTCCGGGACCCGGCCGCCGCGCGGGCGATGGGCGAGCGGGGCCGCGCGTGGGTTCGGGAGAACTGGACGTGGGACGCGTCGGTGGCCAGGCTGCGCGGGCTGCTGGGTTATCCCGGCGAGGACGCCTGATGCCGCTGGTGGACCTGGCCGACGACACCTTCGTCGTGGCCGAACCGGAGCGGCTGGCGCGGCAGCTGACCGCGCCTGAGTTCTGGCGCGCCTGCTGGCCGTCGGTACGGCTCGAGCCGTACCACGACCGGGGCGTGGAAGGCATGCGGTGGTACGTCCGGGGCGAGTTCACCGGCACCGCCGAACTGTGGCTGGAGCCCTACCGGGACGGCACCGTCGTGCACGTGTTCCTGCGGGCCGATCCGGCCTCGGATCCAGCATCGGATCCGGCCTCGGGGCCGGTGGCCGGCCGGCGGGCGGGGCGGGTGCGACGGGAGTTCGCCGTGGCGGTGAAGTCGGCGATGTTCGCGGTCAAGGACGAGGTGGAGGCGGACCGGACGGTGGGCGTCGGCCGGCGGCCGCTGCCCGGCCCTGTTGCCGACTCCGGGGCTGCCGCCGACTCCGAGGCTGTCGCTGCCTCTGGGCCGGTCGCCGGCTCCGGGCCGGTCGCCGGCTCCGAGCCCGCGTCGACGGTCGAGCCGGATCGGTCAGGCGCCGGCCGTAGCCTTCGGGCACTACCGGGAGAACCGCGCCGCGGCCTCTCCGGTGAGCCGGCCCGGCGGCAGGCGCCGCCCGCAGACGACGAGCAGCAGATCCTGCGCCAGACCCCGTAGCGGTGTCCCGGTGCCGTGGTTCCAGTCGAGGTCGGTCGCCTGCAACCTCACCCCCGCGAGGTCGGCCCCGAAGAACGCGATGTTCCTCGGCCGCATCCCGGCCAGCACCGCGGCGACCCGCTCCGGCGGGACCGGGCGGTCGAGCCCCAGGCCCACCGTGATGTCGAGCCCGTGGATGACGTCGTGCGCGAGCGCGCCCCCGACGCCACCGCCCGGCGGCTTCCACGGGTGCCCGACGTTGTCCCGCAGCGTGGCGATCAGTCTCTCCGGTGGCAGCTCGGCGGCGGCGCGACGCGCGTACCGGTCGGCCATGCGGTTGAAGTCTCCCCGCGCCCTCACCAACCCCGCCAGCGTCCCGGCGAGTGAGACGCGGAAGGGCATGGTCGTGTGGGCGACGACCTCGCGCACCCGCCATCCCTCGCACAGCGTGGGCGCGTCCCACTGCTCCGGGCTCAGGGCCGCGAGCAGTTCCGCCTGCTCGGCGCGTTCCGCCGCCACCGCCTTGCGAAGGTCGTCCTCGGTCATCCCGTTCTCCTGTCCCTGTAGTCCGTGTCGGATGTGTCGTCTGTCGTCCGTACCGTTGTCTCGGCAGGGGTACGGACGCACGGCCGGAAACTCATCGGTCCCGTCCCGCCGGGATGTGTCGGTGCCGGCCCGTATGGTCTGGGAATGCCCAAGACGACGACCGGTGAGGGGTCCCGGCTGGAGCCGTTCCGGACCGAGCTGACCGGTTACTGCTACCGCATGCTCGGCTCCGGGTTCGAGGCCGAGGACGCCGTGCAGGAGACGCTGCTGCGCGCCTGGCGGTCGTTCGACCGCTACGACGAGCGGCGGGCGTCGCTGCGCACCTGGCTCTACGGCATCGCCACCAACATCTGCATCGACATGCTGCGCAGCGCCCAGCGCCGCGCTCTGGCGATGGACCTCGGCCCGGCGTCGGAGGCCGGGTCGGGCATCGGCGAGCCGGCGTCGGAGCGGTTCTGGGTCCAGCCGGTCCCGGATGCCCTCGTGCTGCCGATGGACGGTGACCCCGGGGAGCTGGCCGTACGGCGCGAGACGATCCGCCTGGCGTTCGTCGCCGCGCTGCAGCACCTGCCGCCCCGGCAGCGGGCGGTGCTGATCCTGCGCGACGTTCTGACCTGGAAGGCCGACGAGGTCGCGGTCCTCCTGGAGACCACCGTCGCGTCGGTGACCAGCGCGCTGCAGCGGGCGAGATCGACGCTCCGGGCGGTCGGCGGCGTGCCCGGTGAGCCGTTGCGGCCGTCCGACCACGCCCAGCGCGAGCTGCTCGCCCGCTACTGCGCCGCGTTCGAACGGCACGACGTCGCCGCGCTGGTCGCCCTGCTGCACGAGGACGCGACGATGTCCATGCCGCCCTTCGTCTGGTGGCTGCGCGGCCGGGAGCAGATCAGGCGAGTGCTGCTGGCCCCCGGCGCGTCCTGCGAGGGCGCGCGGCTCGTCCCGGTCGCGGCGAACGGCTCACCGGCGTTCTGGCAGACCCGGCCCGGCCCCGACGGCGTCCACGTCCCCTTCGGGCTGGTCGTCCTCGACGTGTCGGCAGGGCTGGTCACCGGCAGCACCACCTGCCTCGACATCGACCGGCTGCTCCCGCTCTTCGGCCTCCCCGCCGGTGTCTCCCCGGCCGCCGTCGGCGCCTCCGGTTGACGCGCGTCCCGGTGGCCGCGGGCAATTCCCTGTCCACCGATGAGTTTCGCTCCGCCGGGCCGTACCACCGTGGACAGCGACGTGAAGCGAACAAAGGAGCGGACATGGCGAGCGTCCACCCCATCATCGTCACTCCTGATCTGCCCCGGCTGCGGTCCTTCTACGAGCGGCTGCTCGGCGCGGTGGAGACGCGCAGCTTCCCGGACGACGGACCCGCCTTCTTCGTGGGCCTGAAGGTGGGCGACTCCGAACTCGGACTGGTCGGTGAGGCGGCGGCAGACCTGTCCGTCCCGTCGCGGATCCTGCTGAGCGTGCGAGTCGACGACGTCGACGGCCTGCTGGAGGAGGTCGAGGCGGCCGGCGGCCGGGTGCTCGGCCCGTCGAACGACATGCCGTGGAGCGAACGCGTGGCCCACGTTCACGACCCCGACGGCAACATGGTCAACCTGACCCAGATCCTCTGAGGGCATCACGGCCGGACGTCGCCCCTCCGGCCGATGAGGGACAGCGTGCCCGAGCGGGCCGGGTTCTGTCGGTGGCCCCGGCTAGCCTGACTGGCGTTCTGGACGGCGAACGTGGAGGACCGATGCCCGCAACCCAGGCAGGTACGACAGCTCGGATGGTCGCGGCTGCGACGACGTTCCTGGCCGCGCTGACACCGGACCAGCGGACGGCCGCCACGGCGCCGTTCGACACCGACGACCACCGGGCCTGGACCTACCTGCCCGGCCCGCGGCCCGGCCTCGCCCTGGCCGACATGTCCGACGATCAGCGAGGCCTGGCCGCCGCGCTGCTGGCGACCGGGCTGAGCGCCGAGGGCCACGGCCGGGCGCAGGCGATCATGACGCTGGACGGCATCCTGCGCGAGGTCGAGCGCGAGGCCGGTTCGGACATGTGGCAGCAGCGCAACTCCGGGTTCTTCTGGGTCCGCGTCCTCGGCGACCCTGCCGGCCCGGAGCCGTGGGCGTGGCGGGTCAACGGCCACCACCTGGCCGTCCACTTCGCCGTGGTCGGTGACCAGGTGGCGTCCACTCCGCAGTTCTTCGGCGCCAACCCGGCCACCGTGCTGTCCGGACCGCACACCGGCCTGCGCACCCTTCCCGAGTCCGAGGACCTCGGCCGCGCCCTGCTGGCCTCCCTCGACTCCGACCGGCAGGCGCGAGCGGTGGTCGCCGCGGAGGCGCCGGACGACATCCTCACCCGGCGCGACCCGGTGGCCGACGCGGGCCCGATTCCCCGCGGTCTGGCGTACGCCGACATGACCGACCCCCAGCGCGGGCACCTCGAGACGTTGGTCCGGCACTATCTCGGCCGGTCGGCGCCCGAGGTGGCCGAGGCGTCCTGGCACGACGTGCAGAAGGCCGGTCTGGAGCGGGTCACCTTCAGCTGGGCGGGTTCGCTGCGTCCGGGCGTCGGCGAGCGGCACTACTACGCCGTGGCCGGCCCGACGTTCGTGCTGGAGTACGACAACACCCAGAACGACGCCAACCACATCCACACCGTCTGGCGCGACCTGCGCAACGACTGGGGCGAGGACCTCCTGGCCGCGCACTACGCCCAGCAGCACCGCTGATCCGACGCCGGGCCGTTAATGGTTCGCGGTCGGCCGCGAGCCGCCACCACACTGGGCTGTCATGGGCCATGTCGACGTGGTGAACGTCCGCTACCAGCTGCTCGACGGACGGCCGCTGCTGACCGACGTGAGCTTCCGCGTCGGCGAGGGCGCGAAGGTCGCCCTGGTCGGTGCGAACGGTTCGGGCAAGACGACCCTGCTCGGCATCGTCGCCGGCGACCTCGAGCCCGCGGCCGGTGCGGTGTCCCGCAGCGGCGGTCTCGGCGTGATGCGGCAGTTCGTCGGCACGGGACGGGGCACGGAGACCGTGCGGGACCTCCTGCTGTCGGTGGCCCAGCCGCGGATCCGGTCCGCGGCGGCCAGGCTGGAGCGCGCGGAGCTCGCCATGATGGACCGCGACGACGAGCCCACCCAGGTGGCCTACGCCGCCGCGCTCGCGGAGTGGGCCGACGCCGGCGGCTACGACGCCGAGGTGGTGTGGGACATCTGCTGCACCGAGGCGTTCGGGCTGTCCTTCGACCGGGCGTCCTGGCGGCCGGTCACCACGTTGTCGGGTGGTGAGCAGAAGCGGCTGGTGCTCCAGGCCCTGCTGCGCGGCCCCGACCAGGTGCTGGTGCTGGACGAGCCGGACAACTATCTCGACGTACCCAGCAAGCGCTGGCTCGAGGGCCGGTTGCGGGAGACCGACAAGACGGTGCTGTTCGTCTCCCACGACCGCGAGCTGCTGGCGGCGACGGCCGAGCGGATCGTCACCCTGGAAGGCGGCCGGGAGGGCAACGCGGCCTGGGTGCACGGCGGCGGTTTCCGCTCCTACCACGAGGCTCGCCTGGACCGGCACGCCCGGTTCGGGGAACTACGGCGCAGGTGGGACGAGGACCGGGCGAAGCTGCAGACGCTGGTCGACACCCTCCGCGCGGCCAAGTCGCCCAAGACGCAGGCGGCGGTGAGCAGGCTGGCCCGCTTCGACGCTGCCGGGCCGCCGCCCGCACCGCCGCGCCGCCAGGACATCCGGATGCGGCTCACCGGTGGGCGTACCGGCGTTCGCGCGCTGACCTGCGAACGCCTTGCGCTGTCCGGTCTCACCTCCGCGTTCGACCTGGAGGTGTTCTACGGCGAACGGCTCGCGGTGCTCGGCGCCAACGGCACCGGCAAGTCGCACTTCCTGCGACTGCTCGCCGGCTGGCCACGTGAGGACGCGGTCGCGCACGAGGGAACCTGGAAGCTCGGCGCCCGGGTCGTACCCGGCCACTTCTCCCAGACCCACGAGCGACCGGAGCTGACCGGCCGCACCCTGCTGGAGATCCTCTGGGAGGACCACGCCGTCGCGCTCGCGGCGGCCGCGCCCGCGCTGAACCGCTACGAGCTGACCGCGGCCAGGGACCAGCGGTTCGAGACCCTGTCCGGCGGTCAGCAGGCGAGGTTCCAGATCCTGCTGCTGGAGTTCGGAGTCCGCCGCGACGGCGTACGTACGCCCGGGTCGGTGTCCGCACGCCCGTCTGCGGGCACCTCGGCGGGCACTCGCGCGGGCGATCCGGCGAACCTGCCCGGCGGCAGGTCGGGGGACACGCCGGTGGGCACCGACCGCGCGGCCGCGACGATGCTGCTGCTCGACGAGCCGACCGACAACCTCGACGTGGCCTCGGCCGAGGCGCTGGAGTCGGCGATCGACTCCTTCGGCGGCACGGTCGTCGCGGTGACCCACGACCGGTGGTTCGCCAGGTCGTTCGACCGGTTCGTGGTGTTCTCCGCCGACGGTACGGTCACGGAGGTGCCCGAGCCGGTCTGGGACCACTGACCGACCACCGGCCGACCACCGGCCGACCACTGACCGACCACGGACCGACCTGACCGGACCCGGCCCTCGTGGCCGGTTGGGCCCTGCCGGGGCGGGTGCCGGGACCCGGCACCTCCTTTTCGATAACCTGCCAAGGCGGGGACACCAAGGGTTCAGTCGGAGGGCAGGGCACAGTGGCAGAGCAGACGAGCTCAAGCGTCACCATCGCGGCGGAGCCGGCGCAGATCATGTCCGTCATCGCCGACTTCGAGTCCTATCCGAGCTGGGCGGCGGCGGTGAAGGAGGCGGAGGTGCTCTCCGTCGACGACCGGACCGGCCGGCCGGAGCGGGTCCGCTTCGTGCTGAACGCCGGCGCGATCAAGGACGAGTACACCCTCGGCTACACCTGGGACGCCGACCGCGAGGTGCGCTGGACCCTGGTGGAGGGCAAGGTCGTCAAGGCGATGGACGGTGCGTACACCTTGCGCGACAAGGGCCGCGGCAACACCGAGGTCACCTACCGGCTGGCGGTGGACGTGACGTTCCCGATGATCGGCCTGATCAAGCGCAAGGCGGAGAAGGTCATCATCGACACCGCGCTGAAGGAGCTGAAGAAGAAGGTCGAGCAGGGCCAGGGCTCGGCCTGAGGCAGTGCTGAGCAGTGCTGGGCAGTGCTGGGCCGTCCCGGCCGCGCGGCTCGCGGCGGGCCGACCGGTGACAGCGACGGTTTCGGTGCGTGCGCGACCCGATAACCTCTGCCGGAAGCTCGGGTCCGCTCCTGGTGCCCCGGCCACCCGACGGACCTGCCCGGGAGCATCGCTTCGGCATCAGCAACAGACGGTGAGAGGGGCACACTGGCGTGAGTGACGTGCGCGAGGCCGGTCAGGACGGCCCGGCGGGTACGCCGGCAGCCGCGAGGGCAACTGCCGACGTCGAAGACTCCACCGGGCTGACCGGTGGGCCGACCCGTGGGCTGACCATCGGCGTGGACGTCGGCGGCACCAAGATCGCCGCCGGGCTGGTCGACAGCGCGGGGAAGATCGTCGCCGAAGGCCGCCGGGAGACCCCTGCCACCAGCCCGCCCGAGATCGTCGCGGCGATCGTCGAGGTCGTGAAGGAACTCCGCAGCCGTGCGGAGGGCCAGGAGGTCGAGGCGATCGGGGTCGGCGCCGCGGGCTTCGTCGACGCCAGCCGCTCCGAGGTGCTGTTCGCGCCGAACCTCGCCTGGCGCAAGGAGCCGTTGAAGGAGGCCGTGCAGGCCCGCACCTCCCTGCCCACCGTGGTGGAGAACGACGCGAACGCCGCCGCGTGGGCGGAGTTCCAGTTCGGCGGCGGCCGCGACGTCGACGACATGATCCTGCTCACCATCGGCACCGGGCTCGGCGGCGGACTGGTCCTCAACGGCGAGCTCTACCGCGGCGCGTTCGGCGTCGGCGGGGAGGTCGGCCACTTCCGTGTGGTGCCCAACGGCCACCTGTGCGGCTGCGGCAACCGCGGTTGCTGGGAGCAGTACGCCAGCGGCCGCGCTCTCGTGCGGGAGGCCCGCGACTTCGCCCGGTCCAGCCCGTCCCAGGCCGACGCGCTGCTCGCCCTCGCCGGCGGCACGGCCGACCGCATCGAGGGACCGATGGTGACCAAGGCCGCGGCCGCCGGCGACACCGCGGCCACCGAACTCGTCCAGGACCTCGGCCGCTGGCTCGGCGAGGGCATCGCCACCCTGGCGGCCATCCTCGACCCGGCCGTCGTGGTCATCGGCGGCGGCGTCTCGGAGGCGGCCGACCTGCTCCTGGAGCCGGCCCGGAACGCCTTCTGGCGGCAGCTCACCGCCCGCGGCCACCGGCCCACCCTGGAGATCCGCCCCGCGGTCCTCGGGAACGAGGCCGGCATCATCGGGGCGGCCGACCTCGCCCGGCGGCGATGATGGCGTTCATCCAGGCACTGACCGTCGGGGTCGACATCGGCGGTACGAAGGTCGCCGCCGGCGTGGTCGACCCGGAGGGGAACATCCTCGAACGCCTGCGGCGGGACACCCCGTCGACCAGTCCCCAGGCGACCGAGGACACCATCGCCGACGTGGTGGCGGAGCTGCGCAGCCGGTACGAAGTGACCGCCGTCGGCATCGGCGCCGCCGGCTGGATCGACGTGACCGGCGCCTCTGTGCTCTTCTCGCCTCACCTGGCGTGGCGGCACGAACCCCTGCGGGACGCCGTACGCCGCCGGGTCCGGCTGCCGGTCATCATCGAGAACGACGCGAACGCCGCCGCCTGGGCGGAGTGGCGGTTCGGGGCCGGCCAGGGGGAGAGCCACCTGGTCTGCGTGACGCTCGGGACCGGCATCGGCGGCGCGGTGGTGACCGACGGCGTGATGCTGCGCGGGAAGTACGGCGTGGCGGGGGAGTTCGGCCACATGACGATCGTTCCCGGCGGGCATCGCTGCGAGTGCGGCAACCGCGGCTGCTGGGAGCAGTACGCCAGCGGCAACTCCCTGGTCCGGGAGGCCCGCGAGCTCGCGGCGTCGGGTTCGCCGGTGGCGCAGAACCTCCTCGACCGGGTGGGCGGTGACCCGCTGCGGATCACCGGGCCGTCGGTGACCGAGGCGGCCAAGGACGGCGATCCGGTGGCGGTCGAATTGCTGGAGGAGGTCGGCCGCTGGCTCGGCGTGGGGCTGGCCAACCTCGCCGCGGCGTTCGACCCCGGCACGTTCGTGGTCGGCGGCGGGGTGTCCGAGGCCGGCGACCTCTTCCTGGGACCGGCCCGGGACACGTTCAAGCGGTCGCTGACGGGTCGTGGTTTCCGCCCGGAGGCGCAGATCCAGCGCGCGGCACTGGGCAACGAGGCCGGGCTGGTCGGGGCCGCCGACCTGGCACGGGAGAACATCCGGCTGTTCCGCCGGCGCCGTCGCCGCCGCCGTCCGGCGAGTGAGCGGCTGCGTGAGCGCGTCGACCGGCTGGCCGACATCTAGACATCCGCCCGACATCCGGGGTCTGCCGCAGGACAGACCCCGGGCAACGGTGCGTCGAGATTTCGCTGTGTACGCAGGGAGATCTCGACCGAGATCCGGGTTCAGCGCTCGATCAGGGTGAGCTCGAACGCATACCTCGCGGCCCGGTAGACGTGCGAGCCGTACTCCACCGCCCGGCCCACGTCGTCGTACGCGGTCCGGGTCATGGTGAGCAGCGCGGCGCCCTTGTTCTCGTGCAGGTCCTTCGCCTGTGCGGCCGAGGCGGCGCAGGCCCCGATCGTCTGCCGGGCGACGCGGAGCTGGATGCCCGCTCCCCGGAGTACGGCGTACAGCCCGTTCGCCCGCAACTGCTCGGCGGTCACCTCGACCAGCCCCGGCGGGAGGTAGTTGGTCATCAGGGCCAGCGGCTCGTCCGAGGCGTACCGCAGCCGGCGGATCCGCAGCACCTCCGCCTCCGCGGGCACGCCGAGCGCGGCGGCCGCGTCCTCCGGCGCCGGGCACAGCGCCAGATCGCGGACCACCGTGGAGGGGTGCTGGCCGGCGCGGGCCAGGTCGTCGTACAGGCTGGAGAGCTCGATCGACCGGCGTACCTGCGACTGGACCACCTGGGTGCCGACGCCGCGCTTGCGGACCAGCAGTCCCTTGTCCACGAGGTACTGGATGGCCTGGCGCATCGTCGGCCGGGACAGCGTCAGCTGGTCGGCGAGGACGATCTCGTTCGGCAGTTTGGCGCCGGGTGCGAGCCTGCCGGCGACGATCTCGGCCTCGATCTGCTCGGCCACCTGGAAGTAGAGCGGCACCGGGCTGCGCCGGTCCACCGTCACGGCGAGTGGCGTCACGGTCGCTCCTAGGCTGAGATAGCTGGGCTGGAAGTATCGGACTCGATGTGGGCGGTCGCTGTCGGTCATGGGGCGGGTTGCTCCCGGGGGACAGTGTGCCGTACGGCCACCCCGACAGCCTAACGTCATTATGTCCTGACAAACTATTGACACGGTTGTGACGGGAGAGAACACTCTCCCGGGGAAATCCCCGAACGAGAGGGCGGGCATGAAGGTCGGACTGGTCGGCGTCGGACGGATCGGGGCGCTGCACGCCGGCACCCTGGGTGACCTGCCCGGCATCGACACCGTTCTGGTCGCCGATGCCGATCCCGGCCGGGCCAAGGTCTGCGCGGACCGGTTCGGGCTCACCCCGGCAGGCAGCATCGACGACCTGTTCGCCGCCCGGCCCGACGGCGTGGTGATCGCCGCTCCCACCGCCGCGCACGCCGAGCTCGTCGGCCGGGCCGCCCGTGCCGGGGTCGCGGTGTTCTGTGAGAAGCCGCTCGCGCCCGACGCCGCCGGCACCCGCGCGGTGCTCGCGGAGGTCGAGGCCGCGGGAGTTCCTCTGCAGGTGGGCTTCCAGCGCCGCTTCGACCCCGGCTACCAGGCCGCGAGGGAGCGGCTGCGATCCGGCGAGCTCGGCCGGCTGTACTCGGTCTGGGCCTGCACCCTCGACCCAGCCCCGCCGCCCGCGGCCTACCTGCCCACCTCCGGCGGCATCTTCCGCGACTGCGGAGTGCACGACTTCGACGCGGTGCGCTGGGTGACCGGTGCGGAGGTCGTCGAGGTGCACGCCACCGGCGCCAACCGGGGAGCGGACTTCTTCGCCGCCGCCGGTGACGTGGACACCGGCCATGCCCTGCTGACCCTGGACGACGGGACGCTGGTGTCGGTCGCGGTGTCGCGCTACAACGGCGCCGGTTACGACGTACGCCTGGAGCTGCACGGATCCCTGGGCACGGCGGTCGCCGGACTCGACCACCGTGCCCCGCTGACGTCCACCGAACCAGCCGAACCGGCCGAACCAGGAACGCACCAGACCGACACCCCGGCGTACGCCAACTTCGCCGAACGCTTCGCTGCCGCCTACGTCGCCGAACTCGCCGCGTTCGCCGACGTGGCGGCCGGCCGGATCCCGTCGCCGTGCGGCGGTGCGGACGCGCTGGAGGCGTTCCACGTCGCGGACGCCGCTGAACTGTCCCGCCGGGAAAACCGTCCCGTGCGGATCGAGGAGGTACGCCGGTGAGCTATGACCTGATCACCATGGGCCGGGTCAGTGTCGACCTGTATCCCAACGACGTGGGCGTACGCCTGCCCGAGGTGACGTCGTTCGCGAAGTTCCTCGGCGGCAGCGCCACGAACGTCGCGGTGGCCGCCGCCCGGCACGGCCGGCGATCGGCGGTGATCACGAGGACCGGCGCGGATCCCTTCGGCGACTACATCCACCAGGCGCTGCGCGGCTTCGGCGTGGACGACCGCTTCGTCACGCCGGTTTCGCACCTGCCCACGCCGGTGGTGTTCTGCGAGATCTTCCCGCCGGACGACTTTCCGCTGTACTTCTACCGCTTTCCCAAGGCGCCCGACCTGGAGCTGTACGAGTCCGAGCTGGACCTCGACGCCATCCGCGCCGCCAGGATCTTCTGGGTGACCGGCACCGGCCTGTCCGAGGAGCCCAGCCGGGCAACGACGCTGGCCGCGCTGCGGGCCCGCGAACATCGTTCGCACACCGTGCTCGACCTCGACTACCGGCCGATGTTCTGGAACGACGTGGAGACGGCGCGCACGGTCATCGGCGCCGCCGTCGAGCACGCCACGGTCGCGGTCGGCAACCTGGACGAGTGCGAGGTCGCCGTGGGCACCCGTGACCCCGACAAGGCCGCGCAAGCGCTGCTTGACAGGGGCGTCGAACTCGCCGTGGTGAAGCAGGGACCGCGTGGTGTGCTGGCACGTACGCGCACCGAGGAGACCGTCGTACCACCGGTGCCGGTGGACGTGGTGAACGGTCTCGGCGCCGGTGACGCGTTCGGCGGCGCGCTGTGCCACGGACTGTTGTCCGGTTGGGATCTGACCCGGATCATGCGGTTCGCCAACGCCGCCGGGGCCTACGTCGCGGGGCAGCTCGCCTGTGCCGACGCGATGCCCGACGAGGCCGAGGTCGACGCGCTGCTGGCGAAGGTCGCCCATGACTAGTCCCGTGCGAGACGCGTCCGCCCTGGCCGGCTCGCGGACGGCCGCGGCCGTGGACGTGCAGGCCTTGGCCACAAGGCGGTTCACCGATCCCGAGGCGGTCGCCCGGGCCTACGCCGAACGTCGCCGCCGCCCCCTGGTCGGCCCGAGCGGCCGGCTGATGATCGTGGCCGCCGACCACCCGGCGCGCGGAGCTCTGGCCGCGGGCAAGCGCGGCCTGGCGATGGCCGACCGGGCCGAACTGCTCGGCCGCTTGCTGGTCGCCCTCGATCGTCCCGGCGTGGACGGTGTGCTCGCCGCGCCGGACGTGATCGAGGATCTGCTGCTGCTCGGAGCCCTGGACAACAAGGTCGTCATCGGCTCGATGAACCGCGGCGGTCTGCCGGGCGCGGCGTTCGAGGTGGACGACCGGTTCACCGCGTACGACCCGGCGAGCATCGCCCGGCACGGCCTGGACGCGGGCAAGATGCTGTTGCGCATCGACCTCGCCGACCCCGGCACCGCGACCACGCTGGAAAGCTGCGCACGTGCGGTGAGCGGGCTGGCCGAGCAGCGCCGGATCGCGCTGGTCGAGCCGTTCCTGTCCCGCCGGGTCGACGGGCGGCTGGCCAACGACCTGGGCGGCGAGGCGGTGCTGCGGTCGGCGGTGATCGCCGCCGGGCTCGGCACCACCAGCGCCTACACCTGGCTGAAGCTGCCCGTTGTCGCCGACGCCGGGGAGATGGAACGCGTGGCCGCCGCGACCGCCCTGCCGGTGATGCTGCTCGGCGGAGAGGTCGCCACCGACCCGGACGCGGCGTACGCGCGGTGGGCGAAGGCGCTCACGCTGCCGACCGTGCGCGGGCTGGTGGTGGGGCGCTCGCTGCTCTACCCGCCCGGCGACGACGTGGCCGCCGCGGTCGACACCGCCGTGAGCCTGCTCCCGACTTCGGACCCGACGGACCCGACGGACCTGGAGGCATCGTGAACCACCACCTACCCGCCGGGTCGCTGGCCGAGGACGGCTGGAGCCTGCGGCTCACGCCCAAGCAGGCCGGCTGGACCTACAGCGGGCTCTACAACCTCGACCTCGCCGCCGGTGGCTCGCACACCTTCTCCACGGGGGAGGAGGAACTGGTGGTGCTGCCGCTTTCAGGGCAGGACGTCCGCGTGGAGTGCGAGGGTACGGCGTACGACCTGACCGGCCGGGCGGACGTGTTCTCCGGCGTGAGCGACTTCGTCTACGTCCCGCGCGATGCCGAGGTCACGGTGTCCTCGCGTGCCGGCGCCCGGGTGGCCCTGCCGTCCGCGCGCTGCGACCGACGGCTGCCGGTGCGGTACGGCCCCGCCGACCAGGTACCGGTCGAAATGCGCGGCGCCGGGCAGTGCAGCCGCGAGGTGCACAACTTCGCCGCGGCGGGGGTCTTCGAGGCGGACAAGCTGATCGCGGTCGAGGTGCTCACTCCCGGCGGCAACTGGTCGTCGTACCCGCCGCACAAGCACGACGAGGACCGGCCCGGGCAGGAGTGCCCGCTGGAGGAGATCTACTACTTCGAGGTGGCCGACGGCCCCACCGGTCCCGGCGTCGCCTACCAGCGCGTCTACGGAACCCCGGAGCGTCCGATCGACGTGCTCGCGGAGGTCCGCAGCGGCGATGTGGTGACGATCCCACACGGCTGGCACGGACCGTCGATGGCGGTGCCCGGCTACGACCTGTACTACCTGAACGTGATGGCCGGACCCTCGCCCGACCGGGCCTGGCTGATCTGCGACGACCCGGCCCACGGCTGGATCCGGGACACCTGGACCGACCAGCCGGTCGACTCCCGGCTGCCGCTGACGGCGAAGCGATGAAGACCGCGATGACGGAACCGACGACGAACCAGCTGACGGAACCGACGACGAACATGGGAGGGCAGCGATGAGCGACGGCGCATCCACGGTCCGGCTGACGGTGGGGCAGGCCCTCGTCAGGTTCCTGGCCGCGCAGTGGTCGGAGCGCGACGGGGTGGAGCAGCGGTTCTTCGCCGGCTGCTTCGGCATCTTCGGGCACGGCAACGTCGCGGGTGTGGGCCAGGCGCTGGCGCAGGCCGCGCACGCCGACCCCGACGAGCTGCCGTACTACCAGTCGCGCAACGAGCAGGCGATGGTGCACGCGGCGGTCGGCTTCTCCCGGCTGCGGGACCGGCTGCAGACGTTCGCATGTACGACGTCCATCGGGCCCGGCGCCACCAACCTGGTGACCGGAGCGGCCCTGGCCACGATCAACCGGATCCCCGTCCTGCTGCTGCCGGGTGACATCTTCGCCACCCGGGTCGCCAACCCGGTGTTGCAGGAGCTGGAGGACCCGCGGTCCTACGACGTCTCCGTCAACGACACCTTGCGCCCGGTCTCGAGGTACTGGGACCGGATCAACCGCCCGGAGCAGCTGGTCCCGGCTGCCCTCGCCGCGATGCGGGTGCTCACCGACCCGGCGGAGACCGGCGCGGTGACCCTCGCGCTGCCGCAGGACGTGCAGGCCGAGGCCCACGACTGGCCGGTGGAGTTCTTCGCCCGCAGGGTCTGGCACGTCGCCCGCCCGGTGCCGGAGCCGGCCGCACTGGACCGCGCCGTCGAGCTGATCCGCTCGGCCCGTAAGCCGTTGCTGGTCGCGGGCGGCGGGGTGATCTACTCCGGCGCGCCCGACGTGCTGGCCGACTTCGCCGCCAGGACAGGCGTTCCGGTCGCGGAGACCCAGGCCGGCAAGGGCTCGTTGACATGGGACCACCCGGCCGCCGTCGGCGCCATCGGCGCGACCGGCACCACCGCCGCCAACGAGCTGGCCGCGCAGGCCGACGTGGTGATCGGCGTCGGCACCCGCTACAGCGACTTCACCACCGCGTCCAGGAGCGTGTTCGCCAACCCGGACGTGAAGTTCGTCAACGTCAACGTGGCGTCCTTCGACGCGGCCAAGCACGCGGGGCTCGCGCTGGTCGCCGACGCCAAGGCGGCGTTGACAGCGCTGAGCGAACGCCTCGCCGGCTGGCAGGTCGACCAGGACTACCGCGCCCGCACGGCCGAGCTGGCCGGCGACTGGCAGCGGGTCGTGGACGGTGCGTACGCCGCGACCGCGCCCACCAACCTCGCCCAGACCGCCGTGCTCGGCGCGGTCAACGAGGCGGCGGGCGAGCGCGGCGTGGTGATCAACGCCGCCGGCAGTATGCCGGGTGAGCTGCACAAGCTGTTCCGTGCCAGGGACCCGAAGCAGTACCACGTGGAGTACGGCTACTCCTGCATGGGCTACGAGATCGCCGCCGGCCTCGGTGTGCGGATGGCCGCGCCGGACCGCGAGGTGATCGTCCTGGTCGGCGACGGCTCCTACCTCATGCTGGCGCAGGAGATCGTCACCGCGGTGCAGGAGAACGTCAAGCTCACCATCGTCCTGGTGCAGAACCACGGCTACGCCTCGATCGGCTCGCTGTCGGAGTCGGTCGGCTCCGAGCGCTTCGCCACCAGCTACCGCTACCGCAACCCCAAGACCGGCGCGCTGGACGGTGACGTGCTTCCGGTCGACCTGGCCGCCAACGCCGCGAGCCTCGGCGCCGACGTCATCCGCGCCGGCAGCCTGGACGAGTTGCGATCCGCGCTGGCGAAGGCGCGGGAGGCGACCCGCACCACGCTCGTGCACGTGGAGACCGACCCGCTCACCGGCGCGCCCGACTCCCCGGCCTGGTGGGACGTACCCGTCGCCGAGGTCTCCACTCTCGAGGCGACGCAACGGGCGCGGGCGGAGTACGAGAAGAACAAGGCCAGCCAGCGGGGCTACCTGTAAGGCGTCCCGCAGAAGGCGTACGGCAGAAGGCGTTCGGCACCTACCAAGAAGAAGGTTCAGGTCATGTCCACCAGCGACTCCACCAGCACCGGCAGCACCGGCAGCACCACGCCCGTCATCGAGCACTGGATCGGCGGTGCGCCGACCGCGGGCACCTCGACCCGCCGCGGTCCGGTGTGGAACCCCGCGACCGGCGAACGCCAGGCCGAGGTGGTGCTGGGTACGCCGACCGACGTCGACCTCGCCGTGCAGACCGCGGCGAAGGCGTTCGCCGGCTGGCAGGAGGTGTCGGTCAGCAAGCGGGCGAAGATCCTCTTCTCATTCCGCGAGCTGGTGAACAGCCACGTCGACGACCTGGCCAGGGCCGTGACCGCCGAGCACGGCAAGGTGGTCTCCGACGCGCGCGGTGAGGTGCTGCGCGGGCTGGAGGTGGTGGAGTTCGCCTGCGGGATTCCCCAACTGCTGAAGGGCGAGTTCTCCGAGCAGGTCTCCTCCGGGGTGGACGCGTACTCGTTCCGGCAGCCGCTCGGCGTGGTGGCCGGCATCACGCCGTTCAACTTCCCGGTCATGGTGCCGATGTGGATGTTCCCGATCGCGATCGCCTGCGGCAACACGTTCGTGCTCAAGCCGTCCGAGCGGGACCCGTCGGCGTCCCGGCTGATCGCCGAACTGTGGCAGCAGGCCGGTCTGCCCGACGGTGTGTTCAACGTCGTGCAGGGTGACAAGGAAGCCGTCGACGCGTTGCTGGAGCACCCCGACGTAGCGGCGGTGTCGTTCGTCGGGTCGACCCCGATCGCGAAGTACGTCCACCAGAACGCCGCGAAGACCGGCAAGCGGGTGCAGGCGCTCGGTGGCGCTAAGAACCACGCGGTCGTGCTGCCCGACGCCGACCTGGACTTCGCCGCGGACCACATCACCGCGGCCGCGTACGGTTCGGCCGGCCAGCGCTGCATGGCGATCTCGGCCGTGGTGGCGGTCGGCGCCGCGGGCGACGCCCTGGTGGAGAAGCTGCGCGAACGCGCCGCGGCGGTGAAGGTCGGCCCGGGCGTGGACGACACGGCCGAGATGGGACCGGTCGTCACCCCGCAGGCCCGGGACCGGGTGGTCGCGGCCGTCGAGCAGGGTACGGCGGAGGGCGCGAAGCTGGTCGTGGACGGCCGCGGCCTGCGGGTCGACGGCCACCAGGACGGCTTCTTCGTCGGCCCGAACCTCCTCGACCAGGTGACGCCGGCGATGAGCGTCTACCAGGAGGAGATCTTCGGCCCGGTCCTGGTGGTGCTGCGGGCGGAGACGCTGGCCGAGGCGATCGCGGTGGTGAATGCCAACCCGTACGGCAACGGCACCGCGATCTTCACCGACAGCGGCGAGGCGGCGAGGACGTTCCAGCGTCAGGTCACCGTGGGAATGATCGGCGTCAACGTGCCGATTCCGGTGCCGATGGCGTTCTACAGCTTCGGCGGCTGGAAGGACTCGCTGTTCGGTGACCGGCACGTCCACGGTCCTGAGGGCGTCGGCTTCTACACCCGGGGCAAGGCGATCACCGCCCGCTGGCCGCACGTGGAGCACGTCAACGACGCGGCGTTCAACTTCCCGACGGCGGGCTGACGTAGCGGCGGAGAACCAAGAGGAGACCCACCCCGGCAGGCCGGAACGACCGACCACGGCGTGACCCGCAGGGCAGCAGTGCAGCAACGCAGCGACGTAGTGACACGACGGCAGAGCGACACAGCGACGTTCGTACGGCGACACCGCAACGCAGCAAGGCAGCTACGCAGGTTCCGAAGTGAAGCCCGGTTGTATCCGTACCTCCGAAGGGGAGGACCGATGAGACTCATCCGTGGGCTCGGTGTGTGCGCCGTGGCGGCGATGCTCACCCTGGCCGGCTGTTCCAACTCCGCGCCGCAGCAGTCCGGCACCGACGCGGGCGGCGGTGGGGGTGCCGCTGCCGGAGGTGGCGCGGACAAGGGTGGTGGAGACAACGCAGGCGGCGACAAGGGTGGTACGGCGAAGGCCGACCTCACCGTCGCCGTCGTCACCCACGGCCAGGCCGGCGACGCCTTCTGGGACATCGTGAAGTCCGGCGCGGACCAGGCGGGCAAGGACGAGAACGTCAAGGTCACCTACAACGGTGACGGCGACCCGGGCCGGCAGAGTCAGCTGATCGACAACGCGGTCGCCTCGAAGGTGGACGGACTGGTGGTGTCGATGGCCAACCCGGACGGCGTGAAGGACAGCGTCCGCCAGGCGGTCAAGGCCGGCATCCCGGTGGTGACGATGAACTCCGGCCTGGAGAAGTACAAGGAGTTCGGCGCGGTCACCCACGTCGGTCAGAGCGAGGAACTCGCCGGCGAGGCGGCCGGTCGCAAGCTCTCCGAAGCCGGGGTGAAGAAGGTGCTGTGCGTGGTGCACGAGGCCGGCAACGTCGGGCTGGAGTCGCGCTGCAACGGCGTACGCAAGACTCTCGGCGGGACGGTCCGCAACCTGCAGGTGGACGTTTCCAACGTCGCCGACGCGCAGAACACCATCAAGGCCCAGCTGCTCGCGGACAAGAGTGTCGACGGCGTGCTCACCCTCAACCCGGTGATCGCCAAGGCCGCCGTCTCCGCCCGGCAGGAGGCCGGCAGCAAGGCGAAGCTGGCGACGTTCGACGTGTCTGCCGACATCTGCGCGGCGATCGCGCGGGGCGACATGCTGTTCGCCGTCGACCAGCAGCCCTATCTGCAGGGCTATCTGCCGGTGGTGTTCGTCGCACTGAAGATCCGCAACGGCAACGACGTCGGCGGCGGTCAGCCGGTCTACTCCGGGCCCGGCTTCGTCACCAAGGACAACGCCGAGCAGGTCCGGAAGTTCGCCGAGCGCGGGACCCGGTGACGTCATGGCCACCGAACCCGTTCGTACACAGGCCGAACCAGGCCCCGAGCAACCCGAGCGACCCGAGCGACCCGCGCCGGCCGAGGACTCCCCGAGCGCGGTGAGCACGCTCACCCGGATACTCCGCCGGCCCGAGGTCGGCGCGGCCATCGCGGCGGTGGCGGTGTTCGTGTTCTTCTCCGCGATGACGCGCACGTTCCTCACCCCGGGTGGCGTCGCCACCTGGCTGGACTCCGCGGCGCTGTTCGGGATCATGGCGATCGCGGTGGCGCTGCTGATGATCGGCGGGGAGTTCGACCTGTCGGCGGGCACGATGGTCGGCTCCACCGGCCTGATCGTCGGCATCCTCACCACGCACTCCGGTGTCAACGTGTGGTTGGCGGTGGTGCTGGCGCTGGTCTTCGCCCTGCTGGTCGGTGCGGGCAACGGCCTGCTGGTGATGCGGACCGGGCTGCCGAGCTTCATCGTCACCCTCGGCACGTTCTTCGTGTTACAGGGCCTCAACCTCGCGGTCACGAAGCTGCTGATCGGGCAGGTGGCGGTGCAGGGTCTGGACCGGGTGCCCGGCTTCTACGACGTGAAGTGGATCTTCGGTTCGACGGTCGCGATCTTCGGCACGGTGTTCCAGGTGTCCATCGCCTGGTGGATCGGACTGGCCGCCGTCGCCACCTGGGTGCTGCTGAGAACCCGGGCCGGCAACTGGATCTTCGCCGTCGGCGGGGCGCAGACCAGCGCCCGCCAGGTCGGCGTACCCGTGCTGTCCACCAAGGTCGGGCTGTTCATGACGACCGCGGCCGCGGGCTGGCTGGCCGGCATGCTGCAGTTGTTCCGTACGTCCACGGTGCAGGCGTCCACCGGCGTCGGCCAGGAGTTCATCTACATCATCTGCGCGGTTGTGGGCGGCTGCCTGCTGACCGGCGGGTACGGCTCGGCCATCGGGGCGGCGCTCGGCGCGCTCATCTACGGCATGACCTACCAGGGCATCGTCTTCGCCCAGTGGGACAACAACTGGCTGAAGACGTTCCTCGGCGTGATGCTGCTGGCGGCGGTGCTGGTGAACACCTACGTGCGCAGGCGGGCGGAGGTGAGCCGGTGAACGCCACGGGAGAACGCGCCACTGCGGCGCCCGCGGGCACGTCGCTGCTGGAGGCGGACCGGATCGGCAAGTCCTACGGCAGCGTCGTCGCGCTGCACGAAGTGAGCGTCACGGTGCGCGCAGCCGAGGTGACCTGTGTGCTCGGCGACAACGGCGCGGGCAAGTCCACGCTGATCAAGATCCTCTCCGGCGCGCACACGCACAGCTCGGGGGAGCTGCGGGTGGACGGCACACCCACCACGTTCGCGAGTCCCCGGCAGGCACTCGAGGCCGGGATCGCCACGGTGTACCAGGACCTCGCGGTGGTGCCACTGATGCCGGTGTGGCGGAACTTCTTCCTGGGTTCGGAACTCACCAGGGGCAAGGGCCCGTTGCGGCGGCTGGACGTCGGGCGGATGCGGGCCACCACCCGGGAGGAGCTGGCCCGGATGGGCATCCACCTGCGCGACGTCGACCAGCCGATCGGCACGCTGTCCGGCGGCGAGCGGCAGTCGGTCGCGATCGCCCGGGCGGTGTACTTCGGCGCGAGGGTGCTGATCCTGGACGAACCCACCGCCGCCCTCGGGGTGAAGCAGTCCGGGGTCGTGCTGAAGTACGTCGCCGCCGCCCGGGACGACGGGCTCGGCGTGGTGTTCATCACCCACAACCCGCACCACGCCTATCTCGTCGGCGACCGCTTCGTGTTGTTGAAGCGGGGCAGGATGGCTGGGAGTCACGCGCGGGCGGACCTGGGCGTCGCCGACCTCACCCGGGAGATGGCCGGCGGTGCCGAGCTGGAGGCGCTGAGCCACGAGCTCGACGAGAGGTGACGAAGCAACACAGCAAGAACAGCAACACGGCAAGACCGCAACACGGCAACACCGCAACATCACGAGATACGCAACAAGGAGTTGACACGTATGGACCTGGGACCTCTGACCGGCAGGGTGGCCGGTGCGCCCATTTCCTGGGGAGTGTGCGAGGCGCCGGGCTGGGGCCACGAGCTGCCGGCCTCGCTGGTGCTCGCGCAGATGGCCGAGCTCGGGCTGGCGGCGACCGAACTCGGTCCCACCGGCTACCTCGGCGCGGACACCGACGCGGTCCGGGCCACACTGGACACGCACGGGCTGAGTCTGGTCGGCGGGTTTCTGCCGGTGACCCTGCACGTCGGCGCCGAGGTCGACCTGACCGAGGCGGACGCGGCGATCCGTACCCTCGCCGCCGCCGGGTCGCAGGTCGTGGTGCTCGCCGCGGACGCGGGGCCGGCGGGCTATGACAGCAAGGTCGTCCTCGACGAGGACCAGTGGGCCCACCTGGTGCACAACCTCGACCGGGTGCGGGCCCTGGTCACCGAGCTGGGAATGCGCACCACACTGCACCCGCACGTGGGGACGGCGATCGAGTCCGCCGAGTCCGTACGCCAGTTGCTGGCGCGCTCCGACGTTCCGTTGTGCCTGGACACCGGCCACCTCGCGGTCGGCGGGGCGGACCCGCTGGAGCTGGCGAAGTCCGCGCCGGAGCGGGTGGGACACGTGCACCTGAAGGACGTCCGCAACGAGGTCGCGGCGGAGTTCAACGCGGGCGCCTTCAGCTGGGTGGACGCGGTCCGCCGCGGGTTGTTCGCCCCGCTGGGCGACGGCGACCTGGACATCGCCGGCGTGGTGGTCGAGCTGGAGCGGGCGGGATTCACCGGGTGGTACGTCCTCGAGCAGGACACCGCGCTGGGCGGCGCTCCCGCAGTCGGCGAGGGTCCGGTCAACGACGTCCGCCGCAGCATCGAGTACCTCCGGGACACGGTCGTTCCGGCACTCGGTGCGGAGGTGAACGACCGTGGCTGAGCGAGGACTCGAACGAGAACTCCGCGTCGGCGTGATCGGCACCGGGATCATGGGCGCGGACCACGTACGCACGATCGACACCTCCGTCGCGGGTGCCCGGGTGAGCGCGGTCACCGACCTGGACGCCGAGCGGGCGCGGGCCGCGATCGCCGGGATCGACGGTGCGCGCGTGCTGTCCGACCCCTTCGACCTGGTGGCCGACGACGAGGTGGACGCGGTGCTCGTCGCCTCCGCCGACGCGACGCACGAGGAGCTGGTCCTCGCCTGTGTGCGGGCGGGCAAGCCGGTGCTCTGCGAGAAGCCGCTCACGCCGGCGCCGGAAGGGTCCCTGCGGATCGTGGAGGCGGAGGAGAAGGCCGAACGCCGGCTGGTGAGCGTGGGCTTCATGCGCCGTTACGACCCGGGTTACGTCGATGTCAAGGAGAGCTTGCGGGAGGGCGTGGTGGGCGCCCCGCTGCTGGCGCACTGCGTTCACCGCAACGCCTCGTCCAGGCCGAACACCCCGAGCTCCGGGCTGATCACCGGCTCGGCCGTGCACGAGTTCGACGTCCTGCGCTGGCTGCTGGACGAGGAGATCACCCAGGTCACGGTGTTCCGGCCGCGCTCGTCGTCGCGGGTCGTCGGGGACACCACCGACCCGCTGCTGGTGCTGGTCGGCACCGAAAGCGGGCTGCTGGCCGACGTGGAGGTGTTCGTCAACGCGCAGTACGGCTACGACGTGCGCTGCGAGCTGGTCGGTGAGCTCGGGTCGCTGTACCTCGACGAGCCGGTCCGGGTGCGCCGCCGGACCGAGCGCGCCCGGACCACCACGGTGTCGCTGGACTGGCGGGACCGTTTCGCCGAGGCCTACCGGCGCGAGCTGCAGGACTGGGTGAGCGGCGCGGCGGCCGGTGAGCAGCGCGGTGCCGACGCCTGGGACGGCTACGTCGCCACGGTGACGGCTGCCGCCGGAGTGGCGGCGCTGGACAGGCCGGGCACCCCGGTGCCGGTGGAGCTGCCGCCACGGCCGGAGCTGTACGCCCGGCGCTGAGCCGGACGGTTGTGCACCCGACGGGTTGTGCGCCGCCGGGCCGGGTGCCCGCCGGCGCACAACCCCGGTCGTTCAGGCCGACTGCCGGTCGCCTGCAGGCACCAGCGCACGCGCGGGCTCTGCCCGGCGGAGGCGCCGACGGCGGCGCAGGTGGCGGACCCCCTCGACCAGCGCGGTGACCCCGAGCGCGAGGCCGACGCCGAGCACCACACCCTTGATCGGGTCGTTCTCGAACGCCATCCCGCCGACGTACCCGACCAGTACGGAGTAGACCGCCCACGACCCCGCCGCGAGGATGTCGAAGCGGGTGAACCGGCGGCGGGAGTAGCCGAGCGCGCCCATGGTGACGGTGACCGCGGTCCGCCCGCCGGGCACGTACCTCGCCACCACCAGCACCAGGCCGCCGCGTTCGGCGAGCGCCTCGGCGGCCCGGTCGAACGCCCTGCGCTGCCTGCTGCCCGGCCGGGCCCGGGCGAGCAGCCGGCCGCCGGCGCCGCGGCCGATGGCGTAGGAGATGTGGTCTCCCACGAATGCTCCGGCGGCGGCCGCGAGTATGACCAGGGCGAGGTTCGGCGAGCCGCTCGACGCGGCGAACACCCCCGCGGTGATCACCACGCTCTCGCTCGGAACCGCGGGCAGGAACGCGTCCGTGGCGGCGAGCAGGAACAGCGCCAGGTAGATCCACGGCGAGCTCATCACGTCGTGGACCACCTGCAGGATCGACTCGGTCACGGCTGGTCCCGTCCGTCGGTGGCGCTGCCGGCGGTGGTGCCCGTGCCGGCGGTGGTGCCCGAGCCGGGGCTGGGAATGGATCCGGTGTCGGGGCCGATAGTTGGCCCGGTGCTGGGGCCAGTCGTGGACCTCATGCGGTCGACCCTCTCGAACGCGGACCCGGCAGGAATCGGCCTGTGGTCGAGTGCGGCCTCATCCTTAGGTAGTGGGTGCGCTGACGATCGGCCGAGGGCTCACCCGGAGAGTCCGTCCTACCCTGTCGAGGTGGACAGGACCGAGGTGGTCGGCGAGCGGGTGCAGCGCTGGGTGGCCCGTGCGTACGACCGGAGCGCGCCGTGGCTGCTCGGTGCCGCGGTGTTCGGGCAGTCGATCGCGACGGTGCGCGACTGGACCGCGCCGGTGGTGCTCGTCCTGACCTCACTGACGGCAGTGGCCGCCGGGGTGGCCAGACGGAGCAGGTGGCCGTTGTTCACCACGACGGCGGCCGGGGTGCTCCTGCTCGGCCTGTGGCCGGGCCTGCTGGTCTCCGCCTACTACGCCGGAACCACCCTGCGCCGGCGTCGTGAGCTCGCGGCGTTCCTGGGCGGATGCCTCGCCGTGATCCTTCCGGCGTACACCTTCTTCACCGACCTCGGGGTGCACATGGTGGGGTGCAGTCAACCCTGCCTTGGCACCGGCGCGCAGCTGGACGGCCTTGCCAACAAGGGCTCCGCGCTGCTGTTCATCGGCATGGGCCTGGTGGTGGGGCTGTGGGTGCGGGCACGCCGCGACGTGCTCGCCGGCCTGCACGAGCGTGCCGAACGCCTGGAACGCGAACAGGCTGCCCGGGCCGAGCAGGCACGCGGGCAGGAGCGGGCCCGGATCGCCCGGGAGATGCACGACGTGGTGGCCCACCGGGTGTCGTTGATGGTCCTGCACGCGGGTGCGCTCGAGGTGAACGCACCGGACGAGCGGACGGCCCGGGCCGCCGAACTGATCCGGGGCACCGGGCGGGATGCGCTGGAGAACCTGCGGGAGGTGCTCGGGGTGCTACGCGCGCCGGCCGGTGCGCCGGCTCCGCTCACACCGCAACCCGGCCTTGACGACGTGGCCGGGCTGGTCGCGCAGTCGCGGGCGGCGGGCGTCGAGGTCACCCGCCGGGACGAGGGCACGCCGAGGGAGCTGCCGGCGATGGTGGGGAGTACGGCCTACCGGATCGTGCAGGAGGGGCTGACCAACGTGCACAAGCACGCGCCGGGGGCGCCGGTCGAGGTCGTGGTCGGCTACGGCCCCGAGGAGGTGTCGGTGACGGTTCGCAACGAGGCGCCGACCCGGCAGGCGACCGGGCCGGGCGGCGGTTTCGGGCTGGTCGGTCTGCGCGAGCGCGTTCACCTGCTGGGCGGTGAGTTCCGGGCCGGCCCGACCGCACGAGGCGGCTTCGAGGTCGTCGCCGTGCTGCCCGCGCGCACCTCCCGTTCCGGCACCGAGACGGCCGGTACCCAGACGGCCGGCACCGAGACGGCCGGCACCGACCTGCCGTACGCAGCACACGACAGGGGAGCGGCGACATGATCCGTGTTCTGGTGGTGGACGACGAGGCGCTGGTCCGGTCCGGACTGCGGATGATCCTGGAGGCCGCCGACGACGTGGTGGTCGTGGCGGAGGCCAGGGACGGCCGGGACGCGATCGCCGCGGTGAGCAGGCACCGGCCCGACGTGGTGCTGATGGACGTACGCATGCCGGAGCTGGACGGCGTACGGGCCGCGGCGGAGATCGGGCGCGCCCCGGCCCCGTCGAAGGTGATCATGCTGACCACCTTCGACCTGGACGAGTACGTCCACGCCGCGCTGCGCGCGGGCGCGGTCGGCTTCCTGCTCAAGGACACCCCGCCGCGTGACCTGGTGGCCGCGGTCCGGACCGTCGCCGCCGGCAACGCGATGCTGGCGCCGGAAGTGACCAAACGGCTGATCAGTTCCTTTGCCGACCGCGGTCCCAGCCGGGCGGAGGCGGCCCGGGAAAGGCTGCGGGTGCTGACCGGCCGCGAGCACGAGGTCGTTCGCACCATCGCCCGTGGCCTGTCGAACGCCGAGATCGGCCGGGAGCTGGCGATGAGCGAGGCGACCGTGAAGGCACATGTCAGCAGGTCGCTGGCCAAGCTCAGCCTGGACAACCGCGTGCAGGCCGCGATCCTGGTGCACGAAGCCGACCTGGCCTGACCTGACCTGACCCGAGCCGCGCGCTTTGCCGTAGCCGGGTCGGCTACGGTCGACCGGTGACGACGGTGCGGCTGATGACCTACAACGTGCACGGCCTGCGGGACGACCTGTCCGCCCTGACGGCGGTCGTCGAAGACCTCCGGCCAGACGTCCTTGTCGTGCAGGAGGCGCCGAAGCTGCTGCGCTGGCGCTCCCGGTGTGCGGGGTTCGCCCGGGCCGCCGGCCTGCTTTACGTCGCGGGCGGTCGTACGGCGGGCGGCAACCTGCTGCTGGCCCACCAGCGGACCGTCGTACACGGCCATGCCGAGGAACGCATCCCGCAACGGCTCCGCGACCCGATCCGTGGCGTGGTGTCGGCGACGCTCGGTGTGGGCGGGAGGAAGTTCGGCGTGGTGGGCGTGCATCTGAGCCTGTCCGCGGCCGGCCGGGTGCGCGACGTCGACCGGGTGCTGGCGACGGTCCGGTCGTTCGGCGACCTGCCGGTCCTGGTGGCCGGCGACCTGAACGAACACCCCGGCGGGCCGAGCTGGCGCGCGCTCACCGGAGCCGGACTGCAGGATGTGGCCGGCGACGGAGCCCACACCTTCCCGGCGGGCGAACCCCGGGCCCGCATCGACGCCGTGTTCGTCTCGTCCGGGGGAGGAGTGCGCGGCCGGGCCGTCGACCTGCCGGCCGACGACGAGAGCCGCGCCCGGCTGGCCCGTGCCTCCGACCACCGGCCGGTTGTGGTGGACGTCGAGCTGGGCACCGATCTGGGCACCGACCCGGGCACTGACCTGGGCACCGGTTGACCGCCGTCGGGGTGCACCCGGAGGATTCGAAGGTCGTGCACTCGGCCTGGCCCCAGACGCCGACAGCACACAACCAGGACGGAGCTGCATGAGCCGTACGAGTCACACCAGCCACGTGAGTCCACCCGACCTGGGCGGGAAGCACCCGCTCGCCCGGCGCCGGCTCGGCTCGACCGGGCTGGAGGTGACGCCGATCTGTCTGGGCTGCGGCGTGCTGGGCGGAATGCCGGGGATCTTCGGGTACGACGTGGCGGCCGAGCGCGGCGTCGCGACCGTACGTGCGGCGCTGGCGAGCCCGCTCAACTTCCTCGACACCTCGGCCGGCTACAGCGACGGCGAGAGCGAACGCCGGGTGGGCGCGGCGATCGCCGAGCAGGGTGGGCTGCCGCCCGGTTTCGTACTGGCCACCAAGGTCGACCCCGACCCGAGGACCGGTGACTACTCCGGTGACCAGGTGCGGCGCAGCGCCGAGCAGAGCCTGGAACGCCTGGGCCTGGACAGCTTCGACCTGCTCTACCTGCACGACCCGGAGGTGATCGGCTTCGAGGCGGCGACGGCCTCCGGCGGGGCGGTGGAGGGGCTGATCGACCTTGCGGAGCAGGGCATCGCCCGGCACCTCGGCGTGGCCGGCGGACCTGTGGACCTGCTGGGCCGGTTCGTGGACACCGGTGCGTTCGAGGTGGTGCTCACCCACAACCGCTACACGCTGGTGGACCAGTCCGCCCGCGGCCTGCTCGAGCAGGCAAGGGCCGCCGGGGTGGCGGTCGTCAACGCCGCGCCGTTCGGCGGCGGCCTGCTGGCCAAGGGACCCGGCGCCCTGCGCACGTACGCCTACAGCGAGGCCGACGCCGGCCTGCTGGCCCGGGTGCGCGCCATGGCCGACACCTGTGCGGCGTACGACGTGCCACTCGGCGCGGCGGCCCTGCAGTACTCCCTGCGGCAACCACTGATCACCTCCACGGTGGTCGGCATCTCCGCGCCGGAACGCGTGGACCAGACCCTCGCCTGGGCGACCTGGCCGATCCCGGACGAGCTGTGGGCGTCCCTGCAGATCCTGGCCGAGAGCGGGAACGACCCCGGCAGCGACGAGGAAGGCAGATCATGACCGACGCGACACCGGTGCGGTTCCCCGACGGCTTCTCCTGGGGCGTGGCGACCGCGAGCTACCAGATCGAGGGCGCGGTCGAGGCGGACGGACGCCGCCCGTCCATCTGGGACACGTTCTCCCACCAGCAGGGCAACGTCAGCGACGGCTCCAGCGGCGACGTCGCCTGCGACCACTACCACCGCTACCGCGAGGACGTCGACCTGATCGCGGGCCTCGGCGTCGGCACGTACCGCTTCTCACTGGCCTGGCCGCGGCTGCAGCCGGACGGGCGCGGACCGATCAACCAGGCGGGCCTGGACTTCTACCTCCGGCTGCTGGACGCCCTGCAGGAGAAGGGGATCCGGCCGTGGGTGACGCTCTACCACTGGGATCTCCCGCAGGCGCTGGAGGACGCTGGCGGCTGGCCGGCGCGGGACACCGTGTACCGCTTCGCCGACTACGCGACCGCGGTGTACGAACGCCTGCACGACCGGGTCGCGGACTGGACGACGCTGAACGAGCCCTGGTGTTCGGCGTACCTCGGCTACGGCATCGGCCAGCACGCGCCCGGCGTCCGCGACCCGCGCGCCGCCCTGCACGCCGCGCACCACCTGCTGCTCGGGCACGGTCTCGCCGTCCGGGGCATGCGGGCGGTCACTCCTGAGACCACCAACAGGTTCGGCATCACGCTCAACCTGTGGCCGGTGTCCGCGGCCACCGACCTGCCCGGCGACCTGGACGCCGCCCGCCGGGTGGACGGCATCAGCAACCGCGCGTTCCTGGACCCCCTGCTGCGCGGCAGCTACCCCGACGACGTGCTCGCCGACGTCGCGGACATCACCGACACCGCGCACATCCAGCCCGGTGACACCGAGACGATCGCCGCGCCGATCGACGTACTCGGCATCAACTACTACAGCCCGACCTACGTCCGGCAGCGCGAGTCGGCCGGGCCGGCGGGCAGCACGCCGTGGGTCGGCTGCGAGGACGTGGAATCGGTCCCACAGGGGTTCCCGACCACCGACATGGGCTGGGAGATCGAACCGGACGGCCTGCGCCGGCTGCTGGTGCGGCTGCGCGACGACTACCCGCCGATCCCGTTGTACGTCACGGAGAACGGCATGGCGGTCGCGGACGTCGTGGACGACGAGGGCAAGGTCCACGACCCCGAACGCATCGGCTACCTCGACGGCCACCTGCGGGCCTGCCGGCAGGCGATGGACGAGGGAGTCGACCTGCGCGGCTACTTCGCGTGGACGCTGTACGACAACTTCGAATGGTCCTTCGGGTACAGCAAGCGGTTCGGCGTGGTGTATCTCGACACCAGCACGCAGGTGCGGATCCCGAAGTCGAGCGCCGCGTGGTACGCCCAGGTCGCCCGCACCGGCGAACTGCCGTGAGCCGTTCGGTCGTGGTCGTCGGGGGCGGGGGCGGCATCGGCGGTGCCGTCGCCAGGCGGTTCGCCGCGCTGGGTGCGCGGGTCGCGGTCGCCGACGTCGCGCGCCCCGGCGTACGCGCCGAAGGCGCCGGCGGCGACGGCGGTGCCGACGGCGACAGTGGTGCCAACGGGACCGGCACGATCGCGGAGTACGCCGAGGTGGACGTGACGCGGGAGGACGAGCTCGCCGACTTCCTCACCGGCCTGGAACGCCTGGACGTCCTGGTGAACAGCGCGGGCATCATCCGCAGGCGCGATGAGTTCCGGATCGAGGTCTTCGAGCGGGTCCTCGACGTCAACCTCACCGGGACGATGCGCGCCTGCGTGGCCGCCCGGCCGTTGCTGGCGAGGTCGGCCGGCTGCGTCGTCAACGTCGCCTCGATGCTGAGCTACTTCGGCGGGCCACTGGTGCCGGCGTACACCGCCAGCAAGGGCGGCATCGTCGCCCTCACCAGGTCCCTCGCGGTCGCGTTCGCCGAGGACGGCATCCGGGTCAACGCCGTCGCCCCCGGCTGGATCAGCACCGAGCTCACCACCGCACTGCGCGAGGACCCCGAGGCCGAACGCCGCATCCTCGACCGCACGCCGCTGCGCCGCTGGGGTACGCCCGACGACGTGGCCGGCGTGGTGGAGTTCCTCGCCTCCCCGGCGGCGGCGTTCATGACCGGTGCGGTCGTACCCGTTGACGGCGGCTACCTCGTCGCGTGAGTGTCGTCGCGTACCCCTGATCGCGTACCACCAGATCGTGTACCGAGACGAAGGGACCGCCCATGAGCGAGGCCAGCACCCACGACGTGGTGTTCGGCAAGGTGACCGAGTCGTTCGGAGTGCAGCCGGAGATCGCGGTCGCCGCGATGCCGGACGACGAGCGGCTGTGGGTCGAGCAGGAGAACGGCGTGTTCTTCCGCCCGCTGCTGTTCAACACCGTGGTCGGCCAGTGGTGCAACCTGCTGCGCGTCACCCGGTCCGGTGTGGTGTCCCGGCACCGTCACCCGGCCGCGGTGTTCGGCTACGTGATCAGGGGCAAGTGGCACTACTACGAGCACGACTGGGTGGCCGAGGCCGGGCACTTCGTGTTCGAGCCGCCCGGTGAGATCCACACCCTCGCGGTGCCGGAGGACTGCGAGGACATGGTGACGTTCTTCAACATCACCGGCGCGATGATCTACCTCGACGAGGAAGGGCGCCAGATCGGGTACGAGGACGTCTGGACCAAGATCGAGCTGTGCCGCGCCCACTACGAGAAGGTCGGCCTGGGCGCGGACTTCGTGGACCAGTTCATCCGCTGAGCCGGTCGGCATGCTCGCGCGACCGGGGCCGCCGTCCGGTCAGACGATGGCGCCGTCGTCGTCGTCCGGCGGGCCGCCCTTCATCCGCGTCACCAGGGTGACGAACCCGCCGATGAACGCCAGTACGCCGAACGCGACCGACCAGCTCGGGAGGTAACCGCCGACGAACACGGTGAGCAGGAGCAGCGCCGGTCCGCCGAGCATGGCGGCCCAGGCCGCCTTCGTCACCGGGTCCAGGCTGGGCAGCGGCGGGGGAGGCGGCGGGACGAAGCGGTCCTCCGCCGGCCGCGGCGAGGGCTGGGCCGGGCGCCGCTCCGCTGGCCAGGCCTTCTCGGCATCCTCGGCCACGGTGTCGCGAGCCTTGTCGCCGTCGGCCCTGTGGCCATCGCGCGCCTTGCCGCTGTCGGCGTCCTTGTTCTCGACGTTGTCCGGATCGCCGTCGCCGGCAGCGTCCCGGCTCGGCGGCTCGACGTCCTCGATGGCCGGCCACCGGGGTACGACGTCCTCGAGCACCCGGTCGTAGCCCGCCACGATCTCGGCCCAGAGCCGGTCCTCGTCGAAGGTCGCCATCCGGGCCGCGTCGGATCGGTGGTCGCCGTCGCCGGGACCGGTACCGGCCGGAGCGACCTCGGCCACGGGACCGTCGGCGGACGCCTCGTCGGACGGGGCGTCCGGCGCACAGGCGGCGGGAGCGCCCTCACCCTCGCGGATCCTCGTCAGCTGCTCGCCGAGCAGGGCCTTGGCGTGGTCCTGCGCACCCTCGTCGACGTAGAGCCGGTCACACGGAGTCGGTGGAAGCCGGATCTCCCGGCACGGCTCCGCGACCGGCGGGCACGGGTCGGCGTAGGCGGCCACCCGCGCGCCGGCCAGGATCGCCAGCATGGTGTCGGCGACCTCGGGGGCGAGGTCGGCGATGGCGACGTACGACGGGGCGCTCAGACCGTTGTCCCGCATCGCTACCTCCCGGAGTCGTTCCGAGCTGCCAGGTCCGGGCCTGCCGGGGGCGGCCCCGCCGGGGGCCGTCCGGTCGGCTGACCGGACGAGCTCCGCCCGGTCAGGGTCCGGCACAGACGTTCGACGAAACCGGCCGTCTCGGTGAAGATCGTCGGCGCGTCGTAGTCGAGTGTGGCGACATGGTAGCTGTCGGGGAGCGAGTGTTCCTCGATCTCGTGGGAGCCGACCCTGGCGCGCAGCAACCGCAGGCTCGACCCGTCGACCACGTGGTCCTGCGGCGAGCGGAAGACGAGCATCGGCGCGCGGACCGACGGCAGGTCGGCGGCCACCGTCCGCCACAGCCGGGTGAGGGAGTGCAGTGCCGTCAGCGGGGTCCGCTCGTAGGCGCCCTCGTGGTCGCCGGGCTTGTGGATGTCACCGCCGATGGCCGGGACCGAGGCGAGGAAGTGGCGCAGGACGGGCAGCGCCGGCAGCCGCGGGTCGTTGCCACGCAACGCCGGGTTGACGAGGACGATCCCGTCCACCTCGTCGCCGTACACCTGCGCCAGCCGCAGGGCGAGGCAGCCGCCCATCGACTGGCCGCCGACGACCACCACCTCGCACTCCTCGCGCAACCGGAGGAAGTCCCGCTCCAGCGCGGCGAACCAGTCCGGCCAGCCGGTGCGGTCGAGGTCGGTCCAGGTGGTGCCGTGGCCCGGCAGCCGGGGTACGGCGACCCGGAAGCCGCGTTCGGCGAGGTAGGTGGCCCACGGCCTGATCGAGGCGGGCGAGCCGGTGAAACCGTGGGACAGCAGCACGCCGGCGGTCCCGGTGCCGGCGTACAGCGGTTCGGCGTACGGCTTCACTCGCACAGGCACGCTCCTGAAGGTCGCGCGACGGAGACGCGGAGGTCCGGTGGGAATCGTGTCACGGTCGGTTCACCCGCGCGGAGGCGGCCGGGGGTCGGTCCGGACCCCGGCCGGGCCGTCGCCAGGTCGCCGATCCGATCCGGTCCACAGAGGCGATACCCCACGGGCGGGCCCGCACTACTTGCGGCCGGCCCGGTGACGACCCGTGGGAGGGTCGGCGTTGCTCCGGGCCCGGACGAGGCCTAGGGTTCTCGGGCAAAGACGGAGGTGGGGTTTGTTCTACTGGTTCCTCAAGGTCTTCGCCCTGGGGCCGTTGCTGAGAACGGTCTTCCGCCCCTGGGTCGACGGCCTCGAGAACGTCCCCCGCGAAGGTCCAGCCATCTTCGCGAGCAACCACCTGTCGTTTTCGGACTCGGTGTGGCTTCCGCTGGTCCTTCCCCGGCGGATCACGTTCCCGGCCAAGATCGAGTACTTCATCGGTACGGGCATCAAGGGCCGCCTCACCGCGCTGTTCTTCCGCGGCATCGGCCAGGTCCCGATCGACCGGACCGGCGGCCGGGCCAGCCAGGTCGCGCTCGACGCCGGGCACAAGCTCCTGCAGAAGGGCGAGCTGTTCGGGATCTATCCCGAGGGCACCCGTTCGCCCGACGGCAAGCTCTACAAGGGCAAGACCGGCGTGGCCCGCCTCGCGCTGGCCTCCGGCGCCCCGGTGATCCCGGTGGCCATGATCGGCACCGACAAGATGCAGCCGCCGGGCAAGGCACTGCCGAAGCTGATGCGGCCCGGCGTGCGGATCGGCAAGCCGCTGGACTTCTCCCGCTACGAGGGCATGGAGGAGGACCGGTTCGTCCTGCGCTCGGTCACCGACGAGATCATGTACGAGCTGATGGAGCTGTCCGGCCAGGAATACGTCGACATGTACGCCCAGAAGGCCAAGGACGAGCTCGGCAAGCGGCGCGGCAGCGACGCGGGTGAGAAGTCGGTGGGCTCCACGGGCAGCTCCGGTTCGGACAGCGCGGCCCAGTCCGGCTCCGGCACCGGCTCCGGCACCGGCTCCGGCAACGGCACCGGTCAGGCAGCCGGCTCCGGACCCGACGAGCCGGGCACCGACGGCGCCGCCGTCCGCAGGGCGAGCTGAGAGAGGGACCGACCATGGGGGCGGGCGGCCGGTTGCCGATGCTGCCGGGTTCTGGACGTACGCGCGCGAACGCCGGCGCCGACGGCACGGCCTCGCTGTGGAAGGCGCTGGCGGTCCTGCGGTTCGTCGTGCTGGCCCAGGCGCTGGCGGTCAACCTGTTCCGTTGGGAGCGATTCGACCATCCGCTGACCGGCTGGCTCGTTTTGACCGTCATCTCCGCCTGGACGCTGGTCGCCACCTGGGCCTACGACGCACCCGAACGCCGCCGGTGGCCGCTCCTCTCCGCCGACCTCGCGGTGGCGGTCGGCTCGATCCTGATCACGCCGTACGTCCTCAGCCCGGAGATGCTGAACCGGCACGACTTCACCCTGCCGACGTACTGGGTGACCGCGGCCGTGCTGGCGTGGGCGATCAGGTACGGCTGGATCGGCGGCGTCCTCGCGGCCCTGGTGATCTCCCCGGCCGACATCGCCACCCGGGCACACATCACCTCCACCACGTTCAGCAACCTCTTCCTGCTGCTGCTGGCCGGGGCGATGGTCGGTTACGCCGCCTCGCTCGCCCGCAGCGCCGCGGCCGACCGCGCCCGGGCCACCGAGCTGGCCGCCCGGACCGCGGAGCGGGAACGCCTCGCCCGGGCGGTGCACGACGGCGTGCTGCAGGTTCTGGCGTACGTCCAGCGGCGGGGGAACGAGCTCGGCGGTGAGGCCGGCGACATCGCCCGCGCCGCCGGCGAGCAGGGCGAACTGCTGCGTGCGCTGGTCAACGGCCAGCCGATGCCGGTGGCGGGGGAGCGAGTCGGCCAGTCGGCCCTGTCGGGGCTCTCGGGGTTGTCGGAGTTCTCGGGGCACGCCATGCAGCAGGCCGTCGACGAGACCGACACCGGCATGATCGACGTCGGTGGCCGGCTCACCGGCCTCGGCGCGGCCGGGATCTCCGTCGCCACCCCGGCCGACCCGGTGCTGCTTGCGGGCAGCGTCGCCACCGAGCTGGTCGCCGCCGTCCGTGCCGCGCTGGACAACGTCGCCCGGCACGCTCCGGGCGCCAGGGCGTTCATCCTGCTCGAGGACGACGGCGAGGCGGTGACGGTGAGCGTCCGCGACGACGGGCCGGGGATCCCCCCGGGCCGGCTGGACCAGGCCGAGGCCGACGGCCGGATGGGGGTGAGCCGCTCGATCGTGGGCCGGCTGACCGAGCTCGGCGGCACGGCCACGCTGTCCGCCACCCCGGCCGGGACCGAGTGGGAGCTCCGGGTGCCTCGCGCCGCCGCCGACGCGGCGCCCGCCTCGACCGGGCTCCGGTGGACGCCGCCGGGATGGCTGGCAGGCAGGCGTTCGACCAGACCGGATGCCCACCCGGCTACCGACCCGGATGGCGACCTGGATGGCCGGTCGCGAGCCCGGCCGGAGCCCCGGCCCGGCACTGAGCCGCAACCGGATCACGAACCGGATGCCAAAGCGGATATCGGGTGACGAACCGGCTCGCACGTTGCGTAAGGTCGGTGCATGATCCGGGTGATGGTGGTCGACGACCATCCGATGTGGCGCGGTGCCGTGTCCAGCGACCTGCAGCAGGCCGGATTCGAGGTCGTCGCGGAGGCCGGCGCGGGTGACGAGGCGCTGCGCCGCGCGGAGGCGACCCGGCCCGACGTGGTGGTGCTCGACCTGCAGATCCCGGTCCTCGGCGGCGTCGAGGTGACCCGCCGGTTGGCCGAGAGCGAGTCCCGCACCCGGGTGCTGATCCTGTCCGCCAGCGCCGAGCAGCTGGACGTGCTGGCCGCGGTCAAGGCCGGTGCCGCCGGCTATCTCGTGAAGTCCGCCTCCCGCGAGGAGCTTCTCGATGCCGTACGCCGGACCGCCGCCGGCGACGCCGTCTTCACCCCCGGGCTCGCCGGCCTCGTGCTGGGGGAGTTCCGCCGCCTGTCGGGCGCGTCCCGCGCGGCCGAGCCGGTCGCCCCGCAGCTGACCGAGCGGGAGACCGAGGTGCTGCGGCTGGTGGCCAAGGGGCTGAGCTACAAGGACATCGCCGACCGACTGGTGCTCTCCCACCGAACCGTGCAGAACCACGTCCAGAACACCCTGCGCAAGCTCCAGTTGCACAACCGGGTCGAACTCGTCCGGTACGCCCTGGAAAGCGGACTCGACAGCGCCGACGAGACCTGACGGGACCTGACGAGACCTGACGGCGGCCCTGCGGAGGGCGGCGAACCCGGCAGGGCTAGGCTCGACAGGACCTGTTCTTGCAGTCTTGGAAAGGACTGTCAATGCGAGTTGGTGTGCTCACTGGTGGTGGCGACTGCCCAGGACTGAACGCGGTCATCCGGGCCGTCGTACGCAAGGGAGCGTCCGAGTACGGCTATGACTTCGTCGGGTTCCGGGACGGCTGGAAGGGCCCGCTGGAAAACGTCACCTGCGAACTCGGCATCCCGCAGGTGCGGGGCATCCTCCCGCGCGGCGGAACCATCCTCGGATCGTCGCGGACCAACCCGTTCAAGGTGGACGGCGGCGTCGAGCGGATCAAGGAAAACCTGGCGAGCAACGGCGTGGACGCCCTGGTCGCGATCGGCGGCGAGGACACCCTCGGCGTGGCGACGAAGCTGTCCGAGCTCGGTGTCAACGTCGTCGGCGTGCCGAAGACCATCGACAACGACCTCGGCGCCACCGACTTCACGTTCGGCTTCGACACTGCGGTCAACATCGCCACCGAGGCGATCGACCGGCTGCACACCACGGCCGAGTCGCACCACCGGATCGTCGTGGTGGAGGTCATGGGCCGGCACGCGGGCTGGATCGCGCTGCACTCCGGCCTCGCCGGTGGCGCCAACGTCATCCTGATCCCCGAGGTGCCGTTCGACCTGGAGAAGGTCGTCGAGGACGTCGAGAGCCGCTTCCGTACCAACTTCTCGCCGATCATCGTGGTCGCCGAGGGTGCCACCCCGAAGGAGGGCACCCACGCCCTCGCCAACGAGGAGCTGGACTCCTTCGGCCACGTCCGCCTCGGCGGGGTGGGCGACATGATCGCCGCGGAGCTGGAGAAGCGGACCGGCAAGGAGGCCCGCGCGGTCGTCCTCGGCCACACCCAGCGCGGCGGCACGCCGACCGCGTTCGACCGCTGGCTGGCCACCAGGTTCGGCCTGCACGCGATCGAGGCGGTGCACGACGGCGACTTCGGCCAGATGGTCGCGCTGCGCGGCACCGACATCGTGCGGGCACCGCTGGCCGAGGCCACCCGTGAGCTGAAGGTCGTCACCCCCGAGCTGTACGCCGAGGCCGGCGTCCTGTTCGGCTGAGCCGCTCCTCGAAGATCGTCGTCCGGGGTCGGCGCGTCCGCGCGCCGGCCCCGGTCATACTCTCGTGACGTGAACTCTCTCCAGGCCTGGCGTGACCTCCCGGCCGCCCAACAGCCGGAATGGCCCGACGCGGGTGCGGTGCGGGCCGCCGCCGCACAGCTGCGGACGTTCCCTCCGCTGGTCTTCGCCGGCGAGTGCGACTCCCTCAAGGCGCGGCTCGCCGACGTCGCGGCGGGGCGGGCGTTCTTCCTGCAGGGCGGTGACTGCGCGGAGACGTTCAACGGCGTCGGCGCGGACGCGCTGCGCAACAAACTCCGCACGATCCTGCAGATGTCGGTGATCCTCACCTACGCCGGCAGCGTGCCGGTGGTCAAGGTCGGGCGGATCGCCGGTCAGTACGCCAAGCCGCGGTCCAAGCCGACCGAGGTGCGCGACGGCGTCGAGCTGCCCGCCTACCGCGGCGACGCGGTCAACGGCTTCCCGTTCACCCCCGAGGACCGCACGCCCGATCCGGACCGGTTGGTGCGGATGTACCACTCCTCGGCGGCCACGCTCAACCTCGCCCGGGCGTTCGTCGTCGGCGGCGAGGCAGACCTGCGCCAGGTGCACGCGTGGAACACCGACTTCGTGCGCGACAGCCCGGTCGGTGAGCGCTACGACCGGATGGCCCGCGACATCGACCGGGCCATCTCGTTCATGCACGCCTGCGGCGCGGACCCGGCGGAGTTCCACTCCGTCGACTTCTACGCCAGCCACGAGGCCCTGCTGCTCGACTACGAGGAGGCCCTCACCCGGATCGACTCCCGGACCGGCCTGCCCTACGACACCTCCGGCCACTTCCTGTGGATCGGCGAGCGGACCCGTCAGCTCGACGGCGCGCACCTGGAGTTCGCCCGGCACGTGCGCAACCCGATCGGGGTGAAGCTCGGCCCCACCACGACCCCGCAGGACGCGCTGACGCTGATCGAGCGGCTCGACCCCGACCGCGAGCCGGGCCGGCTCACGTTCATCACCCGGATGGGTGCGGGCCGGATCCGCGACGCGCTGCCTGAGCTGGTGGAGAAGGTCACCGCGAGCGGCGCCTCGGTCGCCTGGGTGTGCGACCCGATGCACGGCAACACCTTCGAGGCGCCGAACGGCTACAAGACGCGCCGCTTCGACGACGTACTGGAGGAGGTCGAGGGCTTCTTCGAGGTGCACCGGTCGCTCGGCACCGTGCCGGGCGGGCTGCACGTCGAGCTCACCGGCGACGCGGTGACCGAGTGCGTGGGCGGCGGGCACGCCCTGGCCGAGGCCGACCTGGTGCACCGGTACGAGACCGTGTGCGATCCGCGGCTCAACCGCGCGCAGTCGCTGGAGCTCGCGTTCCTCGTCGCGGAGATGCTGCACCGCGCCTGAGGTTTCGCCGTACGCCACGAACGGGCCGGGTGCTCCCCACAGGGGAGTCGCCCGGCCCGTTCGTTCATCGGCCTTTGTGAGCCGCCGTGGTCAGCTCCACAGCCGGTCCCGGTGAACCTCGGTGTCCCACACCTCGCTCGGCTCGAAGAAACTCGGGAACGCCGGGTCGAGGTGCTCGCGGAAGAGTTCCTCGTTGATGTCGTCGAAGCCCAGCCCGGGCTTGTCCGGCACGGTGATGTGGCCGTCCTCGATCAGCGGGCTGGGCAGCCCGGTCACCAGGTCGCTCCACCACGGCACGTCCACGGCGTGGTGTTCCAGCGCCAGGAAGTTGTGCGTGGCCGCCGCGATGTGGGCGCTCGCCAGCGTCGCGATCGGCGAGGCGGCCATGTGCAGCGCCATCGCGACGCCGTGCTCCTCGGCGAGGTCGCCGACCCGCTTGGTCTCCAGGATGCCGCCGGAGGTGGCCGGGTCGGGGTGCACGATCCGGATCGCCTCGGCCTCCAGCAGCGGCTTGAAGTTCTCCGCGAGGTAGATGTCCTCCCCGGTGCAGGTCGGGGTTGACAGTGCCGTGGTGAGCTCCCGCCACTGGGCGGTGAACTGCCACGGGACCAGGTCCTCCAGCCAGGCAAGGGCGAACGGCTCCAGCGCCCGGCCGACCCGCAGGCAGGAGTCGACGCCGATGTGGCCGAAGTGGTCGACGGCCAGCGGGATGTCGTACCCCACCGCCTCACGTACGGTCGCGACGTGCTCGGCCAGCAGGTCGACGCCCTTGTCGGTGACCCGGATCCCGGTGAACGGGTGCATCGTGGTGGTCTGCTCGCGGGCGCCCGGCGGTGCGATCAGCGCACCGGGCACGTCCCAGAGCAGGTTGATGCCCACGTCCATCTTCAGGAACTGGTAGCCCAGCTTGCGCCGCCCGACCAGCCGTTCGGCGAGCACCTGCGGGTCGGGGGAGTTCGGGGTGTCGGCGTAGCAGAGCACCCGATCGCGGAACTTCCCGCCGGCCAGGGCGTACGCCGGAACGCCGTACGCCTTGCCGGCAAGGTCCATCAGCGCCATCTCCACACCGCACACCCCGCCGCCCTGCCGGCCGTGGTGGCCGAACTGCTTGATGGCGCGGAAGAGCTTGTCGACGTTGCAGGGGTTCTCACCGACCAGCCGGGCCTTCAGCAGCAGGGCGAAGCTGCGGCTCGCGCCGTCGCGTACCTCGCCGTACCCGCTGATGCCCTGGTTGGTGTCGATCCGGATGATCGTGGACCGGAACGGCACCCCGGTGAGCGAGGCCACCCGCAGGTCGGTGATCCTCAGGTCGCTGGGCCGAGAGTGGGTGTTCACCCGGTCCAGCAACTGGTCGCCGGTCAGCTCCTGGTCGTGGCCTGCCCGGCCCGGTCCGCCTGCTCCTGCTCCTTGCGCCATCGCTGGAAGTCCTCCTCGATGTGGCTTTCCCACGTGCCGACGTCGATCTCCGCGCTGCTGTAGACCTGCTCTGCCAACCGGAGCTTGCCGAAGACGTCGCGGGTACGGATGTCCGCACTGGACTCGGCGACCATGGCGGCCAGGTGCGGTGGGATGAAGATGAGTCCGCTCGGCGTTCCGAGCACCACGTCGCCGGGGAGCACGGTCGCGTCGCCGATCCGGACGGGAAGGTTGATGCCGGCCAGGGTCACGTCCCTGATCGCGGTCGGGTCGGCGTCGCGAAAGAAGAAGTTGACACCGCCGTCGAGTTGGCTGATTCCCTGGTAGTCACGGATGCCACCGTGGATCACCGCGCCGACACCGGTGCGTGCGGCGATGGCGGTGCTGAGGTTGTCACCGACAACCGTGCCGTCGCGGACCTTGCCGAAGATGTCGGTGACCATGACGTCGCCGGGCACCAGCGTGGAGATGATCCAGGAGTTCTGCTTGTCGGGTGCGAGGTGACCCTCGCGGGCACCTGCGGCGACGACCGCACTGTCGAAGTCGGGACGGTGCGGCAGGAACTGCGAGGTGACCGCCCGGCCGACGAGGACGTTGCCGGGGTGGGTCTGGCGCCAGCCACCTGCGAACTGGCGGTCGTGGCCCTGCCGGCGGAGGACACCCCACGCCTCCTCGGTGGTGGCCAGCCGGATCTCCTCCAGCACCTCGTCAGGGACCTTCGGCCGCCCGTCCGGAAAGCGCTCGCCCTGCCAGGAGGACGTCAGCTCGATCAGGTCCTCGGGAGTGGGTTGGATTCGCATGAGTGAAGGGAACCTCCGCCGTCGGTGGATCTTCGCCAGATCGTAGGAGGGTTGCCGGGGGCAGGACAACGCGTACGTCCTGAGCCGGTTACCTGTGCCCGGATGTGGCGACCGGGCGGCCGGAACAGGCCTTCTTTTCCAGGGCTTTCCAGGCCCCTCCAGGGCTTGCTCTAGGAGATCGCGGCGAGGTACGGACTCATGTCCATGCCGGGGTAGCGGGCGCCGACGTTGGCGACGGTGGACTTGTTCCAGTACGCGTCGCCCACCCGGGGGAAGCCGACGAACTCACGCTGGCGTGGGGTGGCGTGCTCCAGGAAGTGGTTCATCTCCGGGCTGCCGCCGTCGTGCTGGAACGTCACCTGGCCACACCACGGGGTGTCCACCCGCTTGAAGCCGATGTTCTGGGCATACCTCAGGCCTTCGGACGCGGTGAGCGCGGAACCGCGGTGGAAGGTGTTCATCGAGTAGATCAGCACCGACCCGGCCGGAACGACCACCGGCACCTCGTGTGCGTACACCTCCGGCGATCCCTCGCGGGTGTGGAAACGCGGCTCCCGGGGGAGGTCGCGGGTGAACTTCTGCGACACCACGTAGGTGGGGCTGAGGTCCACGGTCACGTCGGTGTAGTAGATGATCGCCGGCAGGTCGACGATCTCGTCGTCCGGCGGCGGGCACACCAGCGTGTTGTTGCCGTAGTCAAGGTGGAGTTGCTGTTCGAAGTCGCGCGTACCCGCGTACTTCCCGCCCAGCTGGCCGTGGCTGAGCATCAGCCGGTCGGTGCCGATGACCCTTTCGGCGAACGCGATCAGCTCCGGATGCAGCGTCGTCTCGTTCAGCGCGTCACCGACGAAGGGGAAGGTGGCGAACGTGCGCAGCCGCCCACTCTTCGCGGCGACCGACTCCTCGTACCACCGCGGGTGCCGGGCGTACTCCTCCCACGGCGGCATGTACTCGTGGATGTTCTCGACGGTCGCTCGTACCTGGTCGTCGTCGAGCAGGGGCACCACGACGTACCCGTGCTCGCGCCAGTGCTGGTGGTCCGCTTCGCGAATGGTGCCCATTCCTCGAGGTTCCCTTCGTTGAGCGATTCGTCCACCTTAGGTTTGGCCCGGTCCGCTCCGGCCGGACGTGTCTGCTATCGGCCGGGCACCTGAACACCGGCGAGGTCGGCTAGCGTGCAGGTCGTGGCCGAGCTGGATAACACCGAGCTGGAGAACGCCGAGGTGGAGAACACGGACCGCGACCGTCCGGTGGACCTGCGAAGCGACACCGTGACCACGCCGACGGCGGGGATGCGGGCGGCGATGGCCCGGGCCGAGGTCGGCGACGACGTGTACGCCGAGGACCCCACCTGCCGCGCCCTGGAGGAACGCGTCGCCGATCTGCTCGGCACCGAGGCGGCGCTGTTCACCGTCACCGGTTCGCTGGCCAACCTGCTCGGCGTCCGCGCCCTGGTGAAGCCGGGGGAGGAGGTGCTGTGCGAGGCGCGGGCGCACATCGCCCGCGCGGAGCTCGGCGCCCACGCGACGGTCTTCGGCGTCACCAGCCGGACGTGGTCGCATCCGCGCGGACTGGTCGACCTGGCGGCCGTACGCGAACTGCTCGCGCCGGACGCCGGGCCCTACTTCGTGTCCACCGCCGCGGTGTCGGTGGAGAACACCCACAACTTCGGCGGCGGGTCGATCCAGCCGCTGGAATCCCTGCGCGAGTTGCGCGAGCTCACCGCGGCCAACGGCGTCGGCGTGCACCTGGACGGCGCCCGGCTGTGGAACGCCTGCGCCGCGACCGGGGTGGCGCCGGGCACCTACGCCGCCTGCGCCGACCTGGTGTCGGTCTGTCTGTCCAAGGGACTCGGCGCGCCGGTGGGCTCGCTGCTGGCCGGGCCGGCGGCGGCGATCGCCGACGCCCGGGTCTGGCGCAAGCGGCTCGGCGCCGGCTGGCGGCAGGCCGGGGTGCTCGCCGCGGCCGGGATGTACGCCCTGGACCACCACCTGGACCGGATCGCGCAGGACCACGCGAACGCCCGCGCCCTGGCCGACCGGCTGGCCGAGGTCGCGCCCGGCATCGTCGAGCCGGCCGGCGTACAGACCAACATCGTGGTGCTCGACCTGGCCGCCGCCGGGATCGGCACCGGCGCGGCCGAGGTCGCCGAGCGGGCCCGGGCGGCCGGGGTCCTGGTGTCCGTCCTCGGGCCGACCGCGCTGCGGCTGGTCACCCACCTGGACGTGGACGAGGCCGGCTGCCGGCATGCGGGCGAGGTGCTGACCACCGCCCTGAAGTAGGGGAGCCTGAAGGGGAACGGGCAGCGCTCAGGACGCCGGCGAACCCAGGCGTACGGCATCCGCGCCCTCACCACGCGGCAGGGCCGCCCTGCGGCCGAGCATCGGCGGCAGCCGGCGTACGGCCGTGGCGAGCTCGCGTAGTTCGGCACCGGCCAGCGCCTGCGCACCGTCGACCAGGGCGTTCTCCGGGTCGGGGTGCACGTCGATCAGCAGGCCGTCCGCTCCGGCGGCGATCGCCGCCCGGGCCAGCGGCACGATCAGGTCCCGGCGGCCGGCGGCGTGCGTCGGGTCGACCACGACCGGGAGGTGGGACAGCCGCTGGACGAGCGGGATCGACGCCAGGTCGAGCGTGGCGCTGGTGGCGGTCTCGAACGTCCGGATGCCGCGTTCGCAGAGCACGATCTCGCAGTTGCCGCGCTGGGCGAGGTACTCCGCGGCCATCAGCCACTCGTCCACGCTGGCCTGCAGCCCGCGCTTCAGCAGGACAGGCTTGTCCTGGCGGCCCACGCTGTCCAGCAGCGGGTAGTTCTGCATGTTGGCCGCGCCGATCTGGAGCATGTCGGCGTACGACGCCACCAGGTCGACGTCGGCAGGGTCGATCACCTCGGTGACGACATGCAGTCCGGTGGCCTCGCGGACGTCGGCGAGGATCCGCAACCCGTCCTTGCCCAGCCCCTGGAAGCCGGCGGGAAACGTGCGCGGCTTGTACGCCCCGCCGCGCAGCAGGGTGGCCCCGGCGCCGGCCGCCAGCCGGGCCGCGCCGAGCGTCTGCGCGGCACTCTCCACCGCGCACGGACCGGCGATCAGGGTGAAGGTCCCCGGGCCGACCGGCACCTCGCGGCCGCCGGAACCGACCCACACGACGGAGCGTTCGGTCCGGGCCTGGCGGTTGACGAGTTTGTACGGCTCGGTGACCCGGAGAACGGTGGCCACGCCCGGCATCCCCGCGAGGGTGAGCTCGGCCATGCGTGACCCCTCGCCGATGACCCCGACGATGGTGCGGTCCATGCCCCGGCTCACGAACGCCTGCGCACCCGCCGACTCGATCCGGGCCACCACCGCGGCAAGGTGCTCCGGCGGTGCGCCAGGATTCATCACCACGACCATGTGAGGCGCACCTCCGTCCCACACCGGCCACACTCCGGCCGGCGAGAGGGTGAGCGTAACCGGCGGACTCGGCTCCGTTGACCGAAACGTCCGGCATGTGGACGCGGCCGAGGTCTCAATCAGGTTGCGGTTGTGCGGCGGGTCGGCAGACGCCTTCGTACGCTGGGATCCCGGCCCGAACGGAGGAGTCCACACGACCTAGTTCGGGCCGGCGGCGGCGCCTTCCTGGTAGGCGTACCGCTCGCCCGACCAGGGGTCGGCGGAGTTGTGGTAGCCGCGTTCCTCCCAGAAGCCGCGCCGGTCCTCGGTGAGGTACTCGATCGCCCGGAGCCACTTCGGGCCCTTCCAGGCGTACAGGTGGGGGAGCACCAGGCGGAGCGGCCCGCCGTGTTCGGGGGAGAGGTCCTCACCACCCGCGCCGGTCGCCAGCAGGGTGCCCTCGGCCTGCAGGTCGGCGAGCCGGAGGTTGGCGGAGTAGCCGTACTGCGCCCAGGCCATGACGTGGCGTACGTCCTCACGGGGCGGCGCCAGCTCCAGCAGTGCCCGGGTGGGGATGCCCGTCCAGGTCAGGTCGAGCAGGCTGAACCCGTTCACGCAGTGCAGGTCGGCCAGCACGTCGACCCGGGGGAGGGCGGCCAGGGTCGCGAAGTCCAGGATGTGCTCGGTGCCGCTGGCGGTGGCGCCGATGACGCGGAAGTCCCAGCCCTGCGGATCGGTCGAGCGCGGGACCCGGCCGTAGTGCATGACCTTCCACGAGGACACACAGGTCTGCCCTGGCGGTACACCCCGGCGGGCGTCGATTCGCGCCAGGCGCTCCGGTGTGACATCCGCTCCGAAGTGCCGACCCTGCACCCAGTCATGGTCGCAGATCACCGGCGCCGGCGTGCGTGGAGGGCGGAACCCGACCGGAACGGGCCGGGAACCGGGCCGGAACCGGGCCGGACCCGGCTGGAAACCAGGCGAGCACAGCCGGACCTGTCCCAGTCGCTGTACGCCGTACTCTCCCGGTCCAACGGCGGTCGGCACCCGAAACGGCGGGGCGGTCGGACCGTAGGCCCGACCGCCCCGCCGTTCTCGTCGTCAGCTCCTCAGCGGGCGGGATCGCCGCCGGCAAAGGTGTTCGCGGGTTCCGCCGTTCCGCTACTCCGGGTGGGAGGGCAGCTTGAACGGGCAGAACTGCTTCATCTGCGGACCGGCCCGGTCCTGCGCGATCGACAGCGCCTCCTTCGGCGTGGAGTCGCCGAGGAGCACCGCCTGCTGCGCGGCGTCCATGGAGTCCGAGATCTGCGCGCCCACCGGCAGCGGCGGCCGCGAGGTCGTGAACTTCACCATGCTCGGGAAGATGCCCTGGTCGCCGGTGACGCTCTTGTCGTCGACCAGGCTCTGCCAGGTCGGGATCTTGCTGGCCGACTTGGCGTAGATGCGCTGGCCCTGCTCACCGGCCATGAACTTCATGAACTTCCAGGTGAGGTCCTGGTTCGGTGCGCCCTTGGGCATGGTCAGCGCGAAACCACCGGCCCAGGTCAGCGGCTTGTCGCCCTTCTTCGGCACCGGCAGGTAGGTCACGCCGTAGTCGAGTTTCGGGGCGTACTCCTTGATGCTGCCGACCGACCAGTTGCCGTCGACGGCCATCCCGATGTGGCCGGTGTAGAACGGCGACTGGGTGGGCGGCTGGTTCGGCGGCCGGTAGGTCGCGAGGAACGTCTGCACCCGGGAGTAGTCGAACTCCTTGGCCCAGTCGGCGAAGTCCTGCATCGCCTTGGTCCACCCCGGGCTGTTCAGGGTGAGCTCGCAGGTCTTGTCGTCGAACCACTGCGCCCGGTTGATGATCGCCCAGGTGGCGTGGAACGCCTGACCGTCCCAGGGGATGAAGCCCATCCGGGTGTAGTTCCCGCGCTTGTCCTTCTTGTCCATCTTCTTGCCGAGGGCGACGACCTCGTCGATGGTCGGCGGGCCGTTCTTCGGGTCGAGCACCGCCGGGTCGATGCCGGCGTCGCGCATGGTCTTCTTGTTGTACATCAGCCCGCGCACGTCGGTGTCGAACGGCAGCGCGTACATGTCGCCCTTGTACGTCGCCTCGTCCGCGGCGTACGGGAGGTACTTGCTGCGGAGGTTCTCCCCGTCCTTGTCAATGCGCGGTTGCAGGTCCTCGAACAACCCGACCGAGGCCGCCTGCGCGGTGGTGAACCGGTCGATGATGTAGACGTTCGGCGGGGTGTTGCCGCGCACCGCGGCGATCAGTGCCGCGGAGTCGCCGGTGAACTGCCCCGACTTCGGCACGATCTGCACCGTGACGCCGGGGTTGGCCTTCTCGAACGCGTCGATGACGAGGTTCTGCGCCTTGAGTTCGCGTTCGCCCCCGAGCTGGGTCCAGACCAGCAGCTTGCGGTCGGAGGAGTTTCCCGAGCACGCACCCGCCGTACCTGCCACCAGCGCCATGGCGAGCACGGCGAGGACGACCCTTCGGATACGACGTGGTCGCGACCTCATGTCTGCCCGTCCTGTCGGTGTCTTCTCGTTCGGCGTCGTCTCGCTCACTTGAAGCTCCCGAGGGTGATGCCGCGGATGAAGTACTTCTGCGCGGCGAAGAAGAGGATCACCAACGGCGCGAGAATCATCAACGACGCGGCCATCAGCAGGTTGAACTGCACGTCGTGGGTGCTGCGGAACGCCTGGATGCCGATGGCCAGCGTCTGCTTGGCCTCGTCCTGCAGGTAGAGCAGCGGCCCCAGGAAGTCGTTCCAGGCGCCGACGGCGGTGAAGATGGCCACCGCCGCGACCGCGGGCCGGGCCATCGGGAACACCACCTGCCACAGGATCCGCGCCTCGCTCGCACCGTCGATGCGCGCCGCGTCCAGGTGCTCACGCGGAATCTGCAGCAGGAACTGCCGGAGCAGGAAGATGAAGAACGCGCTGCCGAGGAAGTTCGGGACGACCAGCGGCAGCAGGGTGTTGATCCAGTGCAGCCAGGCGAACAGGTCGAACGTCGGGATGAGCGCGATCGGGAACGGAATGAACAGCGTGGCGAGCACGATGTAGAAGAGTTTGTCCCGCCCGCGCCACTCCAGGCAGGAGAAACCGTAGGCGACGATCAGGTTGGAGACGATCGAGCCGATGACGCTGAGCACGGTGATGAGCAGCGAGTTGCCGAAGTACGTCGCGAACGGGAACGCCTTGAACGCCTCGACGTAGTTGTCCCAGTGCAGCACCTGCGGGAACAGCGTCGCCGGGGTGATCCCCAGCTCCTCGTTGGACTTCAGCGAGGTGATGATCATCCAGTAGATCGGCAGCAGGAACAGCACCGACATCGCGACCAGGAAGACCCGGACGCCGATGCGGTCTCCCAAGGTGCGCCACGTGCGCTCCCGGGCCGACATCACTGGGCCGGCGCCGCCGAGGCGCGCGCCGGGTGTATCGGTTTGTGTGGTCATGGAAAGTCCTTCGCAGCGTCGGGAAACGTGTTGGGAGCCCGCGGTCAGGAGGCGACTTCGTAGTTCACGAAGCGTCGCGAGACCTGGTAGACGAGCAGGGCCAGCACGACCCCGATGAGGAAGAGCACGACCGCGAGCGCCGACGCGTAGCCGAGGTCGGCGTAGCTGAACGCGTTGCGGTACAGGTAGAGCATGTAGAACAACGTGCCGTTGTTCGGCCCGCCGCCGGTGAGGATGTAGGCCTGGGTGAACACCTGCAGACCACCGCTGATCCCGGTGATGAGGTTGAACAGGATCGACGGGGTGAGCAGCGGCAGCGTGATGCGGAAGAACGACTGGAGCGAGCTGGCGCCGTCGATGCGGGCGGCCTCGTACAACGTCTGCGGGATGTTGTTCAGGCCGGCCAGGTAGATGAGCGCCGCGTTGCCGGCGCCGAGCTGGGCCATCGCCACGATGACGATCTTCGCCGTGGTCGGGTCGCCGAGGAAGTCGCGCTCCTGGCCGCCGAAGAACGCGATCGCCTGGTTGACGATGCCGGTGCCGGGGTTGACCAGCACGATGAAGATGAACGACATCGCGAAGACGGGCGCGAGCGAGGGCAGATAGAGGACGGTGCGGTAGACCGCCACCTCACGGACGCTGCGGTTCATCGCCAGCGCGAGCAGCAGGGCCACGACGAGCCCGACCGGCACCGCCCAGCCGGAGTAGAACAGCGTGTTGAAGATGGACGTCCAGGCCAGCGGGTCCTGGAACAACCGGGTGTAGTTGCTGAGTCCGACCCACAGCGGGGTTTGCATGCCGCTGTACTTGGTAAGGCTGATGATCAGCGAGTAGAAGATCGGGAAGACCACGAACGCGAGGGTCCCCACGATCCACGGGCCGATGAACACCAGCCCTTTCCTGAGATTGGCCTTGTCGCGCGGGGTCCAGCCCGGCCGCGACGAGGTGCTGCTCCGCCGGGCCGGCGAGCCGGTGTCCAGCGAGTCCTGCGTGCTTACTGACAAGGTGATGCCTCCGGTGAGTAAGGATGACGCCGAACCAACGACCTCCTTCCGGACACGCCCCGGCGGGCAGTTCTGCGGTCAGTTCTGGGAACGTTCCCAGGTGATGATCACGTAGATGCTGGCGCAGATGCTAGGGCACCGGAAGGCGTTTACCGACTCGCCCCCGTAACACCTCGGTCTCAAACCGGCAGGTGGGGAGTCTCCGCCGGGAGACGGCGCCTCGGCGCGAGTTCGGCGGTGTACATCGCGGCCAGAATAAGTCCGCCTCCGGCCACCATCCGGACGGTCGGGGACTCCCCGCCGAACACCAGCGCGAACGCCGACGCCCACACCGGTTCCATGCACATGATGACCGCGGCCCGGGTCGGCGGCAGGTGTGCCTGCGCCCAGGTCTGGGTCACCAGTGCGAACGCGCCCGCGATCAGCGCCATGTAGAGCAGGGCGATCCAGTCGCCGGTCCGGTCCGGCACGGTGATCCCGCCGGGAGCGGCCGCGATGCCGCACACCACCGCGATGACGCCGAGCTGTACGACGGACAGCCCGAACGCGTCCCGCAGGCTGGTCCACGCGCCGAGCGCCACGATGTGCAGCGCGTACAACCCCGCGGACAGCAGCGTCAGCAGCTCACCGGGTCCGAAGGCGAACCCCCGCAGGGCGAGGACGGCCAGCCCGGCGGTGGCCAGTGCCACCGCGATCCAGGTGGCCCGCCCGATCCGGTGGCGGAGCAGCACCCCGGCCAGCACCGGCGTGAGGACGACGTACATCCCGGTGACGAACCCCGACACCGACGCCGAGGTGTGCGCCAGCCCTTCGGTCTGGGCGATCTGGGCAAGTCCGTAGAGCAGACCGAGCACGGCGCCCCGCCGCCACGCGACCGCACCGAGGCGGGCGAGCGTCGGCGCGGCGAACACCCCCAGCACGACGGCGGCGATGGCGAACCGCACGGCGAGGAAGTCCGGCACCGGCACCCGGGTGACCACGTCCTTGATGAGGAAGAACGTCGACCCCCAGGAGGCGGTGACCGCGAGCAGTCCGATCACGGCCAGCTTCGGCACCGCGCTTCCGTGCCCGCCCTCGGGATGCTCACCGGGCCGGCCGGTGTGGGAGGACGGCGCGTCGACGGAACCAGCGTTGCCGGTGTCGCCTGTGTTGCCGGTGTTGCCCGCGTTGCCCGCGCTGCCGGTGTGGCGGATGTCGCCGCTCACCGTCCCCTCGCACGTTTGAGCGCGGCGATGTCCTCACGGGACGCCTCGACGCCGCCGGGGGTCTCCACGACCACGGGCACGCCCGCCACCGCCGGATGGCGCAGCAGTTCCTCGAACGCGCCCGCGCCGATGTGTCCCTGGCCGATGCGCTCGTGCCGGTCGCGGAAGCTGCCGCGCGGATCCTTGGAGTCGTTGGCGTGCACCAGTCTCAGCCGGTCGGCGCCGGCCAGCGCGACCAGCCGGTCCAGGGTCGCGGTCGTGCCGCCCGGTGTGTCCAGCGGCGCTCCGGCCGTGAACACGTGGCAGGTGTCCAGGCAGATCCCCAGCCGTGGATGGTCGTCGAGCGCGGCGAGGTAGGCCGGGAGGTCGTCCACCCCCGAGCACAGCGACTGGCCCTGGCCGGCGGTGGGTTCGAGCAGGAGCGTGGGAGCGCCGTCGGGCAACGCGTCCAGGATCGGCAGCAGCGACTCGCGTACCTGCCGCATCGCGACCTCGCGGCTGCCCTCGGCCACACCCGAACCCGTGTGCACGACGACACCTTCGGCGCCGATGGCGTACGCCCGGACGAGGTTGTGGGCCACGATGTCTGCCGAGCGTTCGAGGGTGGCGGGTGTGGGGGAGCCGAAGTTCACGAGGTACGGCGTGTGCACGAACACGCGGATCCCGGCGTCCGCGCACCGGGAGCGGAACGCCTCGTCCTGCTCGGGATCTCCGGCGGCGCGTGCCCAGCCGCGCGGGTTGCCGACGAAGACCTGCAATGCCTCCGCGCCGATGTCGACGGCCGTACGGAACGCACCCCTGACCAGCCCGGCGCCCACCGGAAGATGGCTGCCGATCGGCGGGACGGGCCGCCGCGCGCGGGCTCTGGGGCCCCGCGCGGTCGCCGCGGCGCGGGCCGGTGCGCTCGGGCGAGCTGAGGATGCCACCGGCCCACCATCTCAGACGTCTGCGCCGCTCCGACTGCCCAGGTCACGCCGCTGGTCCGCACCCCATGCCAGCGTGCAGGTGCGGGCCAGAGTGGCGAAGCCGAGGGTCCGGTAGAGCCGCCGCGGCGCCGGATACGCATCGTCGCCCCGCGGACCTACGACCGCCTGCGTGGCGCCCAGCTCCCGGGCCTTCGTCATCACCGCGACGCAGACAGCCTGGGACAGACCGCGCCGGGCATGCTCCGGGCTCGTGCCGACCGGCTCGAAGAGGACGCTTCGGGAGCGATCGTCGTACCAGCCAAGTGCGAATGCCGCCGGGCTGCCGTCCGGTGCCATGACCACGAGGTCGAGTTCGGGCCGATAGAGGGTGACGGCCTTCATCGCTTCGTACTTGTCGAGCGTGAAGCCGCTATGAGGCTCATCGCCGGTCACCGGCAGGCCGAGTAGGTCCTTGATGCGAGCTGGTGCCCAGGCGCGGCGGTGTGCGTCGACGCGGGCGTGTTCTCCGGCTTCCTCGGCAGCCAGGATGCTGTACCCGGGTAGCAGGGGCAGGCTCGGCAGCTGGTCGAGACCACGATGCTGGAGGAGGAAGAACGGCCCGCCGAGGTCATGCGCGCCGGCCGCGCGAAGCGTGTCCGCCATCGGTGAGTCCGTCACCAGGCTGATCGAACCGCGAGGCGCATGCGAGCGGATCCCGTCGAACGCGCGGCGCCGTTCGTCCGGCGACAGGTCGGGAGAGAAGTGCCCCTCGGCCTCCCCCTCGTCGTCGTGGTGCCACACCTCGGCGAACCAGCCATCGCCGTCGAGGGTCGCGTCGGCGGGTGGGGCGCCGTCGCACCCACTGCCGTGCCAGGCCACATTGCCCGCGTGCAGTTGCTGAGTAGGGACCCAGGTGCGGGTGACGAGAGCGATACGGGCGTCGAGATCCATGGGCTCACCCAAGCAGTCAACCTGTCGTTGGCGCACCCGCGTTGCCGGAGCCGCCGCGGAGAGCGGCTGGTCGGCCGGTGGCTCGGGGTCGGCTCAGACGATGTCCAGGACGATCACCGAGCCGACGCGCGCCCGGGCGTTCCCGGCCGGCGTCTGGGTGACGACGACGTTCAGCCCGACGTAGACGGGGTTGCGCTTCACCTGCACCCGGAAACCGGCGTCGGTGAGCGTCTTCTGCGCCTGGGGCACCGGCATCCGCGCCACCGGCGGGACGGGGACGAACTCCGGCCCCTTCGACACCGCGATCCGCACCGTGTCGCCCCGGAAGACCCGGCCGGGCTGGGGCTGCTGATCGATCACCTGACCGGCCGGCACCTGGTCGGAGAACGCGTCCACCCGGGTGACCTTCAACCCCAGCGCGGTGAGCGTGGTGTTGGCCGCGGCGAACGGCATCCCGGCCACCGGCGGCAGGTCGACCGGCTCCCGGCCCTTGCTGACGACCAGCGTCACCTCGCCGTCCCGCCGCAGCGGCGTGCCGGCCTCGGGGGAGGAGGAGATGACCCGGCCGGCGCCGATGGTGTCGCTGAAAGCCGTCTGCACCTCCTCGACCCGCAGCCGGGCCTCACCGAGCAGTTGCCGGGCGCGGTCCTCGGACGTGCCGGCGAGCCGGGGCACGTCGTGCACCTCCGGCCCCAGGGACATCCACACCTGCACCGGCCCGCCGCGCCAGGTGCGGGCGCGCGGCTCCGGCGCGGCCCGCACGACGTGGCCCTTGCGTACGTCCTCGCTGTAGACCTCGCCCGCGACCACGAACTTCACCCCGGACTCCTGGGCCAGGCCGGGCAGCTTCTTCTGGGCCACGTCGACCACCGGCGGCACCCTGGTGAACGGGCCGATGCCGGCGGCCCAGCAGGTGAGCCCGCCGGCCAGCAGGAGGGCGGCGACCAGGCCGCCCACGAGCGGCGCCCGCAGCCACCACGCCCGGCGGGGCGGCTCGGGCTCGTCGGTGTCGGGCACGTCCGCGTAGTCGGCCGGCCGCCCGTCGTCGAGCCGGTCCGGACGGAGCGCGACCGCGGGCGCCAGCGCGGCCGCCGAGGCGGCCCGGATCTGTTCCAGCGGCGCGATCAGGGTGTGCTCGGTGGGCGGCTCCGCGGGCCGCCGGAACGCGGTGAGGTCCTGGGTCAGCTCCGGGTCGTCCACGCCGTCGCGCAGCGCGGTGCGCGCCCGGCGGACGTGACGGAGGAAGACCCGGGCGTCGGCGGGCCTGACCGCGGGGTCGCGGGCGGTCGCCCGCAGCACCAGGGCGTCCAGGAAGGCGGGGATGCCGGGGACGGACTTCGACGGCTCGGGTACGTCCTCGTTGACGTGCTTGTACGCGATCTGGATGGGCGAGTCGCCCTCGTGCGGCTTGGAGCCGACCAGCATCTCGTAGACCATGATCCCGGTCGCGTAGACGTCGGCGCGGGCGTCGGCGGTGCCGTGCGTCACCTGCTCGGGCGCGAGGTAGGACACCGTGCCCATCAGCAGGCCGTGGGTGGAGGTGTTGGTGGCCGCGGACACCGCCCGGGCCAGCCCGAAGTCGGCGACCTTCACCACGTCGCCGTGGTCGCCATGGTTGCCCTGGTCGCGGCGGCCGAGCAGGACGTTCTCCGGCTTGACGTCGCGGTGCACGATGCCCGCCTCGTGGGCCGCGGCGAGCGCCTGCAGCACCTGGTCGAGCAGTTCCAGCGTCCGCTCCGGCGAGAGTGGCCCCTCGTCGTACAGCGCGTCCCGCAGCGTGCGGCCGGCGACGTACTCCATCGTGAGGTACGGCGTCCCGTCGTCGGCGCCCTGGTCGAACACCGCCACCACGTGCGGGTGGGACAGCCGCGCCGCGGACCGTGCCTCGCGCTGGAAGCGCCGGACGAAATCGGCGTCCTCGACCAGCCCGGCGTGCAGGATCTTGACGGCGACGGTGCGGTCGAGACGGGTGTCGACGGCCTCGTAGACCGTCGCCATGCCGCCTCGGGCGACGCGTCGTCCCACGCGGTACCTGCCGTCGAGCAGGCGACCGACCAGGGGATCGCTGACCGTGACGTCCACGCAGGGGCCTCGCTGAGATGGCGGTTAGGACGACTCGAGTGTAAAGACCTCAGGTGAGAAGGGCGGCAGGCCGCGCCGACTGCCCGCAACACCCGGCCTCGCCCGAGCTCGCCGCCATCGCCCCGCCGCGTCCGTCATCTCCCCACGCTGTGTCGTACGCCACCACGACGTTCGGCACCGCCGCCCACGCCTCGGGCGTCACGCGACGGCGGTCAGTATCCCGGTGTGGCCGGTCAGCACGAACGCGCCGGCCCGGTCGACCTCGGCCTGGATTCGGTCGGACGCGGCGGACCGGAAGTCCGCCCAGGTCAGGCCCTTCGGCAGCGCCCGGGCCTGTTGCCCGCGGGTGCTGTGCAGGTAGGCGAGGACCGGCCCGGCCTCGGGTACGGCGATCTCGTACCGGTGGTCGTGCACGTCGACCGTGCCGAACACCTCCCGCACCAGCGCGGCACCCAGTTCGAGGTCGAAGCGGGAGTCGCCCCGGTCGTACGGCGGCGGATCGGCGACGCCCAGGTCCCGCAGCGTGTCCGTCCACAACCGCGCCCACTGCGGCTTGTCGCCGGCACCGTTCGTGCTGGCCACCAGCCGCCCACCCGGTCGCAGCACCCGGCGCAGCTCGCGCACCGCGTTCGCCGGGTCGGCCGCGTAGTAGAGCATGTGCATCGCCAGCGCCGCGCCCACCGACCCGTCGGCGAACGGTAGCCGGTCCACCTCGCCCACCACCTCCGGCGCCAGCCCGGCCGAGAGGTCGACGGGGACCACCCGCAGGTCGGGCCGGTCCGCGCGCAGCCGCCGGGTCAGCGCGCCGGTGCCCCAGCCCACGTCCAGTACCGGTCCCGGCCCGGGCAGCCCGCGCAGCCTCTCCAGGACTGTCGCGCCGAGATCGAGCCGCGGCCGCTGCCATTCGTAGAGGGAGATGCGGTCGGACAGCCGGGAGTCGTCGGCGTACTCCTCACCGGTGAGCACGCCCCGGTCGGCTGCTGCGCCGACGGTCCGGCCGGACTTCGCGTCGGGGGTCATCGGCCCAGGGTAGGCGCGTTCGCACACTTCGGCGCCGAACGAGCGCGCCGGCCGGCCGACGCTAGGGTCGGGAATCGTGGAACGAGTCGTGGTGGTGGGAGCCGGGCTGGCCGGACTGCGCACGGTGGTCGGCCTGCGCGAGCAGGGGTACGCCGGTGAGCTGACGCTGGTCGGTGCGGAGCCGCGGGGACCCTACGACCGGCCGCCGCTGTCGAAGGCGATCCTGTCGGGGAAGTCCGACGACTCGGCGCTGCCGTTCGATCCGGACAGGCTGCGGGTGGACTTCCGCCCCGGCGTACGCGCGACCCGGCTGCGCGGTGACGTGGTGGAGACGGCAGGCCCGGGCGAGACGTCCGGCCCGGACCTGGACTTCGACGGGCTGGTGCTCGCCACCGGCGCCGAGCCGGTCGTGCTGCCCGGCGAGGGCGCCCGCTACCTGCGTACCCACGAGGACGCCCACGCGCTGCGGGCGGCACTGCGGCCGGGCGCGACCGTGGTCATCGTCGGGGCCGGGTGGATCGGTGCTGAGGTGGCCACCGCCGCGAGGACGGTCGGCTGCCGGGTCACGGTCGTGGAGCAGGCGCCGACCCCGGTCGCGCACGCGTTGCCGCCACAGGTCGGGCGGCACCTGGCGCCGTGGTACGCCGAGGCCGGGGCCGATCTCCTCCTCGACCACCGGGTCGCCGGCGTCGGGCCGAACGCCGTCCAGTTCGCCGACGGCACCACCCTGCGCGCGGACGTCGTACTCGTCGGTGTGGGGGTGCGGCCGGCCACCGGCTGGCTCGCCGGCTCCGGCCTGGAACTCGACCGCGGCGTGGTGGTCGGCGCCGACCTGGCCGCCGGCCGGCCCGGCGTGTACGCGGTGGGTGACGTCGCCGCCCGCTGGTCGCCGCGCTACGGCACGCGGGTGCGCGGCGAGCACTGGGACGACGCGCTGCGCGCACCGGCGGTCGCGGTCGCCAACCTGCTCGGTGGCGCCCAGACCTACGACCCAGTCCCGTACGTCTGGAGTGAGCAGTTCGGGCGGATGGTGCAGTACGCCGGCCTCCCCGCCGCGGGACTGCCGGTCGCCGGACCCTCCGCCGAATCCCACGCCGGACCGGACCTGCCGGGCACCCGGCTGGTGTGGCGCGGTGACCCGGCCGCCGACGCTCGCTGGTCGGTCTTCTGGCTCGGCCCGGACGCCCGGGTGGTGGCAGTCCTGGCCGTCGACCAGCCACGCGACTTCGTGGCCGGCCGCAGGATCGCCGAGTCCGGCGCGGCCGTCGATCCCGGGCTGCTGGCGGACCCAGCGGTTAGCGTCAAGTCGTCCGTGGCAGGCTCTGCAGGGTGAGCAAGAACGAGCCGATCACGCAGACGGACCCGTCGGAGCACGCCGAGCAGCCGGAGACGGCCGGGCAAACCGGGCAGGGGGGCCTGGCCGACGTCCACACCCTCGTACCGGAGTGGCTGAACGTCCCCGAGGTGGCCGAGCGCCTCGGCGTCAACGTCAGCCGGGTACGCCAGTTGCTGCGCGAGGGCGAGCTCATCGCCGTTCCGCACGGGGAGCGCGGCGCGTTGCACGTGCCCGCGGCGTTCCTCGACGGCGCCCACATCCTGAAGGGCCTCACCGGCACGCTCACCGTCCTGCGCGACGGTGGCTTCGACGCGGAGGAGACCGTGCGCTGGCTGTTCTCCGTCGACGACCGGCTGGACACCCGCCCGATCGACGCGCTGGCCGGCAACCGGATCAAGGAAGTACGCCGGCACGCACAGGTGCTCGCGTTCTAGGACGCCTACTTCGCAACCAGCCCGGGGACGCAACTCAGCCCCTGGGGTGCAACACCTCAGCGCACAGTCGGGTCGCGCCCAGGACCGAGGTGACCGGGCCCGGGATACACGCAGACCACGACATGCAGCAGAGCGCGAAAGGAGTCGCCGATGTCGCAGCTGGACCTGCTGCTGGCCGGTGAGCTCACCCCAGGCGTCTACCGCTGGCCGGCGGCGCCGCCCACCGTCAAGGTGAAGGGCGTCGTCGACCAGGAGGGCTGGCACTTCGTCGACCTGGACACCGCGACCGTGGTCGACAAGGCCGGGTTGCTGGACGCGGTCGCCAAGACCCTGGGCCTCCCGGCCTACCTCGGCCGCAGCTTCGACGCGTTCGCCGAGCTTCTTGCCGAAGTACGCGACGAGCACGGCGTGGTGGTGTGGTGGCAGGGCTGGGCGGGGCTCGCGCAGCTGAACCCGCAGGCGACCGAGCTCGCGCTGACGGAGTTCGCCACCCGTGCGGCCGACCGGGAGCAGGGCGTGCTGGCGGTGGTGGTCGCGGGCCCGGGCCCGGTGCTCGACGTATCCACCTGGGAGTGACCGGCCCGCACCTGGATGTGGCCGCACCGGGAGTGGTCCGCGCCCCGCGCGTCCGGCCGGCTGCCGGATGCGTCAGCCGGTGCGCTGGGTGGCGGCTCTGGCCAGTCCGGCAAGCGCGGCGCGGGCGTCGTCGGCTGTCAACGGCGCCTTGTCGAGGGCCAGTGACGCTTCCGCGGTGAGTTCGGCGATGAGGTGTTCGACCGCGGCCAGCGCACCGGTGGAGACGATGATGTCGCGGAGTTCGCCGACGCCCTGCGAGTCCAGGTCCGGGTCGCCGAACCACCGCTGGAAGCGTTCCACCTGTGCGGGGGACGCGGTCTCCAGGGCCTTGGCCACCAGCGCGGTCCGCTTGCCCTCGCGCAGGTCGTCGCCGGCCGGTTTGCCGGTGATCACCGGGTCGCCGAACACCCCGAGCACGTCGTCGCGCAACTGGAACGCCTCACCGAGCGGCAGGCCGTACGCGGAGTACGCCGCGAGCAGGTCCTCGCCGGCACCGGCGAGCGCACCGCCGAGGTGGAGCGGGCGTTCGATGGTGTACTTCGCGCTCTTGAACCGCACCACCCGCATGGCCCGGGCCATCGTCGTGTCGGCCGCGGACTGCGTCACCAGGTCGAGGTACTGCCCGGCCATCACCTCGGTGCGCATCGTGTCGAAGTAGCCGAGGGCCGGCAGCAGCCGCTCCGGCGGCAACCCGCACGTGCGCAGCATCTCGTCCGACCAGCACAGGCACAGGTCGCCGAGCAGCAGCGCACCGCCCAGGCCGAACCGCTCGCCCGGCCCTTCCCAGCCGCGTTCGCGGTGCTGGGCGGCGAACTGCCGGTGGATGGAGGGCCGGCCGCGCCGGGTGTCGGAGGCGTCCATCAGGTCGTCGTGCACGATCGCGGCGGCCTGCAGCAGCTCGAGCGACGCGGCGGCCACCATCATCCGCGGATCGTCAGGGTCGCCGCCGGCCGCTCGCCAGCCCCAGTAGGCGAACGCCGGCCGGAGCCGCTTGCCGCCCGCGACGAACTCCGCCACCAGGTCGCTCTGGATCCGGAGCTCGGCGTCCACGCCGGCCAGCTCGGCGGCGCGACCGGCGAGGAACTCCTCCAGCGCCCGGTCGACCCCGGCCCGCAGCGCGGCCAGGTCCGCCTCGGTCCCGGGCGGCCCGGGCGGCCCGGGCGGCCCGGGCGCGGGCGACTCAGGCGGCACAGCAAGATCATCGGCGGCCGGCGCGGTCCCGGCGGGGGTCTCGGCGTGGTCACGATGCGGCTGGGTGGTGTCCGGCACGCGCGCCAGCCTAGACGGGGCCGGGTGCGGCACCGCTAGCCTGGGCCGCATGGCTTCTGGGCCCGCGTCCTCCGCTCCCCGTCCGTCCCGAACCGTCCGTGAGCTGCTCGCGGGCGGTGATCGTTCGTATTCGTTCGAGTTCTTCCCACCCAAGACCGACCAGGGCGAGCTGCAGCTGTGGCGCGCCATCCGCGAGCTGGAGCCACTGTCGCCGACGTTCGTCTCGGTCACCTACGGTGCCGGTGGGAGCACCCGCGACCGCACGGTCCGGATCATCGCCCGGATCGCCAGTGACACGACGCTGACGCCGGTCGCCCACCTCACCTGCGTGGGGCACTCCCGCGCGGAGCTGCGTTCGGTGATCGGTTCGTACGCCGACGCCGGGGTCCGCAACATCCTGGCGCTGCGCGGTGACCCCGAAGGCGGGCCGAACCAACCCTGGATCCGGCACCCGGAGGGGCTCGACCACGCCGACGAGCTCGTCACGCTGGTCCGCGAGCTCGGTGACTTCTCCGTGGGCGTGGCGGCGTTCCCCGAGGGACACCCGGAGGCGGTCAGCCTGGACGCCGACGCGGAGTACCTCGCCGCGAAGGCGGCGGCGGGCGCGGACTTCGCGGTGACGCAGTTCTTCTTCGACGCCGACGACTACTTCGCGCTGCGCGACCGGGCGCGGAAGCTGTCCTGCGAGATCCCGATCATCCCGGGCATCATGCCGGTCACCAACGTCCGGCAGATCCAGCGGTTCGCGGCCCTGTCGGGTGCGGCGTTCCCGCCCGACCTCGCCGAACGCCTGCTGGCGGTCGAGGACGACCCGGCGGCCGTCCGCGCGATCGGGGTGGAGGCCGCCACGGAGCTGTGCCGGAAGCTCCTCGACGGGGGAGCCCCGGGCCTGCACTTCTACACCCTCAACCGGTCCACGGCGACCCGCGAGATCTACGCCAACGTGGTCGGCCCGGTCGCCCGCGCGTCCTGACCGGCTGTCAACCGGTGCTTGCGTACGGACGACGTCCGTACGCAAGCACCGGTTGACTCAGGTCACCACTCAGGGCCGGGGCCGCCAACTCAGGCGCGGCCGATCTCCTGGGCGACCGTCGCGGCGCCGAGCAGCACCAGCGGCACTCCCGGTCCGGGATGCGCCGTCCCGCCGACCACGAACAGCCCGCCGACGCCGGTGCGGTTGGCGGGTACGCCGAGGCCGCGCCACGCACCGCGCCAGGTGGGTCCGTACGCCGGGACCGGGGACTCGACCCGGGTGACGACGCGGTCCCGCAGGTCGAGGCCGCGTTCGGCGAGCAGGTCCAGCAGGTCCGGCACGCCCTCACGAGTGACCTCACCGGCCGCGTGCACGCTGACCGCCTGGTGCCCCTCGGGCGCGGCCCCCTCGTCGGCGGCGGCCCGGACCACGATCGGCGCACCGCCCTCGCCGGGCGCCGGATGCAGGACGGTCTCGAACGGCAGCACCGGCCCCGCATCCGCACGAACACCGACCAGCAGCCGGGACCGGGGCGGCGGAACGCGCAGCGACCGCGCACCGCGCCGCAGCGTCCCGGGCGGCCGCTCCAGCATCCGGTCGGTCAGCGTCCGTACGTCGACGTCGGCGACCACCACCCGCGCGGGCAGCGTCTCGCCGTCGGCCAGGCGTACGCCGGTCACCGCACCGCGGGCGTCGCCGGCCGCGTTCGGGTCCGTCGTCACCGCGACGACCTCGGCGCCCAGTCGCACCCGCACGCCGCGCTCGGCCAGGCGGTCGCGGAGGGCGGTGACGAGTTCGGTGAAGCCGCCCGGGAAGTACCACGACCCGAAGGTGCGCTCCACGTAGGCGGCCACCGCGGTCAACGCGGGCGCCCGGGAGGCCGGCACGCCACCGTCGGGCAGGGCGGCGTACTCCAGCACCTGCCGCAACCGCGGCTCGGCCAGCCGGGCACGGGTGAACCCGCGCAGCGACCGCCCGTATCCCAGCGTTCGCAGCCCGGCGGCGCCCAGCGACCGCCCACCGGTGAACGGCACCTCCAGCGCCCGGGTGCGCAGGACTTCCCACACCGGGGTCAGGTCGTCGACGGTGGTCTCCCATGCCGTCGCCGCGGCCGGGCCGAGCACCGCTTCGAGGGCGTCGCGCTGACCCGACCGGCTTTCCACCGGCAGGTCGAGAGCCGTCCCGTCGGCGAAGACGTGCCGGCGAGGAGTGGACACCGGCAGCAGGGTGCGTACGCGTTCCAGGGGGCGGCCGGACTTGCGGAACAGGTCGCGCACCGTCGCCGGCAGGGTCATCGTCGCCGGACCGAGGTCCCACCGGAACCCGCCGTGCTCCACACCCGCCACGGCGCCGCCGAGCCGGTCCGTCGCCTCGCACAGGCAGACTTCGTGACCCAGCTTGGCGAGCCGGGCCGCCGCCGCGAGTCCGCCGAGGCCGCCGCCGACCACCACCACCACCTGTGCCACGTCGCCAGACCCTAGCGTCCGGCGACGTCAGGGTTGCTCGAGGATCTGGTGCCGTCGTTCGCGCCATCGGCGGTATCCGCGACGGACCCGCCGGGTCAGGACCAGCGTCAGCAGTCCACCGCCCGCCAGGGTGCCGAGCACCAGCGTGAACGCCGTCCACGGCCAGGTCACCGCGAGGGCCAGGGCGCCCGCCACCGACAGGTCCTCACCCAGGCTGACCGCGACGTTGCTGACCGGCTCCGGTGAGGTGTGGACCGCGAACCGCAACCCCGTCTTGACAGCGTGGCTGGCCAGCGCGGTCGTCCCCGCCACGGTCGCCGACAGGGCCTGGTCGAGGTCGCCGGAATGCCCGGCGATCAGCAGCCCGAGGATCGCGCCGACCGTGGGCCGGATCGCGGTGGAGACCGCGTCCCAGCCGGAGTCGACGTACGGGATCTTGTCGGCCACGAACTCCAGCGCGTACAACCCGGCCGCGGCCAGCAGGACGTCGGTGCGTTCCAGGGCGGCCGGTATGCCCTCGACGCCGAGGAACCTGCCGAACAGGCCGAGGAGCAGGACCGTCGCGTAGGCGTTGACGCCGCTCGCCCAGCCGCTGGTGAACACCAGCGGAAGCAGTTCCACCTCGTCCCCTCTCGTCTCCTCGTCGCCGGTGGCCGGCCCGGACCGCACGCCGGCACTGCACGCCAGCACAGTGTCGCCCACGACCCCTGCCGAACGCGGCCGCCGGGCCGGACGGCCGCCGTGTCGGCGCCGTCTACCCAGGGCCGCTGGTGTCCGGCCCCCAGCGGACAGCCGGCACAGGAGTGGTGAGTACCTACGTGGGAATGAGTACGACGCCGGATGCTCGCGTCGGCCGGTCCGAGCCAGGATCTTTCCAACGCGTTCGGCGGTCTTTCAAGGCCGCGGACGCCCGCCACGGCGGTGGTCCTGGGCCCGGACCTTTCGCCGCCGCGGCGGGACGGCGCGGGTGGGCCCCCACGGGGGTGGGGCTCACCCTGCCGGCCGACGCTCCGCTTCCCGGCCGGCCATCCCAACCTCCGCCGGCCGTACTTCCGCCGGCAACGCCCCGGCAGGCCGTACCTCCGCCGGCAACGCTCCCGCCGGGCCAGGTACCCGCGGCGCCCCCGGACCGGCGATCGCCAGGTCGTTCACCGGCTCCGGCGTTGGTCGGCCCTCTTGGCGCGCGGCCGGATCCCGGCCGACCACGGCAGCCGCCGCGACCCCGGCGGCCACACCGGCCCCGACCAGCACCCCTCGACTCGACGTCGCCTGGGCGATCACCCCGGCGAGCAGAAGGGCCAGGGCCTGGCCGAGTTGCAGTGCGGTGTTGGCCAGGCCGACCACCCGGCCCCGGGCGCCGGCGGGCACCAGCCCGACGATGGCGGCCTGAAGCTGGGCGACGTGCCCCATCGCCAGACCGGCCAGCAGCAACGCCGCCACCACGAGCACAGCCGGCCCGGCCAGCCCCGCCGCCGCGATGCACAGCCCGACCGCGACCGCCCCCGGAGCCACCAGGCGTTCCCGCGTCGGTGTGGACATCCGCCCCACCACGAGCAGACCGACCGCGCTGCCCAGCGGCGGTGCCGCGAGCAGGATGCCCGCGCCCTGTTCGCCCAGCCGGAGTTCGGCTGCGAGCGGCAGGGCGAGTCCCTCCGCGGTGGCCAGGACCGTCGGCCCCAGGAACAGCAGGCAGAACAGGCTCGGCATCCGGGCGGTGTCCCGGACGACCCGCAGGCCCTGCCAGGTGTCGCGCAGGATCGGCTGACGCGTGCCCGCGGGACGGGCCGGCGCCGGCCGCGGCACGACGAACACCGCGAGCAGGACGGCGGAGACGGCGTACGCCAGTGCGTTGACACCGAGTGCCGCGGGCGAGCCGATGAGGACGACGACGAACCCGCCGGCCGCGAAGCCGATCACCTGGACGGCCTGCTGGCTGGTGGCGACCAGAGCGTTTCCGGCGGCGAACCGCTCGGTGGGCAGGACGTCGGCCAGGATCGCCGTCCGTGCGGCTCCGAACGGCACCCGGAAGAACTCCGCGAGCAGGAGCAGGGCGAGCGCCAGCGGAATGTTGTCGCCGAGGAACGCGATCAGCCCCGTGACCACGGCTCGTACGACGTCACACGTGATCAGGAGGCCGCGCCGGGGCAACCGGTCGGCCAGGGTGGACAGCACCGGGCCGCCCAGCAGGCCGGGCAGGTAGGTGACGGCGAACGCCACCGCGGCCAGGGCGGCCGACCGGGTGCGTTCGTAGACGAGGGCGGCCAGAGCGAACTTTCCCAGCTGACCGCCGATCCGCGAGGCGACGTCCGCGACGAACAGCCCCGAGAACTCGTGGTTTCGGAGCAGGCCGCGATAGCCGGTCTGGGCCGGCCCAGCGGACTCGTCGGTACCCCTCACCTTGTGCATCCTGCCGCAACAAAGACACTGTGCGTGCGACATTCTTCACAGAAAATCACCAAAGTTCGCCGCTGCCCGGATTCTGTCCCGTTGACGGCGGTCGCCGACCCGCCGCCCCCGGCGCTGACTGCACCCCGGCGATCGGCGTCGGCCGGGAGTGTCGGTGGTCACCGCAAGACTGGCGCCATGGCAGTACGTGGGTGTCACGCGAGGCTCCGCGCCACCTCGCCCGGGCGAACGCACCGGGTCCGGTTGACGGCGACGGCCCGGTGGGTTAACTTCTCTCGTAGGTCGAACGTATGTTCGAGCTGCCGATTCGGGGGAGCCGAGCGATCTCCCGAGTCGGTTCGCGAAGTCCGACGGGGGTGGCTCGTCCCTGCCCCCGCTGGATCGCCGTTGACCCCGGGCGGGACGCGCAGGGGCAGGGGAAAGCGTCCCGCCCGGTTCGGCGGCAGGCGAGCTCGGCGGCTCATCGGCGCCGGTGCCGACGGGCAGCACGCAGGCTCCGTCCCGGCCACGGCCGGGGTGGGCGCTCCGAGGCAACGGAAGGGCTAACTCATGCGCACACAGTCGAGTCCGTCGTTCCAGGCTCCACTCGGGCCGAGCGTCTTCGAGGCGCTCGACCGGGCCCGGGCGTCGCTGGCCGAGGCGCGGATGGCCGAGCTCGCGACCGAGCGCTACTCCGCCGCCCACATCGCCGCTCTGCGCACGGCGGCAGCCGTCCTGGCCGCGCGCACCGGGCCGGCCGTTCGCCGCGGTCGCCGCGACGCGTGGACACTGCTGGCCCGGGTCGCCCCGGAGCTCGCGGAGTGGGCGGCGTTCTTCGCCGCCGGAGCCGGCAAGCGCGCGGCGGCCGAGGCAGGACTCCCCAGAGCGGTGACCGACCGGGACGCCGACGATCTGGTCCGCGACGTCGAGCGCTTCATCGCGGTGGTCGAGGCAATGCTGGAGCTGCCGCACCAGCCCTCGCTGCCGCATCAGTCCGACCCGGCCGACGGCGATCGCCTGGGCCGGACGGGCCTACGGGTCCACGGCCCGGGGGCGGCCGCCTGACGAGTGGCGGGTTACCCGCGCGGATGAGCCACTCGCCTCACCGGCGCCCACGTCGCAACACCCCCTTAGGCTGGTGACGCCAGTCATCCAGCCCAGAGGAGGGCCGTTTCGTGCCCGAGCGCAGCCTGGACGTCGAAGGTGGCGCCGCTCACCGGGCCGCCGACTCCCTCAGCGGTTCGGCGCCCGGACGCCGCCGGTCGCTTCGGGACGAGGTGCTCGGACGCCTGGTCCGAGCAGCCCTCGACGACCAGGTGGCCAAGTCCGGCCGGTCTGCCCTCCGGGTGGTCGACGCCGGCGGCGGCACCGGGCACCTCGCGGTCCCGATCGCGCGCATGGGCCACCAGGTGACTGTCGTCGATCCGAGCCCCGACTCCCTGGCCGCGCTCGAACGCCGGGCCGCGGAGGCGCGCGTCACCGAAAGAGTCCAGGCGGTGCAGGGCGACGCGGTGGGCCTGCGGGACCTTCTCGGCGAGGAGACCACCGACCTGGTGCTCTGCCACAGCGTGCTGGAAGTGGTCGACGATCCGCAGGTGGCCGTGCACGAGATGGCGCGTGTGCTGCGGCCCGGGGGAGCGCTCAGCCTGGTGGCGGCCAACCGCTACGCCGCAGTGCTGGCCAAGGTCCTGGGCGGCCACCTCGACCAGGCGCGGGCGGCACTCGACGCCGCCGACGACCCGGTGGAGGCCGGCCCGACGCCGCGCCGCTTCACTCCCGAGCAACTACGCGATCTCGCCGAGAACGCCGGACTCGCGGTGGTCGATGAACGCGGCGTGAGGGTCTTCGCCGATCTGCTGCCGGCCGGCCTGGCCGACGAGCCCGGGGCGACGGCCGCCCTGCTCGACCTGGAGTCACAGGCCTCGGCACATCCGAAGTTTCGCGCCCTGTCCGCCCAGCTCCACCTGCTCGCCCGCAGGCAGTGATCCCGGCCGGCGGGCCTGAAGCCGCCGGCTCGGGTACGGTGTCGGTGGGAAGCATCGCTTCGAACGTCGCCATGCGGACAGAGGTCGTCGTAGCCGACTTTTACCCGCCGGTACCGTCGAAGGTGCAAGGTCGGCTACCGTGCCGTTCCGAGCCTGCCTAGACTTTCATCTAGGCTCATTGAAGATCGAACACGGCAGCGTCCCGTTGGAGGTCAGGTGCCTCTCTCTGACCACGAGCAGCGACTGCTCGAGCAGATGGAGCGGGCCCTTGCCGCCGAGGACCCGAAGTTGGCCTCGGCGTTGCGGGGGGTCGATCTGCGCACGCGTCAACGTCGGCGTGCCGTGATCGGAGCCGCCGTCTTCGTCGTCGGCATGGTGTTGATGCTGGGCGGCGCGATCATGATGACCACCCGCCAGAGCTCGGGCTTCGTCGCGGTGAGCGTGCTCGGCTTCCTGGTCATGCTGGTCTCCGCCTATTACGTCGCGACCAGCCTGCGGCACATGCCCGCGGCCGGTGAGACGACCAAGGTGGTGCCGCTTCGCGGGCGCGGACAGCGACCACGCGGCGGCCAGGCGAAGCCGAGCGGACAGGCGAAGCCGAAGGCCCGCCGCCCCAAGCCCAGCGGCACCTTCATGCAGCGCGTCGAAGAACGCTGGCGGCGCCGCCGCGAAACCGGCGGGTACTGACCGACCGGCCTCCCGCCTCGGCCCGGTCCGCCGTGCCGTCCGCCTGCCTCCCATGCACCCTCGCCGTGCCCACCTCGCCGTGCTGCCTACCTCCACGCACCCCGCCGTACCCACGTCGGCGTTGCCGCGTCGGCCGCAGATGTGGCGCCCACCGCGGCGACCGGAGCTCGGTACCCGCGCCCCGCGGCGAACCGTCTGCAGGTGGTGCGGTGCCCGGAGTTCGGCGGACGGTGCCCGGCGACGGAAGCTCAGCGGCTGGTGCCGGCCATCCGGCCGCGTCGCACCCGGCGGGCAAGGCGCGGCCCGAGCGTGTCCACCCGGTCCAGCAGCCCGGTCACCGGAGACCACAGCGCCGGCAGCCGACGCCACAGGGAGACCGGCGCCAGCCACGCCCTGAGCCGGTGCGCTCTGGTCAGCTGACCGGACAGCGCCCGGGTCACCGTGACCACCGCCGCGCGCACGTCACCGACGTCGCCCGGAGTCGGGGCGTACCGACCGCGTTCGACCGCGTCGACCACGGTCCGAAGCGCCTGGTGCGCTGACGCCGGAAGCCGGTCGGCCAGTCGGACTCCGGCTGCCCGCGGGGTCGTGGCGTTGTCCCACGGGACGCCGAGGTCGGTCGTCACGTCGGCGAGCTCCCGCCAGGCGGCCTCGACCAGTCGTTCCGGGTCGCGTTGCGACAACCGGGACCGCCGGATCCCGACCCGGGTCAGCATCGGCATGGCCACGACCAGGAGCACCGCCAGAACGCCCAGCACGGGCAGCACATCGAACGACGGGCCGGTCGGTGTGGTGGGTACGGCGTTGATGTTGTCGTGCCGGTTGGGCAGCGGCGTCGGCGACGACGACGGGTTGCGGTTCTGTCGCGGGTCCTCGGGGTTGTCGCGCTGGTCGGGAACCGGGGTGTTCGGCGTGGCGGTGTCCGGGACGGTCCAGACCGGAGCGACGCCGGTCTGCGACTGCGGGGTCGGCTCGAACCGCACCCATCCGTATCCCGCGAAGTACAGCTCGGGCCAGGCGTGGGAGTCGTGGGAGGTCACCAGCCAGCGCCCGTCGGCCTGCCGGGTGCCCGGCATGTAGCCGACGCTCACCCGGGCGGGGATGTCGAGCGAGCGCGCCATGATGGCCATGGTGGCGGCGAACTGCTCGCAGTAGCCGCGCCGGTCGGCGAGGAACTCGAGCATGGCCGACCCGCCGTGGCCGGGCTGGACCTCGAGGTCGTAGATGAAGTCGTTGCGGAACCACGTCTGCAGCGCCACCGCCTTGTCGTAGGCGGTCCGCGCCTTGGCGGTCTCGGTCCGGGCCAGCCGCAGCACTTCCTTGGGGATGTTCGGCGGGAGCTTGGTGTAGCGGTCGAACACCGCGGCCGGCGGGGGCCCGGCGTTTCGCAGCTCGGCCGGGGTGTAACCGACATCCAGGGTGCGTACGTCGTAGGAGAGCCCGGCCGACTCCTGACCGCGGAGCACGATGTCCAGCGTCGCCGGGTCGTACCCCCAGTCGGCCGTCGTCTTCACCGCGGTCGGGGGGTACGGCGTCGGCAGCCACCTCGACTGCAGCGAGTCGGCCACCTGGAACTTCGTCGTCACCGCGGTCTTCGCGACGTTGCTCCGCAGCCCCGGCGGGTCGGGGAGCCGCCCGTAGTCGGAACGGTCGGGGGTGACGTTGCTGACGTTGCGGGGCGAGGGCCGCCACCGGTCGCCGTCGAACTCGTCCAGCGTGACGAGCTTGATGTAGTCGGGGGAGTTCGTGCCGGTGGTGTACGTCATCACCGGGAAGTCCTGTGGACGCTTCAGGTCGCGTTTGAGGTCGACGATCGGGTTGTTCACCTTGATCGTGCGGCTGGCCGGTCCGAGCCCGCCGCCCTCCCCGCGCCCCAGCACGCTCTCCGGAAGCGTCGGCACGACCGCGGGTACGACCACCGCGAGCCCGATCACCGCGGCGCTCACCCGCCGGCCGGTCTGCCCGAGCAGCGACGTCTGCACCGTCTCCTGCGGCCCGGCGACGTCGTCGGCGAGGCCGATCACGCGTCCCCATCGGCCGAGGCGTTCGCGGCCCTCGCCGAGCAGCAGGACGACGTACCCGATCGCGGCGGGAATGAACGCGAGCGCGGAGATGCCGCCGGAGACCGTGGTGGCCGGGATGCTGTAGACGAGGAGCAGCGGCAGGCCCGCCCACGGGGTCAGCCGGTAGGTCGCCGCCAGCAGGTCCACGGCGATCGCCACCAGGCCGATGCCGATCGCCGTCACCATCACCAGGTCGGCGTCATAGGGGACCGGCGCGGCGTAGCGCACCACGATCAGCAGCCCGTCGTTGATGCGGTGGGCCAGCGCCAGCACCGACTCGCCGGTGGGCAGGAAGCCGAACCGCAGGTCGTGGGGTGCGTAGACCAGCACGAACGCCCAGCCGAGCGCGGCCAGCTGCCCGACGGGCACGAGCAGCCGGGGAGTACCGACCTGGCGCAGGACGAACCCGATCGTGGTGACGAACAGCGCCGCCAGCACGGTCGACCACAACCACTCGGTGGTGGCGTACGCGGGGAACAGTGCGAGCGAGGCGAGGACGGTGGCGAGGAAAGCCGAGAGGCTCCGGCGAAGCGCGCTGCTCATGACGCCTGTCCTCCCCAGGGTTCCTCGCGGGCGGCCGGGGGAGCCGGGGAGTCGTTCGCCACCCCGGCCAGGAACCCGGGCACGGCGGGCGGTGCCGGCGAGGACGATGAGTACGCGGAGGACGCAGCCGCGGGGGACGCGGCCGCGGGGGACGCAGCCGCGGGGGACGCGGCCGCGGGGGACGCGGACGACCCGGGCGCTGCGGCCTCCTCGCCGAGCATCAGCTGGGACCAGGCAGCCGGAACGCTCGTGCCGTGCCTGACCACGCAGACCCGCCACCCGCCGTGGCGCAGCATCCGCACACTCTCCGCGAGTTGCTCGGCCACCGCCTGGGGCGAGCGCTCGTTGCCGGCCGCCCACGACGGGGTGTCGACGACGATCGCGAACGCCGTGTTGGAGCGTTGCCGAGCCTGCACCAGCGCCTGGGCCTCGGCGGGGGTGACGACCCCGAGCACCGCCACCAGCAGGCCGTGCGAACCGTCACTGCTCGCCGTCAGGGACGTCTGGGACAGGTGCCCGATCGACGACGGGCCGACCACGGCGAGCGCGTCCAGGATCTGTCCCTCGGACTCCACCGACGGGCCCGACTCCCGCGCGGTCGCCAGCACCGACGCGCCGGCGTCGGTCAGCAGGCGTACGGAGAAACCGCGGCGCAGCAGGTGCACGCCGACGGAGCCGGCCGCGCTCACCGCCCACTCGAACGACGACGTCGCGCCGCTGCCGCGATGGCTGATCCGGCGGGTGTCCAGGAACACGGTGGCGCGGCTCTGCCAGGGCTGTTCCTCGCGCCGGACCATGAGTTCCCCGCGGCGGGCGCTGGACCGCCAGTGCACCCGGCGCAGGTCGTCACCGTCGCGGTACTCGCGGACGGTGACGTCCTCCTCGCCGTCGGCGGACACCGCGCGCTGGTTGTTCTCGCCGCTGCTGGACCACTCACCGGCCGCCTTGGCCGACGGGAGGTCGTGCACCCGCGGCGTCACCAGGAACACCTCCTGGGCGCGGAAGGACCGGGACATCTCCACCAGCCCGAACGGGTCGGTGACCCGCAGGGTCAGGGGGCCGACCGTGAACCGGCCGCGGGCCTCCGACCGCACGGGGTAGGTGACGTCGCGGCGCCACCGGGCCGACATGCGGTCCAGGACGAACCGCGGCTTGGAACCGAGGAGGTACGGCACCTGGTCCTCGAGGAGCAGCAGGCCGGTGGGCATCCGGCCGACGTTCTCCAGCCGCAGGCGTACGGTCGCCTGCTCGCCGACCTGCACCCGCACCGGTTCGATCGTCCGCGAGGCGGCGATGCGGTAGCGGGTGCGGGTGACCACGAGGACGGTCACCAGCGGAAGGGCGAGGAGGAACACCGCCACCCGGAGGAGGTCCTTCTGCCCGAGGGCGACGGCGCAGACCGCGGCGGCGACACCCGCGGCGAGAAAGGCCCGGCCGCGGGTGGTGAGGGAAGAGAACCGTCCCCCCATCCGGGTCACCGAGAGCGGCGGTGCGGGTCGGGGACCGGAACGGTCCGCACCAGGTCGGTGACGACCTGCTCTGCCGAACGCCGGGCGATCTGGGCCTCCGCGGCCGGCAGCAGGCGGTGCGCGAGGACCGGCACGGCGAGCGCCTGCAGGTCGTCGGGCAGGACGTACTCCCGGTCGTCGAGCGCGGCCGCCGCCCGGGCGGCCCGGACGAGGTGCAGGGTCGCCCGCGGCGAGGCGCCGAGTCGCAGGTCGGGGGAGTTGCGGGTGGCGGTCACCAGCGCGATGGCGTACTCCTTGACCGCGGGGGAGACGTAGACGCCCTGCACGATGTCGACCAGCTTGGCGACCTCGCGGGCGTCGGTGACCGGCTCCAGGTCGTCCAGAGGAGAAGCCGACCCGTGGGCGTCGAGCATCTCCAGCTCGGCCTGGGGGCTCGGGTAACCCATCGAGACGCGGGCCATGAACCGGTCGCGCTGCGCCTCGGGCAGGGGATAGGTGCCCTCCATCTCGATGGGGTTCTGCGTCGCGATGACCATGAACGGCGCGTCGAGGTGGTAGGTCGTCCCGTCGACGGTGACCTGGCGCTCCTCCATGCACTCCAGCAGCGCCGACTGCGTCTTGGGCGACGCGCGGTTGATCTCGTCACCGACCACGATGTTGGCGAAGATGCCACCCGGCCGGAACTCGAAGTCGTGCGTCTCCTGGTTGTAGACCGACACTCCCGTGACGTCGCTCGGGAGCAGGTCGGGAGTGAACTGCACCCGGCGTACGGAACAGTCGATCGAACGCGCCAGCGCCTTGGCGAGCATCGTCTTGCCCACGCCGGGCACGTCCTCGATAAGCAGATGACCTTCGGCGAGCAGGACCGTCAGCGCGGTCCTCACCACGTCGGGCTTGCCCTCGATCACGCGCTGGACCGCGTCGCGGACACGGCCCGCGGTCTGTGCGAGATAGGGGAAGTCCGCCGCCGGAGCCCAGCGCGGCTCCTCCGGTCGCCTCGTCGGCTCGAACGTCGGGCCGGTCGACACCATGGCCTCCCTCACCAATGGGCCGCTGGCGAAGCGGCGCGTGGGTCCGAGTGTCTCAGGTTCTGGTCCTGCTGGGGATGGGGGTTCACATCTGCTGTCCGCGCTTTGTCGCGCTGCCGACGACGATGCTCCTGTCGGGCATCCCGTCGGATCTGACCGAGCCGGACGACTTCTGGCATCGACCGTACGTCGGCCGGGCCGCGGAATCCTCGCTCGACGAGAAATTCCCCGGCTCTCTCTTTCTGTCCCCGATTTTCGTGCCCCTCTTCAGGTGTCCGTCGCTGTGCCCGTTCGCGTGTCCGTCTCTGTCCCACCGCTGTGTCGTCGTCTCCGTGTCGTCGCCGCTGTGTCGTCGTCCGACCCGGACGCCGGTCGGCTGTCCGACCGTGCCGTCGCCTCGTCCTCCGTGGCGAACAAGGTGCCTTCGGCATCGGTCCTCCACCTCGCTCCACCGGCCGCACCACTTCGCTCCACCGGGGCGGTGCGTCATCCGCCACCGCGCCCCACCACGCAGCCCCACCACTCCGCCCCACTCGGCGCACCGCACCGCTCCTCCACCTCGCCCCACCACGTCGCGGGGCGTGCGTACGACACCTCCGCACGCCTCTCACGTGTCTTTACGTCGCACGCGCGGAACGCTCCACCGGTTCGACGAAAGCCGGCCGCGCGGTGGCCAGGACCGGGGTTCGCCGGAGCGACACGCCGGGCGACACGCCGACAGACGCGTACGGACGCCGCGTCCGCTCCACCCGCTCCGCAGCGGGCGCTCCACCGCTCCCTTTTCCTCCACCGTTCGCCAAACCCGCTCTGACCTGCGGAGATGCAACGGGCCACCGGTACGAAGAAGCGCCGCGCCGAGGCGAGACCAGGTTGACGGTGGAGGGGGGTGGGGTAAAGTGGCGCGCAGTGGTGGACAGCGGTACTCAGCGAGCCTCAGGGGGAGGTGGCGGCCACGTTCCTCGGCACCCACACCCCCCGTCTGGACGAGAAGGGTCGGCTGTTCCTCCCAGCCAAGTTTCGGGACGAGCTTGCGGAGGGGCTTGTGGTCACACGTGGACAGGAGCGCTGTCTCTCCGTCTGGCCGCTCGCCGAGTTCGGTCGGCTGACCGAGCAGATGCGGCAGGCGCCGGTGACCAACAAGGCGGCCCGCGACTACCTCCGGATGCTGTTCGCCGGAGCCTCCGACGAGAAGCCCGACAAGCAGGGGCGGATCACGCTTCCGCCGATGCTGCGGGAGTACGCCGGCCTGCGGCGCGACTGCGTCGTGATCGGCGCTATGAACCGCGTCGAGATCTGGGACGCCGAGGCCTGGGCGGGTTACTCCAGCGACCAGGAGCAGGCGTTCTCCGAACTCAGCGAGGAGGTACTCCCAGGAATCCTGTGACGTTCCGCCCCGTCGGCACACCCGTCGGCACACGTCGATACACCCCGTCACATGCCCCGTCCACCGGCGCTTCCGGTGGGCAGTCCATCCGATCGAGCAAGCAGTGGTCGTGCGGTGAGGTCTCCAGCCCGCTCCCTGCGCCTTCTGACGCACCTTCCCCGGCGCCAGACGGCGGTTTCCCCAGCGAGCGGGCGGGGACCTGGCCGCATGGCGACGACACGCAGCAGCACGCAGTGGGGGTCGAGGTGAAGGAACCGGCACGCCGGCACGGCGCGGACCGCTCCGGTCACGTGTCCGGTGCGACCGACCCCGCCTCGGCCCCGTCGTGGCCGCTCGACCCCGGTCAGGAGGCGTTACGCCCGTTGCTGCGCGCACGGTTCGTTGCGGCCGGCCTCACCCTTCTCGTCTGCACCGCCGTGTCGTTCGCCCTCTCGACCCTGCTGAGCCTGCCGGGCTGAGAGGACAGAATCCCCATGAACCCACGTGCCGGCGAGCCGACCCACGTCCCCGTCCTCGCGGCACGGGTGGTGGCCCTGCTCGCGCCCGCACTGACCGAGCCCGGTTCGGTGGTGGTCGACACCACGCTCGGCCTGGGTGGTCACGCTGAGGCGCTCCTGGAGGAGTGCCCCCAGGCCGCCCTGGTCGGTTTCGACCGCGACCCGCAGGCGCTGGCCGCCGCCGAAGAACGCCTGGAGCGGTTCGGCGACCGGGTGACCTACGTCCACGCGGTGTACGACCGGCTCCCCGACGCCCTCGACGACCTCGGTCACCGCCGGGTGCACGGCGTTCTGTTCGACCTCGGTGTGTCCTCCCTCCAGTTGGACGAGGTGGAGCGCGGGTTCGCCTACAGCCGGGACGCCCCACTGGACATGCGGATGGACCCGACCACGGGCCCGACCGCGGCCGACGTCCTCAACACCTACCCCGCCGCCGACCTGGCCCGGATCCTTCGCGCGTACGGCGAGGAGCGCTTCGCCCGGCGGATCGCCGACGCGATCGTCCGGCAGCGCGAGAACACCCCGCTGACCACCAGCAGGCAGCTGGTCGACCTGCTGCGCTCGGCCATCCCCGGCGCCGACCGGCAGGTCGGCGGCCACCCGGCCAAGCGCACCTTCCAGGCGCTGCGGATCGAGGTCAACGGCGAGATCGCCGCCCTGGAACGCGCACTGCCGGCCGCCGTGGACCGGCTCGCGGTCGGCGGCCGGGTCGTCGTACTCGCCTACCACTCGCTGGAGGACCGCCTGGTGAAGCAGACGCTGGGCGCCCTCGCGCGCCCGGACGTCCCGCCCGGCGTCCCGGCGGTGCCGCCGGGCCACGAAGCCGTACTCCGCCTGCTGACCCGCGGGGCCGAGAAGGCCACGCCGGAAGAGGTGGAGTCGAACCCGCGTGCCACCTCGGTGCGGATGCGGGCAGCGGAACGGATTCTTGACAGTCGCCGTACGGCGAGCAGAGGGGGAGCGGCATGAGTGCCCTGGAGAGTCTCAACCGACCAGTCCGGGAGGCCGCTCCGCGGCCACGGCTGCGGGTGGTGCCGAAACCGGAGCCCCAGCAGTCCAGGGCGCCGTTCGTCATCCTCGTCGTGGCGATCCTCGGCGCGGGCCTGCTCGGGCTGCTGCTGCTCAACACCACGGTCCAGCAGGGTTCGTTCACGATCCACGACCTGTCCCGCCGGACGACCCTGCTGGAGGACCGCCAGGCGGCACTCGAGCAGCAGGTCGCGGTGATGCGGGCGCCCGAGCACCTGGCCGGACAGGCCGAGCGCCTGGGCATGGTGCCCAACACCAACCCGGTGTTCCTGCGCCTGCGCGACGGCGCCGTGCTCGGTGACGCGGTGCCCGCGAAGGCACGCCAGACGCCGGCGCCGGCCCCGTCGGCGCGGGTCGGCGACAGCGTCCCGCCCCAGGTGTCGGCCGGCCGGCCGGGTACCCAGACCGGCACCCCGCCCGGCGCCCAGCCGGGCCAGGGGACCACTCAGACCGACCCCGGCACGGCGGGAACGACCGCGGGCCAGGACAACCCTCAGGCCGGCACCGACGAGCCGCGGGCCGGGCAACCGCAGACGCGGCGGCCCTCGGGCTCGGCGCCCCTCGTGACCCTGGAACCGCCGACGTCGGGCGGGGGTGACCAGTGAGCGGCGAGCGTCCGCGCAAGCCGTCCGACCGCGCCGACGGCACCGGCCGCACCGGCCGCACCGGCGCCGGGTCCGGCCGTGGCGCCGGTGGCACAGGTGCCCGGCAACCCGGCCGGCCGGCGCGTTCGGCCACCGGCCGCAAGTCCGCGCAGGGAAGCGATCGCACCACCGGCCGCTCCGGCACCGGTCGCTCCGCCGGCTCCTCGCGTACCGGCGGCACCTCACGCTCCGCGGGCACCTCCCGCTCCGCGGGCACTTCGCGCTCGGGAGGCGGCCCGCGCCGGACGTCGCCGGCGGCGAGCGGTGTGCCCGTACGCCGCCGTCGGCCCGCCACCCAGGCCCGGGTGGTCCGGCCCTCGCCCGGCCGCCCACCCCGGACCATGCGGCTCGGCCGCACCGAACGCCGCCTGCGGGTCGGCTTCCTGCTGGTCGCGTTCGTGATGTCGGTGTTCGCCGGGCGGCTCGTCCAGCTGCAGGGCTTCGACGGCGCGGCGTACGCCAACGCGGCCGTGAAGGAACGCATCAGCAAGGTCACCCTGCACGCGACCCGCGGTGAGATCACCGACGCGACGGGCGTACCCCTCGCGACCACGGTGGACACGCTCGCGGTCACCGCGGACCCGTCGATCACCCGGCCCGACGCCGGTCAGATCGCCGAGACGCTCGCCCCGATCCTGAAGGTCGACCAGACCGACCTGACGACCAAGCTGCGGACGCCGAAGACGAGGTTCGTCTACCTCGCCCGCAAGGTTCCGACGCAGACCTGGAAGAAGGCGCGGGACGCCCTCCGGGCGGAGGGCCTCGGCGGCGTGCTGACCGAGCCCGACCCGATGCGCACCTACCCGTCCGGCCAGGTGGCGGCGAACATCATCGGGTTCGCCGGCTCCGACGGCGGCGGCCTGTCCGGGATCGAGTACGCCCTGGACGGCAAGCTGCGCGGCAAGGACGGCCACATGGTCTACGAGCGGGGCCTGAACGGCCAGCAGATCCCGCTCGCGCACAGCTCGGAGGAGGACCCGGTACCCGGTGCCAACGTCCGGTTGACGATCAACCGCGACGTCCAGTGGACCGCGCAGCAGGCGATCGCCGCCCAGGTCAAGGCCACCGAGTCCCGCAGCGGTGACGTCGTGGTGATGGACACCCGTACCGGCGAACTCGTCGCGGTCGCCACCGCGCCCACCTTCGACCCCAACCACCCGACGAGGTCGCCTGCCGAGGACCGCGTCAACCGGCCCTTCCAGGAGGTGTACGAGCCCGGCAGCGTGGCCAAGGTGCTCACCGCCTCCGCGCTGGTCGACAGCGGCTACGTCACCCCCTCGACGAAGATCAGGGCACCCGGCTCGCTGATCCGCGACGGCCGCCGGATCGGCGACTGGTGGGGACACGGCACGATCAACCTCACCTTCGCCGGCGCCCTGGCGAGGTCGAGCAACATCGGTGTCGTGCTGGCCGCCGAAGGCATGCCGAAGAAGCTGCAGGCCTCCTACCTCCGCAAGTTCGGCATGGGGCAGCCCACCGCTGTCGGGTTCCCCGGGGAGGCCGGGGGCACCATCGGCAAGGGCTCGGACTGGAGCGCCCTGCGCCGGGCGACCATCTCGTTCGGCCAGGGCATGTCGGTGACCGCGGTCCAGCTGACGGCCGCGGTTGCGGCGGTCGCCAACGGCGGCGTACGGGTCGACCCCAGCCTGGTCAAGGGGTTCGTCGACGACGACGGCACGCTCACGCCGAGGCCCGCGCCCAAGCGGACCAGGGTGGTGAGCCAGCAGGCGGCGGCCAGCGTGGCCCGGATGATGGAGCAGGTCGTCCAGGGCCCCGACGCGCTGGCCACCAAGGCGGCGATCCCGGGCTACCGGATCGCCGGAAAGACCGGAACCGCCCAGCGCGCGGACTCCAGCTGTGGCTGCTACCGGGGCTACACCTCGTCGTTCGCGGGTTTCGCTCCGGCCGACGACCCCCGTTTCGTGGTGTACGTCGACCTGCAGGACCCCAAGAAGGGCGGCAACAGCGGAAGCGCGCTCGCCGCGCCGGTCTTCCACGACATCATGGCGTTCACCCTGCAGAAGTACGGCGTCCCGCCCACCGGCACCAAGTCGCCCATACTGCCCCTGTACTGGGGTGATGAGCGGTGATCACTGGTGATGACCCGCGGTGGGCCGGTGACGTGGCGGCGTCGCGCCCGGAGGCGATCACCGCTGTGACGCTGTAACCTCACGGCCCAGACGGTGGCGCGCGTGGGGGAACGCGCGACCGGCCGCGTCCCGGCCGCACCGCGCCGAACCCCGCCCCGGACGGGGGTGGGCGAAGATTCTCGACATCGAGGGAGGAAACCCCGTGGCCGTCCCCGCCACCGGCGCGGTGACCCCGCGTCCGACACGTCCGCTCCGCCGGACGCTGCCGGAGGTCGTCTCCTTCCTGTCCGCCCTGCCGGGGGCCGAGCTCGCGCCGGCCGAGGTGTCGTACGCCGAGCGCTCCGACGCCGGATGGGCCGACGTGGTGATCACCGGCATCAGCCAGGACTCGCGGTCGGTCGTACCCGCCGACCTGTACGTCGCCCGCCCGGGTGACCGCTCCCACGGCGCCACCTACGCACAGACCGCCGCGGACGGCGGCGCCGTCGCCGCCCTGACCGACCCCGCCGGCCGGGACCGGTGCGAGGCGGCCGGGCTGGCGACGCTCGTGGTGCCCGACCCGCGGGCCGTGGTGGGTGAGCTGTCCGCCTGGATGTACGGCAACCCCGCCCGCGACCTGCTGATGCTCGGGATCACCGGCACCAACGGCAAGACCACCACGGCGTTCCTGCTGGAGGCCGCCCTCCGGTACGCCGGGCGGCAGACCGGCCTGCTCGGCACCACCGGCACCCGCATCGGGACCGAGATCCTGCCCAGCGCCCGGACCACCCCGGAGGCCCCGGATCTGCAGGCGCTGCTCGCGGTGATGCTCGAGCGTGGCGTACAGGCGGTGTCGATGGAGGTCTCCAGCCACGCGCTCGTCCACGGCCGGGTGGACGGGACGATCTACGACGTGGCCGGGTTCACCAACCTCAGCCAGGACCACCTGGAGTTCCACGGCGACCTGGAGTCCTACTTCAGGGCCAAGGCGAGCCTGTTCACCTCCGAGCACGCCCGCGTCGGCGTCGTCAACCTCGACGACGAGCACGGGCGGCGGCTGGTCCACGAGACGCCGATCGAGGTGGTGACGTACTCCGCGGCAGGCGACCCGGCGGCCGACTGGCGGGCCGAGGACGTCCGGGCGGCCACCGACGGCGGCAGCGACTTCCGGGTGCGCGGCCCCGGGGGGATCGACGTGGCCGTCTCGTTGTCCCTGCCCGGGGACTTCAACGTCGCCAACGCCCTGCTGGCGACCGCCGTGCTCGCCACCGCGGGGTTGTACCCCGAGGAGTTCCTGCCGGCGTTCGCCGAGGTCGCGCTGCCCGGGCGGATGGAACGCGTGACCGCGGGCCAGGACTTCGTGGTGCTGGTCGACTACGCCCACACCCCGGACGCGATCGCCCGGGCCCTGGACACGATGCGGGCGCGAACACCCGGCCGGCTGGTCACGGTGCTGGGCTGCGGCGGCGACCGCGACCGGGGGAAACGACCGTTGATGGGTGCCACCGCGGCCCGGCACGCCGACCTCACGGTGATCACCGACGACAATCCGCGCTCGGAGGACCCGGCGGCGATCCGTTCGGCCGCGCTCCACGGCGCCCGGGAAGTGCCCGCCGCCGACCGCGGTGAGGTACGGGAGGTCGCCGACCGGCGGGAGGCGATCCGGTACGCACTTGGGGCCGCTCGGCCCGGCGACACGGTGCTCGTGCTGGGCAAGGGTCACGAGCAGGGCCAGGACGTCGCCGGGGTGGTGCACCCCTTCGACGACCGGGTCGTCGTCGCGGAGGAACTCGCGCGGATGTCCGGCCGCCACGGGGCCGGACTGGCCGCCGGGCCCGAAGCAGGACACGAAGCAGCACACGAAGCACGACACGAAGCAGAGCACGGAGCCGGTCGGGAAGCCGGTCGGGAAGGGGCCCAGCGATGATCACGATGACCCTGGCGGAGATCGCGGCCGCGGTCGGCGGGGAGCTGCACGACGCCGACCCCGACTCGACCGTCACCGGGGGAGTGGCCGCCGACACCCGGAAGCTGTCGCCGCGCGGGCTGTTCGTCGCCGACGGACGCGGGCACGACTTCGCCGCCGAGGCCGTCCACAAGGGAGCCGCGGCGGTGCTGAGCAGCCGGCCGCTGCCCGGCCTGCCGTGCGTGGTCGCCCCGCCGGCGCAGGGCCACCGGGACGCCTCCGTCGCGGCCGTCGGCCGGCTGGCCCGGCATCTGCTGGACCGGCTGCCCCACCTCACGGTGGTGGCCGTCACCGGGTCGGCGGGCAAGACCACGACCAAGGACCTGCTCGCGCAGCTGCTCGCCGGAGCCGGTGAGACGGTGGCGCCGGAGGGGTCGCTGAACGACGAGCTGGGCATGCCGCTGACCGTCCTGCGGGCCGACGAGCAGACCCGCTACCTCGTACTCGAGATGGGCGCGAAGGGCGTCGGGCACATTCGCTACCTCACCGAGCTCGCGCCGCCCGACATCTCCGTCGTCCTCAACGTCGGCCTCGCCCACGTCGGCGAGTTCGGTGGCAAGGAGATGACGGCCAGGGCCAAGGGTGAGCTGGTGGAGGCCCTCGGCGAGGACGGCATCGCGGTCCTCAACGCCGACGACCCGCTGGTGGCCGCGATGGCCGGGCGAAACCGCGGCCGGACCGTGTTCGTGGGCGAGGGCCCCGACGCCACCGTCCGCGCCGAGGGCGTACGTCTCGACGACGCCGGCCGCGCGGCGTTCGAACTCGTGACCGCGGCCGGGAGCGCCAAGGTGGCGCTCGGCCTGGTCGGCCGGCACCACGTCGCCAACGCGCTCGCGGTCGCCGCGGTCGGCCTCGCGGTCGGCCTGGACGTCGCCGCGGTCGCCGAGAGCCTGTCGGCGGCGGTGGCGCTGTCGCGCTGGCGGATGGAGGTGAGCGTCCGTCCCGACGGCGTGACGATCGTCAACGACGCCTACAACGCGAACCCGGACTCCATGCGGGCGGCCCTGGAGACCTTGCCGGTGCTGGCGAGGGGCGGCCGATCCTGGGCGGTGCTGGGTGAGATGCTCGAACTCGGGGAGGCCGCGGACGAGGGCCACGAGGGTGTCGGCAGACTTGCGGTGCGGCTGGGCGTGTCCCGGCTGGTGGTGGTGGGCGCGGGAGCCCGTGCGATCGAGCGCGGGGCCCGGGCGGAAGGTTATTCGGGAGAGGAGTCGGTCTTCGTGCCGGACACCGATCAGGCGCTCGCGCTGCTGCGGCGGGAGCTCCGTGCCGGTGACGTCGTACTCGTCAAGTCCTCGCGAGACGCCGGGTTGCGTCATCTGGGCGACACCCTGAGTGAGGGTGCTGCCGGTCGTGCGGGCGGTCCGGGAACGAGCACCGTGGAGGGCGGCGCGTGAAGGCCATCCTCCTCGCCGGCGGGGTCTCCCTGCTGATCTCCCTGCTGGGCACTCCCGTCGCGATCCGGATGCTCGCCGCCCGGGGGTACGGCCAGATCATCCGCGACGACGGACCGACGTCGCACCACACCAAGCGGGGTACGCCCACGATGGGCGGCGTCGTGATCATCGTCGCGGCGGTGCTGGGCTACATCGCCGCACACCTCTTCGTCTGGCGGCTGCCATCGGCGTCCGGCGCGCTGGTGCTGATGCTGATGGTCGGGCTCGGCCTGGTCGGGTTCCTGGACGACTACCTCAAGGTGTCCCGGCAGCGCAGCCTGGGACTGCGGGCCAAGACCAAGCTCGCCGGGCAGACCTCGGTCGCGGTGATCTTCGCCATCCTGGCGCTGCAGTTCCCGGACGAGCGGAACGTCACGCCGGGTTCCACGTTCGTCTCGTTCATCCGCGACATCCGGGTCCCCTGGCTGGAGCTCGGCTCGATCGTCTTCGTGCTGTGGGTGCTCTTCCTGATCGCGGCGACGTCCAACGGCGTCAACCTCACCGACGGCCTGGACGGCCTGGCCACGGGCGCCTCGGTGATGGTGTTCGCGGCGTACACGCTGATCTGTGTCTGGCAGTTCAACCAGGCGTGCTTCAACCAGCCGGCCGCGAAGTGCTACGAGGTCCGGGATCCGTACGACCTGGCGGTGGTGGCGTTCGCCGTCACCGCGGCCTGTTTCGGATTCCTGTGGTGGAACGCCTCACCGGCCAAGATCATCATGGGTGACACCGGTTCGCTGGCGCTGGGCGGCGGGGTGGCCGCGATGGCGGTCTTCACCCGCACCGAGCTGCTGCTGATCGCCATCGGCGGCCTCTTCCTCATCGAGGTGGCCTCGGTGATGTTGCAGACCGGCTTCTTCAAGTTCACCCGATGGCGCACCGGCACCCCGCGCCGGATCTTCCGGATGGCCCCGATCCACCACCACTTCGAGCTGAAGGGCTGGAACGAGGTCACCATCGTGATCCGGTTCTGGATCATCTGCGGGATCTGCGTGGCGGGCGCGATCGGGATCTTCTACGCCGAGTGGGTGTCCGGGGCATGAGCGAGCCGAACGCGCGCAACGCCCGGCACGCGGGTCCGGACTGGCTGGACGCCGCCGACCGGAACTCACCCTGGCCGCGGCTGTCCGCGCTTGTCACCGGGATCGGCGTCTCCGGCTACTCCGCCGCCGCCGGTCTGCTGGGGGTGGGCGCGCGGGTGGCCGTGGTGGACGAGCGGGACGGGGACGCCGAACGCGAGCGCGCCACGATCCTGGAGACGCTCGGCGCCGACGTCCGGCTCGGCCCCGGCTCGACCGCCGCCATCCCTGACTCCATTCCCGGCTCCATCCCCGGCGGCCCTGACGTCGTGGTGACCTCGCCCGGCTGGCGGCCCGACGCCCCGATCCTGGCTCAGGCGGCCGCCGCCGGCGTCCCGATCCTCGGCGAGGTCGACCTCGCGCTGCGGCTGCGCGACCCCGAGCACGCCGCGCCCTGGCTCACTCTCACCGGCACCAACGGCAAGACGACCACGGTCGGCATGCTGGCCTCGATCCTGTCCGCGGCCGGGCTGCGGACCGCCGCGGTCGGCAACATCGGCGCCCCGGTCGTGGACGCCGTGCTCGACCCCGAGCCGTACGACGTCCTCGCCGTCGAGCTGTCCAGCTTCCAGCTGCACTGGTCGCGCCGGCTGTGGCCGCGGGCCGCGGCCGTGCTGAACGTCGCGCCCGACCACCTCGACTGGCACGGGACGCTGGACCGGTACGCCGCCGACAAGGGCAAGATCTTCGAGGGCTGTGAGGTCGCCTGCGTCTACAACGTCGCCGACGCCGCCACCGAGGAGCTCGTCCGCGCGGCCGACGTCGTGGAAGGCTGCCGCGCGGTCGGCTTCACCGCCGGCATCCCGGCCGCCGGGATGCTCGGCGTGGTCGACGGGGTGCTCGCCGACCGGGCCTTCGTCGAGCAGCGCCGCACCTCCGCCGCCGAGCTGTGCAACGTCCGCGACCTGCCGTCGTCGGCTCCGCACAACGTCGCCAACGCGCTGGCCGCGGCGGCACTGGCCCGCGCGCACGGGGTCCCCACGGGCGCCGTCCGGGCCGGCCTGACCGACTTCACGCTGGAGCCGCACCGCATCCAGCGAGTCGCGGAGGTGGACGGGATCCCGTACGTCGACGACTCCAAGGCCACCAACGCCCACGCCGCGGTGGCCTCGCTGCTGTCGTACGACTCGGTGGTCTGGGTCGCGGGCGGCCTCGCCAAGGGCCAGGATTTCGGCGACCTGGTACACGCCGTGAAGGACCGGCTGCGGGCCGTCGTCCTGCTTGGCCGCGACCGGAGGCTGATCTTCGACGCACTCGCGCGACACGCGCCCGAGGTCCCCGTCGTGGAGGTCGCCGACGGCGAGACTGAGGTAATGGATCGCGTCGTGGCGCACGCGCGGCGCCTGGCCCGACCAGGCGACACCGTGCTCCTCGCGCCCGGCTGCGCGTCCTTCGACCTCTTCGCGAGCTACGGCGCGCGCGGTGACGCGTTCAGCGCGGCGGCGCGGCGGCTCGCCGGAGGTGCACCGCACAGCAGTTGAACGGGAGGCCGCGCTTGCGCACAGGGACGGGAGTCTGGTGACCACCGCCGAGGACACCGGGGACGCAGGGGCGGAACGCCGGTCGAGCTGGCTGGCCGACCTGCGCGGACTGCTGGACCGGCCGCTGACGTCGTACCACCTGATCGTCGGGGTGAGCGGGCTGCTGCTGGCCCTCGGCATCGCGATGGTCCTGTCGGCCTCCAGCTACGACTCGCTGGAGACCTACGGCAACTCCTACACGATGGCCCTGCGCCAGCTGATGTGGGTGGCCGCCGGCATACCGCTCGCGTTCGTCGCCACCCGGTTGCCGCTGCGCCTGCTGCGGGCGTTCACCTACCCCATGCTGATCGTGGCGTTCGTCCTGCTGGTGCTGACCTTCACCCCACTGGGCGTGGAGATCAACGGCAACCGCAACTGGCTGCGGCTCGGCGGGCCGTTCATGATGCAGCCCAGCGAGGCGGCCAAGCTGGCGCTGGTGCTGTGGGGCGCCGACGTGCTGGCCCGCAAGGAGAAGCTGCTCCAGCACTGGAAACATCTGGTCATTCCGTTCGTCCCCGGGGCGGGGCTGGTGCTCGCTCTGGTGCTCGGGCAGCGCGACCTCGGCACGGCACTGGTGCTGTTCTCGCTGGTACTGGTCCTGCTGTTCGTGGTGGGCACGCCGCTGCGCTACTTCGCGATGTTCGTCGGCGTCGTGGGTCTGCTCGTCACCTACCTCGCCATCACCAGCGCCTACCGCATGCGCCGGCTGATGAGCTTCATGGACCCGTTCGCCGACTACAGCAACTCCGGCTGGCAGGCCGCGCACTCGCTGTTCGGCCTCGGCACCGGCGGCTGGTGGGGTGTCGGAATCGGCAACAGCCGGGAGAAATGGGGCTGGCTGCCCGAGGCGCACACCGACTTCATCTACGCCGTGATCGGGGAGGAGCTGGGCCTCGTGGGCACCCTGGTGGTGCTCGGAATGTTCCTCACCCTCGCCTATGTCGGCATCCGGGTCGCACTGCGCACCGAGGACACCTTCACCCGCCTCGCCACGGCCGGGATCGTGGGCTGGATCACCGCCCAGGCGCTGGTCAACATGGGCGCCGTCCTGGGTCTGCTCCCCATCGCGGGCATACCCCTGCCGCTGGTGTCATACGGTGGGTCCGCCATGCTTCCGACTCTGTTCGCCCTCGGGTTGCTCGTGTCGTTCGCGCGGCGTGAGCCGGCCGCGCGTGCCGCGCTCGACGAGCGGTCCGCCAACAGGGCGGCGTCCAGGGCAGCCGCGCGGGCCCGGCGGAAGAGTTCGGCCCGCCATGACGAAGGGTGAGTTTGTGCACGTCGTTCTCGCCGGCGGTGGTAGCGCCGGCCACATCAGTCCGGCACTTGCCCTCGCCGCCGCGCTCCGGCGCACCGACCCCGACGTGGGTCTCACCTTCCTCGGTACGGAGGAGGGCCTGGAGGCTCGGCTGATCCCGGCCGCGGGATACGAGCTGGCGCTCATTCCCCGGGTGCCGCTGCCCCGGGAGCTGACCCCCCGGCTGCTCACCGTGCCGGGCCGGCTGGCCGGCGCCGTGCGGGCCTCGGCCGCGGTGATCGAACGCACCGGCGCGCAGGTCGTGGTCGGTCTGGGCGGATACGTCGCCATGCCCGCCTACCTCGCCGCCCGCCGGATGAAGGTCCCGGTCGTGGTGCACGAGCAGAACGCCCGCCCGGGGATCGCCAACCGGTTCGCGGCCCGGTTCGTCACCTCCGAGGTGGCGGTGAGCTTCCCGGCGACGCCGCTGCGGCACGCGAAGTTCGTCGGGCTGCCGATCCGGCGCGAGATCGCCGCCCTGGACCGGTCCGCCCTCCGGGCCCAGGCCAGGGCCGAGTTCGGGCTGGACCCCGACCGTCCGACGCTGCTGGTCACCGGCGGGTCCCAGGGCGCCCAGCGGATCAACCAGGCCGTCTCCCAGGCCGCGCCCGCGCTGGCCGCCGCCGGGGTCCAGGTGCTGCACGCCACCGGGCCGCGCAACACCGTCGAGGTGCCGCCTGCCAGCCCGGGGGACCCGCCGTACGTCGTGGTGCCGTACATCGAGCGGATGGACCTGGCCTATGCTGCCGCCGACCTCGCGGTCGGCCGGGCCGGTGCCAACACCGTGACCGAGCTGGCCGCGGTCGGGCTGCCCGCCGTCTTCGTCCCGTACGCGGTCGGTAACGGCGAGCAGCGACTGAACGCACAACCCGTGGTGGACGCCGGCGGCGGCCTGCTCGTCGACGACGCCGCCCTCACTCCCGACTGGGTGCGCGAGCACGTGGTCGGGCTCGCGACAGACCCCGCCCGGCTGACCGCGATGGCCAAGGTCGCCCAGGACCTCATGCCGGCCGACGCCGACGAACGGCTGGCCGAGATGGTCCGGGCGGCGGCCGCGGGTCCGCAGGGCAAAGCCGGAAAGAATGCCGGAAAGGTTGGCCGATGATCGTTCCTCCCCCGTCGGAGCTGATCCCCGCGGAGAAGCTCGGCCGCGTCCACTTCGTCGGGATCGGCGGGGCCGGTCTGTCCGGTATCGCGCGGATCATGATCGCCCGCGGCATCACCGTCACCGGCAGCGACGCCAAGGACTCCCGTACCCTCACCGCCCTGCGCGCCCTCGGCGCCACCTGCTATGTCGGGCACGACCCGGCCTACGTCGCCGACGTGGACACCGTGGTGGTGTCCACCGCGATCAAGGAGAACAACCCCGAGGTCGTGGAGGCCCGGCGGCGCGGGCTGCTGCTGTACTCCCGGGCCGCCGCACTGTCGGCGGTGATGGAGGGCCGCCGGGTGGCCGCGGTCTCCGGCGCGCACGGCAAGACCACCACGTCGTCGATGCTCGCGGTCGCGCTCCAGCACTGCGGTGCGGACCCGTCGTTCGCGATCGGCGGCAACTTCAACGACACCGGCACCAACGCCCACGACGGCACCGGCGACATCTTCGTGGTGGAGGCGGACGAGTCCGACCGGGCGTTCCTGCAGTACTCACCCGAGGTCGCCGTGGTGACCAACGTCGACCCCGACCACCTGGACATGTACGAATCACCGGAGGACTACCACCGGGCGTTCGACGCCTTCGTGGACCGGATCGTGCCGGGCGGCTGCCTGGTCGCCTGCGTCGACGATCCGGGTGCCCGCCGGCTCGCCGAGGCGTCCCGCGCCCGCGGGGTCGACGTCCACACCTACGGCGAGGCCGAGGACGCCGACATCCGCATCGCCGACGTCCACCAGCAGCCGCTCAGCTCCAGCTTCGAGGTCGTCGTGCACGGTCGCCCCGAGGGCACCATCGACGTGCACGTCGCCGGCCGGCACCACACCTGGAACGCCGCCGCCGCGTACGCCGCGGGGATCGCGCTCGGCTTCCCGTCGGGCGAGCTTCGCGAAGGACTGTCGAGCTACGCCGGCACCCGGCGCCGGTTCGAGTACAAAGGCATGGTCGGCGGTGTGCGCGTCTACGACGACTACGGCCACCACCCGACCGAGATGCTGGTCAACCTGCAGGCCGCGCGCGGGGCCGCGGGGGACGGGCGGGTCATCGTCTGCTTCCGCCCGCTCCGGCACACCCGGACGCAGTTCTTCTACCGCGAGCTCGGCGAGGCCCTCGGGCTCGCCGACGAGGTGGTCGTGATGGACCCCACCGGCGACGACCCGATCCCGGGTGTCACCGGCGCGCTGATCATCCCGCACATCCCGCTGCCGCCGGAGCGGATCGTGTACGAACGGTCCTGGTCGGCGGCTCCGGTGCGGGTCGCCGAGCGGGTCCGACCCGGCGACCTGGTCCTCACCCTCGGCGCACCCGACGTCGCGCTGGTCGGGCCGGAGGTCCTCGAACTCGTGGGCGACCGGCTGGCGGCGGAGAGCGAGCCGGGAGCGCGCTGATGCCGACGGGGGTCTCGGGGGTCTCGCGTACGTCGGCACGCGGTTCGGCACGCCGCTCCGAAGACAGGTTCGGCCGCCGGCGCTGGCGGCGCCGGCTGTTGCGGATGCGGCCGCTGCTCGTCCTGCTCGCCCTCGTGCTCGTCACCGGCGCGGGCGTGTGGGCGGTCGGCTTCTCCAGCCTGCTGGACGCCCGCACGGTTGCCGTACGAGGCCTGACCTCCGCGTCCGGACTCACCCCGGCACAGGTGCGCTCGGCGGCCGCGGTGCCGCTGCGCCGCCCGCTGGCCCGGGTCGACGTCGCGGCCGTCCGCACCCGGATCGTGGCGCAGCTGCCGCCGGTCAAGGGTGCGGAGGTGAGCCGCTCGTGGCCGCACGAGGTGACGGTGCGCATCGTGGAGCGCAAGGCCGTCGCGGTGTGGCAGGACGGATCGGCGTACCACCTGGTCGACGCCGACGGTGTTCCGTTCCGTACGGTCCCGGACGCGGCCGGAGCCCATCCGCTGGTGCGGTTGCGGGCCGGGCGCCCGAGCCCGGCTCGCACGGAGGAGTTGCGCGTGGTCGGTGCCCGGGTGGCCGCGGCGCTGCCCAGGTCGCTCCTGCGCAGGCTCGACACCATCGAGGTGAAGACTCCCGACGCGGTCACGTTGCGGATGACGCACGGCGTGACCGTCGTGTGGGGGAACGCCGAACAGTCGAAGCTGAAGGCCAAGGTGCTCGCCGAACTCCTTCCCCGCAAGGCGAAGGTCTACGACGTGAGCGTTCCCGGCTTCCCGACCACCCGGGCCTGAGCACCGCCGCCGCGCTCCGGGCGGGTCGGAGAACATGCCTCGGCGGCCGGCGTTCCGCGGTGCTGACGCGACTGACGGGCTGACCGATTTTCGACCGGTTTATCGAAGAACCGGGCGGCTCGGCGTGTTGCGTTGAATTCGTCCGCGACCGCTCCGTACCTTCATGTCAGGCCGAGGTTGACATAACTATAACCCTCTACTTGACCGTGAGGGTTGATGGTTGAGGTTGCCTCTCTGGGCCGGGGAAGAATGTCTACCGAGAGGGCGAGCGTCGTGGCGGCACCGCAGAACTACCTAGCGGTCATCAAGGTCGTCGGCATCGGCGGCGGGGGTGTCAACGCGGTCAACCGGATGATCGAGGTCGGCCTCAAGGGCGTCGAGTTCATCGCGATCAACACCGACGCGCAGGCGCTCCTGATGAGCGATGCCGACGTCAAGCTGGACATCGGGCGGGAACTCACCCGCGGTCTCGGCGCGGGTGCGCAGCCCGATGTCGGCAACAAGGCGGCCGAGGACCACGCCGAGGACATCGAGGAAGTGATCAAGGGCGCCGACATGGTGTTCGTCACCGCCGGCGAGGGTGGCGGCACCGGCACCGGCGGCGCGCCCGTCGTCGCGCGGATCGCGCGCTCGCTCGGCGCACTCACCATCGGCGTCGTGACCCGCCCATTCGCCTTCGAGGGCAAGAAGCGGGCCAGCCAGGCCGAGGAGGGCATCAACGCCCTGCGCGACGAGGTCGACACCCTCATCGTGATTCCCAACGACCGGCTGCTGTCGATCAGCGACCGCCAGGTCAGCGTGCTCGACGCGTTCAAGCAGGCCGACCAGGTGCTGCTGCAAGGTGTCTCCGGCATCACCGACCTGATCACCACGCCCGGCCTGATCAACCTCGACTTCGCCGACGTCAAGAGCGTGATGTCCAACGCCGGTTCGGCGTTGATGGGCATCGGCTCCGCGCGCGGTGAGAACCGCTCCGTCGCCGCGGCCGAGATGGCGATATCGAGTCCGCTGCTCGAAGCTTCCATCGACGGCGCGCACGGCGTCCTGCTGTCCATCGCCGGCGGCTCCGACCTCGGACTCTTCGAGATCAACGAGGCCGCCCAGCTGGTGTCCAGTGCCGCGCACGCGGAGTCCAACATCATCTTCGGTGCGGTCATCGACGACGGTCTCGGCGACGAGGTACGCGTCACCGTCATCGCCGCCGGCTTCGACGGCGGCATGCCCCGCCGCCGTGGTTCGCAGGAGGCGTCCGCCGGCAACGGCGCGAGCCAGGCCGTGCCGCCGCCCCCCGCGGGGCGCCGGCCCGGAGAGCTCGGCCGGCCGCAGTCCGCGCCGGTCGGCGAGCAGGCCCCGCAGGGCACGCCGGTCGGCAACGGCGTCTCCGGCAACACCGGCTCCGGCCAGCCGGCGCCCGGCCAGTCGTACGCGTCCGGCCAGTCGTACGCGTCCGCCACGCCGGCTACGCCGCCGCCCGCGGCCGCCCCGGCGCCTCAGGCTCAGCCCGCACAGTCGCAGCCGGCGCAGTCACAACCCGCACAGGCGCCGGGCTCGTCGAGCCAGGCCGACCTGGCCGCACAGACCCAGGAGCTTCGCCAGCGTCTGCTCGGCGGCGCCCGCCCGGGCGAGTCCGGTGCGGGTGGCACCTCGGGTACCTCCGGTGGTGCGCCCAACGGCTCGACCCAGCAGGGCACATCGCCCTCGCCGGCGTCGACGCCGCGGCCGGTCCGCCGCCCGATCGACGACGACGAACTCGACGTACCAGACTTCCTGAAGTGAGAGGGCAGTCGGTTCTCCACGGACCGGGTGCGGGCGGTTGAGCCCGGCGAGCGACGAACGCCGGGCTCAGCTCGCCGCCAACCTCGCGGCCGTCCGGGCCCAGATCGAGCGGGCCTGCGAGCTGGCCGGTCGGTCACCTGAGGAGGTGACGCTGATCGCGGTCACCAAGACCTTCCCGGCCGAGGACGTACGCCTGCTCGCCGAACTCGGCGTCCGTGACTTCGGCGAGAACCGCCACCAGGAAGCGCAGGAGAAGGTGGCCGAGGTGGCGGATCCGGAGCTGACCTGGCACTTCGTCGGGCAGCTTCAGGCCAACAAGGCGCGTGCGGTGGCGGAGTACGCCGCGGTGGTCCACTCCGTCGACCGGGTGCGGCTGGTCGACGCGCTGCGGCGGGCAGTGGCCGGCCGCGAACAACCGCTGCGGTGCCTGGTCCAGGTCGACCTGAGCGACCCCGACGGCGTCGACGGCGTGGACCGGCCAGGCGGTGCGGGCGGACGTGGCGGGGTGCCGCCGGACCAGGTGGCCGAGGTCGCCGGCGCGGTGGCGGCGGCGCCCGGTCTGGTGCTCGGCGGGGTGATGGCGGTCGCGCCGCTGGGCGTACCACCGGGACCGGCGTTCGCCCGGCTGGCAGGGGTCGCCACCGAGGTACGCACGGAACATCCGGAGGCCACCTGGGTCTCCGCCGGAATGAGCGCGGACCTCGAGGACGCAATCGCCCATGGCGCGACACACGTACGGCTTGGGCGTCGGTTACTAGGTGAGCGAAGTTACGACAGGTAGCGTCGACGCCGGACGGGGCTGCATGCTCGGCCCGGCGCAGCTGACAGCAGAAGGCGAGAGGTTCACATGGCAGGCGCGATGCGCAAGGTCGCGGTGTACCTCGGTCTCGTAGAAGACCAGGGCCGTTACGAGGACGACTACGACGGGGCCTACGAGGGCGACTACATCGACGACGGTGAGGACCGCGACACCCGGGAGGCTCGGGGCACCCGTCCGGCTGCCCAGTCGCCGGCCGAGAGCGACGAGGACAAGGGCGGCACCGTGGCAGCATTTCCCGACCGACGTCAGGTCCAGCCGGCACCGGAGGTGGAGATGTCGCGGATCACGACGCTGCATCCCCGCACCTACAACGACGCCCGGCTGATCGGCGAGCACTTCCGCGACGGTACGCCGGTGATCATGAACCTCACCGGGATGGACGACTCCGACGCCAAGCGGTTGGTCGACTTCGCGGCCGGGCTGATCTTCGGGCTGCGGGGGAGCATCGAACGCGTGACGGCGAAGGTCTTCCTGCTCTCCCCGGCCAACGTGAAGGTCCGGGCCGAGGACAAGGAGCGGATGGCCGAGGCGGGTTTCTTCAACCAGAGCTGAGGCCTGCGCCGGACCCTGGTCGCGCGAAGCGCCCGCGCGAACTCCGGGATCTGCCCGGGTGATCCCCGAGGTCGGCCCGGCCTGAGGTGACGAGTCGCCGGGATAGGCTCGAGACCCGGCGGCAAGGCCACCAGAAGGAGTCCGCGTGCAGATCATCGGCGAGATCCTGTACTCCGTACTATGGATCTTCCTCGTGTTGCTCTTCGTCCGGCTGGTGGTGGACTGGGTGCAGTTCTTCGCCCGGTCCTGGGAGCCACGCGGGGTCCTGCTCGTCATCCTCGAGGGCGTCTACACCGTCACCGACCCACCGCTGAAGGCGCTCCGCAAGGTCATCCCGCCCCTTCGGCTGGGCGGCTTCGCCCTGGATCTGTCGTTCCTGCTGCTGATCGTGATCATCTACGTCCTCCAGGCACTGGTGCTGGCGATCTTCGGCCGGTGAACCCGGATCGGTGCCGATGCTCCTGCTCCGGTGCCGGCGTTCCGGTTCTGCCGCCGATCGTCCGCTGATCAGCCCGCCGATCCGCCCGCCGATCGTCCGGGGATCCGCCCGGTGATCGGTTCGGTCGGTGACCAGAACATGCCGAACAGGTAGTTTCCGGAGCCCCCTCGGTCTTTGCCACCCAAACCGGGTACGGTTGCTCCGATATCCACGTAAGTCCGCCCTGCGAGCCTGAGGTGAGGTCATGCCGTTGACACCCGAGGACGTGCGCAACAAGCGCTTCACGCCCGTCCGTTTGCGGGAGGGTTACGACATGGGAGAGGTGGACCAGTTCCTCGACGAAGTCGAGTCCGAACTCGAACGCCTCAACCACGAGAACGAAGACCTTCGGCAGAAGCTCGCCTCCGCGCAGCGTGGCGACGGAGACCGCGACCGCGGCCGTGACAGTGGACGTGACACTGGGCGCGACAGCGGTTACGGCAAGCCCGAGCAGCCCGAGCCGCAGCAGCCCCAGGTCCGGCAGACGACGCCGCAGCCGGGCCCGTCCAGCATCGCCGAGGCGTCCAGCGCCGCGGCCCGCCTGCTGGAGATCGCGACGCAGAACGCCGACCAGCTCGTGTCGGAGAGCAAGGAGCAGGGCAACCGGATCCTGAGCGACGCCCGGGCACGGGCCGAGCGGCTGGAGAACGAAGCCCGCGGTCTGGCCAGCAGGCTGGAGTCCGAGGCTCGGTCGAAGTCGGAGCAGCTCGACCGGGACACCGCCGAGCGCCGCACTCAGCTCTTCGGCCAGCTGGAGAAGGAGAAGACCCGGCTGCAGCGTGAGGTCGACGAGCTGCGCACCTACGAGCGGCAGTACCGCAGCCGCCTGAAGGCCTACTTCGAGAGCCAGCTTCGGGTTCTCGCGGGCCAGGGAAACCTGGAGAACGGCCTGGAGTCGGGCAACGGCCCGCGTTCGGGCAACTCCCACAAGCCGGCGCTCGCGACCGGCGGTGACCGGGAGGAGCGCGGCGAGCGGGAGCGTGAGCGCGGTGGACGTGGCGACCGGATGAACTCCGGTGGCACGCCCCGGCTCAACGCCCTTCTCGAGGACGACGACGACTCCTCGCTGTAGGCGCATTTCGCACGTACGAACCGATGGCCCCCGGGACTGCTCCCGGGGGCCATCGGCGTTTCCCGGGGTTGAACGCCCGGGGCGCCACGTGCCGGGCAGCGGCCCGGCCGGCGGTGCGGTTCGGGCTCGTCCCCGGTGCCGGTCTGCTGCCGTTCCGTCCATGCTTCGGTCGACTCGTCCGGTTTGCCGGGCGCCGGCACCGCGGCTGCCCGGGCCGTCCGCGGGGAAAGCGTGCGGACTCGGCAGACGCGTGCACACTGGCAGGAAGTGCGGGACGGTCTCGCCGTACGTACGCAGGGCGGTGGTCGACGTGGTGGAGCAGGCAGGCGACACGGGCGAGGAGACGGGCGCGCCGGGCGGGAGCGCGACCGCCGCGAAGAAGACGGCGTCCGCCAAGAAGACCGCGTCTGCGAAGAAGGCCCCGTCGGCGAAGAAGGCCGCGGCCGCGAAGAAGACGGCCTCCGCGAAGAAGGCCGGATCCGCGCAGAAGGCCGCGTCGGCGAAGAAGGCCGGCTCCGCGCAGAGGACCGCCCCGGGCCGGAAGGCGCCCGCGAGCAGGAGCACCCCGGCCGGGAAGGCGGCACCAGGGCTCGAGGCCGGTGCGCCCGGTGAGCAGGCCGTGCCCTCCGCACCGCCCGCCGTGGAGCCGGCCGATGTGGAGCCCGCCGAGCTGGAGCCGGCCGACCCGGCCGGGCGGGCCGCGCGGCTGGTGGTACGTCCGGACGAGGAGCCGTGGACACCGGCGGAGCTGGACGGGGTCCGCCAGGAGCTGACCGGCACGGTCGACCGACTGGAGGAGGAGTTGCACTCCGCCGCCGACGACATCGCCGACCTGCTGCGCGACAGCGGCGACGGGGCCGGCGACGACGAGGCCGACACCGGCTCGAAGACCTTCGAACGCGAGCACGAGATCTCCCTCGCCAACAACACCAGGGACATGCTCGCCCAGACCCGCCGGGCGCTGGTCAGAATCGACGACGGCAGCTACGGCGTGTGCGAGGGCTGCGGCCAACCCATCGGCAAGGCTCGGTTGCTGGCATTCCCTCGTGCGACACTGTGCGTGTCATGCAAACAGAAGGAAGAGCGTCGCTGAACGACGCCAACGCAGACCGCCGTCGGCGCCGCCAGCTCGGGCTCTTCGCCGCGGTGGCGTTCGTCGTGCTGGCCGTCGACATCGTGACCAAGATCATCGCCATGTCCCAGCTGGCCGACCGGGAGCCCATCCGGCTGGCCGGCGGGTTGCTGACGCTGCTGCTGGTCCGCAACTCCGGAGCGGCGTTCGGCCTGGCCGAGGGCTACACGATCATTCTGTCCCTGGTCGCGCTGGCCGTGGTGGTCGTCGTGCTCCGGCTGTCCCGCACGCTCAGGAGCACTCCGTGGGCGATCGCGCTCGGACTTCTGCTGGGTGGTGCGTTCGGCAACCTCTCCGACCGGATCTTCCGGGAGCCGGGGTTCCTGCGCGGCCACGTGGTCGACTTCCTGGCGCTGCCGAACTGGCCGGTGTTCAACGTCGCCGACGCCTCGATCTGTGCGGCCGCCGCGCTGATCATCGTGCTGGCGATGCGGGGCCGCCGCTGGGACGGCACCATCGAGGAGTCCGGCCGCCGGCCCGACTCGGACAAGCCGGACACGAGTGCCCGGCAGGCGCACGAGCCGCCCCAAACTCCCGGAGTCGCCGCCGACGAGCCGGCGCTGAGGAAGGCGGAGTGAGCGCGACGGCCGCCACCGGAGCGGCGGACCGGCGAGGGCTGCCGGTGCCGGAGGGTCTGGAGGGCGAACGCCTGGACGCGGCTCTCGGCCGGCTCTTCGGGCTGTCCCGGACGAAGGCCGCCGACCTGATCGAGAACGGCCTGGTCCGGGTCGACGGCGAGGCGGTGCCGAAGTCCGAGCGGGTGAGTGCGGGCGCCTGGCTTGAGGTCGAGCTTCCCCGCCCGCAGGAGCCGGTCGCTCCCGCCCGGGTGGAGGGGATGCGGATCGTTCACGACGATGCGGACATCGTGGTGGTCGACAAGCCGATCGGTGTGGCGGCTCACCCCAGCCCCGGGTGGCGGGGCCCGACCGTGATCGGCCACCTGGCCGCCGCGGGCTTCCGGATCACCACCTCCGGCGCCGCCGAGCGCCAGGGGGTCGTGCACCGGCTCGACGTGGGCACCAGCGGCCTGATGGTGGTGGCGAAGTCCGAGCACGCCTACTCCGTCCTGAAGCGGGCGTTCAAGGAACGCGAGGTGGAGAAGATCTACCACGCGCTCGTCCAGGGCCACCCCGATCCGAGCCGTGGCACGGTGGACGCGCCAATCGACCGGCACCCCACCCACGACTACAAGTGGGCGGTCGTCGCCGAGGGCAAGCCGTCGGTGACCCACTACGAGACGCTGGAGGCGCTGCGGCACGCCTCCCTGCTGGAGGTACGCCTGGAGACCGGGCGTACCCACCAGATCCGGGTGCACATGAGCGCGGTCCGGCACCCGTGTGTCGGCGACCTGACCTACGGCGCCGACCCGGTGCTCGCGGGCCGGCTGGGGCTCACCCGCCAGTGGCTGCACGCGGCGCGCCTGGGGTTCGAGCACCCGTCGACGGGGGAGTGGGTGGCGTTCCAGGCGTCCTACCCCGACGATCTCGCCGAGGCGCTGGAGCGGGCCCGGGCCGACTCCGAACGGTCCAGGTGACGAGACGATCGTCTCGCCATGTTGAACGCCGCGGGGTCGGCTACCTAGCGTGGAGTGGTGCACCGATCCGTGACCGACCAGCCGGTCGCCGCCCTGACCGCTCGCCCGCTGCCGGCGTCGCTGCCCGAGGCCCGGGCCGCGATCGACGAGGTGGACACCGCCCTGGCCGCCCTGCTCGAGTACCGCGCCGGGCTGACCGAGCAGGTCCAGCAGCTGAAGCCGGTCGGCGGCCGCGCCGGCCGTGACCCCGACCGGGAGGCGGAGATCGTCGCCGGCATGGCCCGCCAGGCACCCCGCCTCGGCCGGGAACGCCTCCGCCGGATCATGACCGCCGTGATCGAGGAGTCTCTCGACCTCGCCGAGCGTGGCGCCGCGACGACTCGTTGATCATCGTCCGGTGGCGGATCGTGGTCGGCCCGCGGCCGATTCGGCCGCTAACAGAGGTTGATCACGAACTCTTCGGCGGGGCGGCGTTGCCCTTACGTGCAAGGGCAATAGAGTCTGACTCTTACTTGTTGGCGAAGCGCCGCCGCCCTTCCCCCGGTCGGCGCCCAACGCCTTCGGCGTCGGCGCAGACAGGAGGCGCTTCTCCCTGATGTCGGACTCGTTCGTCCACCTGCACGTCCACACCGAGTACTCCATGCTCGACGGCGCGGCGAAGCTCAAGGACATGTTCGCCGAGGCCCAGCGTCTCCAGATGCCGGCCGTCGCGATCACCGACCACGGCAACCTGCACGGGGCGTACGACTTCTTCACCAGGGCGACCGCGGCGGGAATCACGCCGATCATCGGCCTGGAGGCCTACGTCGCCCCGACCTCCCGCTACCACAAGGCGCCGGTCCGCTGGGGTCAGCAGCACCAGAAGGGCGACGACGTCTCCGGCGCCGGCGCGTTCACCCACATGACCATCTGGGCGCGCAACGCGGTCGGCCTGCACAACCTGTTCCGGCTGCAGACCCGGGCGTCGATGGAGGGCTTCTTCCGCAAGCCCCGGATCGACCGGGAACTGCTCGCGGAGTACAGCGACGGTCTGATGGCCACCACCGGCTGCCCGTCGGGGGAGATCTCCACCCGCATCCGGCTCGGGCAGGAGAAGGAGGCGCTGGACGCCGCGGCCGACTTCGGCGACATCTTCGGCCGGGAGAACTACTTCGTCGAGCTGATGGACCACGGCATCGACATCGACAAGCGGGCGCGCGGGGGTCTGGAGAAGATCGCGGGCGAGCTCGGCCTGCAGTACGTCGTCACCAACGACTCCCACTACACCTACGAGCACGAGTCGACCGCGCACGCCGCGCTGTTGTGCGTCCAGACCGCGTCCACGCTGGCCGCGCCGACCTTCCAGTTCGAGGGGTCGGGCTACTACCTCAAGCCGGCGGAGGAGATGCGCGCGCTGGACTCCTCGGAGGCCTGGCAGTCCGGCTGCCGTACCACCCTCGCGATCGCGGAGCGGGTGGACACCACGGGGATGTTCGAGTTCCGCAACCTCATGCCGCGGTTCGACATCCCCGAGGGCCACACCGACGACTCGTGGCTGCGGGAGGAGACCTGGCGGGGCATGGACCGCCGGTTCGCCGACGGGTACGACGAGACCTACCGCAAGCAGGTGGAGTACGAGCTCGGGATCATCCTGCAGATGGGTTTCCCGGCGTACTTCCTGGTCGTCGCGGACTTCATCATGTGGGCCAAGAACAACGGCATCGCGGTGGGCCCCGGCCGTGGTTCGGCGGCGGGCAGCCTGGTGGCGTACGCGCTCGGCATCACCGACGTCGACCCGCTCCAGCACGGCCTGCTGTTCGAGCGGTTCCTCAACCCCGAACGCGTCTCGATGCCCGACATCGACATCGACTTCGACGAGCGCCGGCGGGGCGAGGTCATCCGCTACGTCACCGAGAAGTACGGCGACGACAAGGTCGCCCAGATCGCGACCTTCGGCACGATCAAGGCGAAGGCTGCGATCAAGGACTCCTCCCGGGTCCTCGGCTACCCCTACGCGCTCGGCGACAAGATCACCAAGGCGATGCCGCCGGCGGTGATGGGCAAGGACATCCCGCTCACCGGGATCTTCGACAAGGGCCACCCGCGGCACAGCGAGGCGGGGGAGGTCCGGGCGCTCTACGAGCAGGACCACGACGTCAAGAAGGTCATCGACACCGCGAAGGGCCTGGAGGGCCTGATCCGCCAGACCGGCGTGCACGCGGCCGGGGTGATCATGTCCGCCGAGCCGCTGGCCGACCACGTGCCGCTGATGAAGCGCGAGGCCGACGGCGCGGTGATCACGCAGTTCGACTACCCGACCTGCGAGACGCTCGGCCTGCTGAAGATGGACTTCCTCGGGCTGCGCAACCTCACCATCATGGACGACGCGGTCCGCAACATCGCGATGAGCCGCGGCGAGCAGATCGACCTGCTCAAGCTCCCGCTGGACGACAAGCAGACGTACGAGCTCCTCGCCCGCGGCGACACCCTCGGCATCTTCCAGATGGACGGCGGCGGGATGCGCTCGCTGCTGCGGCTGATGCGGCCGGACAACTTCGAGGACATCTCCGCGGCCAGCGCGCTCTACCGCCCCGGCCCGATGGGCGCCAACTCCCACACCAACTACGCCCTTCGCAAGAACGGCCAGCAGGAGATCACGCCGATCCACCCCGAGCTGGAGGAGGCGTGTGAGGAGATCCTCGGCCCGACGTATGGCCTGATCGTCTACCAGGAGCAGGTGCAGCGGCTCGCCCAGAAGGTCGCCGGCTACTCGCTGGGACAGGCCGACCTGCTCCGCAAGGCGATGGGCAAGAAGAAGAAGGAGGTCCTGGACAAGGAGTTCGGGCCCTTCAGCGAGGGCATGCACTCCCGGGGCTACTCCGACGCCGCCGTCAAGACGCTGTGGGACATCCTCGTCCCCTTCTCCGACTACGCGTTCAACAAGGCGCACACCGCCGCGTACGGCCTGGTGTCGTACTGGACCGCCTACCTCAAGGCCAACTACCCGGCCGAGTACATGGCCGCGCTCCTCACCTCGGTGCAGGACGACAAGGACAAGATGGCCATCTACCTGAACGCCTGCCGGCGTTCGGGCATCAAGGTCCTGCCACCCGACGTGAACGACTCCGCGGCCAACTTCACCCCCGTCGGCACCGACATCCGGTTCGGGCTGACCGCGATCCGCAACGTCGGCGCCAACGTCGTGGAGGCGATCGTCGCCGCGCGGGAGGCGAAGGGCCGGTTCGCCGACGCGAGCGACTTCATGGCAAAGGTGCCCGCGACCGTGTGCAACAAGCGGGTGCTGGAGTCGCTGTCCAAGGCGGGCGCGTTCGACTCGCTCGGCCACCGCCGGCGCGCGCTGGTCGCCTGGCACGAGGACGCGGTGGAGTACTACATCGACCAGAAGCGCCAGGAGGCGATCGGCCAGGACTCGCTGTTCGGTTTCGGCGGCGGCGACCAGGCCGACGTGGCCGCGCTGATGTCGCCGCAGGTGCCCGAGATCGGGGAGTGGGACAAGCAGACCCTGCTCGCGCACGAGCGGGAGATGCTCGGGCTGTACGTCTCCGACCACCCGCTCTTCGGCATCGAGCACGTGCTGACGAACGCCTCCGACTGCACCATCGGCACCCTGCTCGCCGACGAGGACCGTCCCGACGGCTCCATCGTCACCGTCGGCGGACTGATCACCTCGATCACCCGGAAGATGACCAAGCGGGGCGACCCGTGGGCGATCGTCACCCTGGAGGACCTCGAGGGTGGGATCGACGTGATGTTCTTCCCGTCGACCTACCAGCTCACCGCCCTGCAGCTCACCGAGGACGCCGTAGTGGTCGTGAAGGGCCGGCTGGACCGGCGCGACGACGTTCCGCAACTGATCGCGATGGAGTTGTCCGTGCCCGACATCAGCAGCGACCAGCAGACCGGGCCGTTTGCGATCTCCCTGGCCCGGGAGCGGTGCACACCACCGGTGGTCGACCGGCTCAAGGAGATCTTCTCCACCCATCCGGGGATGACCCAGATCCACCTTCACCTGCGCTCGGAGACCAAGACGATGGTGATGCGGCTGGAGGACCGCTGGCGGGTCACGCCGTCGACGGCGCTGATGGGCGACCTCAAGGCACTGCTCGGGCCGGGGTGTGTCCGTTCCTGAGCGTGCCGGTCGGCCGGGGCGCCGAGCGCTGCCAGGCCCCCGGGGAAGCGTGCGTAGGATCTGGGGCGGTGAACACCACGTACCCGGCTGACGCCTCCGCTCCCGGCCCTCGGACGCCGCCCGACAGGGCGCCCGGCGCCGGGCGCGCGTTCTGGGTGGTCGCCGTCGTGCTGGTCGCGGCGGGTGCGATCGCCGGGCTGGTGTGGGCGTGGACCGCCCCGTCGCCCCACGTGGCGATGACCATGACCGAGCTCGGGCCCTTCCCGAACGACGAGGAGCAGGCTGCCCGGCTGGTCTCGATGGACGGTTGGTACGCCGCGCTCGGCGCCGGCACCGCGCTGGTCCTCGGGACGGTGCTGGCCACGTTGTTCCTGCGGCACGGCCTGGTCACGGTGGCCGGGCTCCTGGCGGGCAGCGTGCTGGCCGCGTTCGCCGCGGTCGTCGTCGGCAGCCTGGTGGCCAACGGCTCGTTGGTCTGGACCTGGAGTCCGCACGCCGCCCCGGGCACCGCGCTGTCGGCGCCGCTCACGTTGCACGCGTACGGCGTGCTGGTGAGCTGGCCACTGGCCGCGCTGGCCCCCGTCATTCCGCTGGTCTGGTCGGGCTCCGGCCGGGACGGCGACTTCTCTCGGGTTATCCACAGCGGCCGCGACCGGAGCCGGACCCCCGACGCTCCGATGCGCTAGTTTGGCGTCCGAATCGGCCACGTTCGTCCGGCCGAGTTCCTCGTCTTCACAGATCGTCTTCACAGAGCAAGCCAAGGTTGCGCGGCCTTGAGTTCCGTGACCTCGGTTTCGTCACCTCCGGGGGTGCCCACACATGTCCGACGACCGCACGCCACCACCTCGCGATCCCGACCGTCCGGGCCCGCCCGGCGCGGGCGGGCCATCGCCTCAGTGGCGGCCCGCCGACCGGCCGCCGGCGCCGCAGCAGGGGCAGGGACAGCCGGGGCAGCAGCCGCCGCGCGGCCCGCAGCCGGGTCAGCAGGGTCAGTACGGCCGGCCGGATCAGCAGGGCCAGCAGCCGCCGCGCGGTCCGCAGCCGGGTCAGCCCGGCCAGCCCGGCCAGCCCGGCCCCTCGGGCCAGTACGGCCGGCCTGATCAGTACGACCAGCAGGCGCAGCAGTCTTCATACGGCCGGCAGGTGCCGGGTGCGCCCCAGCCCGGTCAGGGCGGACCGGGCCCCTATGCCCAGCAGGCCGGTGCCGCCGGTGGGTACGCCGGTGGTGGCCAGGGCGGCGGCCAGGGTGGTGGCGGTGACGCTCCGTGGACTCCGGGTCAACCCGGCGGACCCGAGGTGATCGATGGTGACCGCCGTGGTGGCGGTGGCCGGCGGTGGCTGATCGCCGCGCTGGCGGCGGTCCTCGTTCTCGCCGTCGGCGGCGGCGCGTGGGCGTTCTCTCGGATCGGCGGCGGCGGTACGCAGCCGGAGGAGGTGCTGCCGGCCAACGCGGTCGCCTTCTTCCGGATAGACCTCGACCCGTCGGTGCAGCAGAAGGCCGCGATCTTCAACGTCGTGCGGAAGTTCCCCGACGCGCGCAAGCGGATCGGCGAGGGCGACGACCTCCGCAAGGCGCTGTTCGACGCGATCAAGAAGGACGACCCGAAGCTGCGGGACGCCGACTACGCGAAGGACGTCGAGCCCTGGCTCGGTGACCGGGCCGGCGTGGCGGTGCTGCCAGGCGCTGACGGCAAGGACACCGAGACGGTCGCCGCGGTCCAGATCAAGGACGAGGACAAGGCCCGAGTCGGAATCAAGAAGCTCGGCGGAGCGGACGACAAGAGCGGCTACGCGTTCGTCGACGACTACATGCTGGTGGCCGACTCCCAGTCGCGCGCCGACGCGCTGGCCTCCTCGGTGAAGGACAGCCCGCTGTCGTCCAACGAGACGTTCAAGGGTGACGTCGGCGAGGTCGACGAGGGCGTCATGTCCTTCTGGGCCGACGTGCCCAAGCTGAGCCGGCTGACCGGCGCGCGGGCCGCGCAGCTGCCCACGATGTCGACGCAGGGCCGGCTGGTCGGTGGCCTGAGCTTCACCAGCGACTCGGTCCAGTTGGTCGCCAAGACGCGCGGAGCGAAGCTGCCCTCGCTGCAGGGCACCGGCATCAAGCTGGGTGAGCTGCCCTCGTCCACCGTCGCGGCGCTGTCGGTGTCCGGGGCGGGTCCCGCGCTGGAGAAGGGCTGGCCCGACCTCCGCAAGACGCTGGAGGCCAGCGGCCAGGCCGCGCAACTGGACTCCTTCGTGCAGGCGGCACAGAGCCAGTTCGGGATCCGGATTCCGGCCGACCTGAACACCCTGCTGGGCAAGGAGTTCACCCTCGCCATGGACGAGCGCGGGATGGAACGCCTGACCGGGCAGGGGTCGGCGGGCCAGGACGGCTCCCCGCAGCTTCCGCTGGTCGGCTTCCGGTCCACCACCGACGTCGCCAAGGCGCGGCAGCTGCTGCCGAAGATCGACCAGCTGCTCGGTGCGTCCGGCGCCGGCGTCCAGTTGGGCAAGGCCACCGGTTCGGACCAGGTAGCCCTCGCGACCAGCCAGGCCTACGCCGACGAGCTGGTCAAGGGCGGCGACCTGGGCGGCAACGACACCTTCACCAAGGCCGTGGAGGGCGCTGACAAGGCGCAGTTCGGCGCGTTCGTCGACCTGGACAAGCTGGAGAAGCTCTACCTCCCCAGCATGCCTGCGAGCGACCGGGCCAACCTCGAGGTGCTGAAGGCGGTCGGCATGTCCGGCACCACCGACGCCGACGGCGGCACCTTCACCCTCCGGGTGCTGGTCGACTGAGTTCTGCACGTACGGAGATTCCGTACGAAGGGACCCGTAAGCCACAGGCGGGTTCGGCGGTCCCCGCAACACCCTGGAGTTCAGGGAGTTGCGGGGACCGTGCTCTTTTCAGGGGCAGCGGGCGAGGTCTTCCCGTCCGGCGCTCAGGTCAGGTGGCGATCGGTGCGGTGGCGATCGGTGCGGAGGTGGCCGCGCACTGCTCCACCAGGTCGGCGGGCGCGAGCTCGACCTGCAGGCCGCGCCGGCCGGCGGACACGTACACCGTCGGGTGGTTCTTCGCACTGGCGTCGACCACCGTGCGCAGGCGGCGGCGCTGGCCGAGCGGGCTGATCCCGCCGACCACGTACCCGGTGGCCTTCTCCGCGACCGCCGGCTCGGCCAGCTGGGCGCGTTTGCCCCCGAGTGCCGCGGCGAACGCCTTGAGGTCCAGCGACGCGCTCACCGGCACCACCGCCACGGCGAGTTCGTCGTCGACCTGGGCGAGCAGTGTCTTGAACAGGCGTTCCGGCGGGACGCCGAGCGCCTGGGCCGCGGCCTGCCCGTAGTGCGGGCGTTCCTTCCCGGTCCGGCCACCCTCGGGTTCGTGGCCGTGCTCGTGGTCGTACGCATGGACGGTGTGCGCCACGCCCGCTCGCTGCAGCGCCACCACCGCGGGCGTGCCCTGGGAGGTCTTCTTCTTCGCCACGGCTCCCACCATTTCAGACGGTTGTCAGACGGTTTTCAGACGGCAGCCGAAGCCACCTCCGGCAGCAGCTTCGCCAGCCGGTCCAGGCGCCTGAGTACCTGCGCGGACTCCTCGGCGGGCAGGAAGAGCAGCACCCGGTGCACCCCCAGGTCCGCGAACTCCGCCAGCTCGGCCGGGTCCTCCCCGAACGTGGTCGCGGTGACCGTCGGTTCGGGACGGCCCGCGTCGCCGGCCAGCTCGCGCAAAGATCGCATTCGCGGGGCGAGGTCGCCCGGGCTGAGCCCGAACGGCGCGAGCCAGCCGTCGGCGTGGTCGACCACGCGGGCCAGGGTGGTCGGTCCTCCACCGCCGAGCAGGATCGGCGGGTGAGGCCGCTGCACCGGCTTCGGCCAGGAGAAGATCGGGTCGAAGTCGACGAACTCGCCGTGGAACTCCGCCTGCTCCCGGGTCCAGATCTCCCGGATGGCGAGCAGTCGTTCGCGCAGCAGGCGGACCCGGGTGCGCGGGTCGGTGCCGTGGTTGCGCATCTCCTCGCGGTTCCAGCCCGCGCCGGCGCCGAACTCGATCCGGCCGCCGGACAGATGGTCGAGCGTGGCGACCTGCTTGGCCAGCACGATCGGGTCGTGCTGCGCGGCCAGGCTCACCGCGGTACCCAGCCGCAGGGTGGTGGTGACGGCCGCGGCGGCGGCCAGGGTGGAGACGGGGTCCAGAACGCGGTAGTACTCGCGGGGGAGTTCCCCGCCGCCCTCGTACGGCGTCTCCCGCGAGGCAGGGATGTGGGTGTGTTCGGGTACGAAGAGAGACTCGAACCCGCGTTCCTCGACCGCGCGCGCGAGGCCGGTGGGGTCGATCGTCTCGTCCGTCATGGAGCTGAATGTCCCGATCTGCATGACCCGACGCTAAAACCCGACATCAATGTCAGAGTCAAGGCCGAAACGACGGCCGGCTGTCCCGGGTCGCGGTCGGCGCCAGGCGGCCGGGGCCGATCACCCTTCGCCCCGGGTCACTCGGCGCACGCCCTAGACTCGGTGGGGTGATCCGTCGCATCGACCTGCGCGGCCTCGCCGTCTCCGGCGCCGGCCTCGACTACAGCGCTCTCGTCCCGCGTGCTCCGTTCGACGTGGAGGCGGCCGTGGAGGCCGTCCGCCCGACGCTCGCCGACGTACGCCATCGTGGGGTCGAGGCGCTGCGCGACTACGCCGCGCGGTGGGACGACGTGCAGCTCACCGACATCCGGGTGCCGAAGGCCGCCCTGGAGCAGGCCCTGCGCGAGCTCGACCCCGACGTACGCGCGGCGTTCGAGGAGTCCATCCGCCGGCTCCGCACGGTCAGTGAGGCCGAGCTGGAGCGGGACTCCGAGGTCCGGGTCGTCCCCGGCGGCACCGTGACCCAGCGCCTGGTCCCGTTCCGGCGGGTCGGTGTCTACATCCCCGGCGGGGTGGCTCCGCTGGCGTCCAGCGTGGTGATGAACGTCGTGCCCGCGCAGGTCGCCGGTGTGCAGTCGGTGGCCCTGGCGTCCTCGCCGCAGAAGGAGTTCGGCGGCCTGCCGCACCCGACGGTGCTGGCCGTGGCCGAGCTGCTCGGTGTGGACGAGGTCTACGCCGCCGGTGGCGTGGCCGCGGTCGCGATGTTCGCGTACGGCGTGCCGGCCGGGGTCGGAGCCGGCGACAGCCGGCTGCTGTGCCGTCCGGTCGACTTCATCGCCGGCCCGGGCCGGATCACGACCACGGCCGCCAAGCGCCTGGTCAAGGGAACCGTCGGCATCGACTCCGAGGCCGGGCCGACCGAGATCGCGATCCTGGCCGACGACTCCGCCGATCCCGCCTACGTCGCCGCCGACCTGATCAGCCAGGCCGAGCACGACACCGTGGCAGCCAGCGTTCTGGTCACCCCGAGCGAGGACCTGGCCGCGGCGGTGGAGGGCGAGCTCGCCCACCAGGTGCCGGCCGCCAAACACGTTCAGCGCATCACCGAGGCGCTGGACGGGGAGCAGTCCGGCATCGTGCTGGTCGACGACCTGGAGCAGGGGCTCGCGGTCGTCGACGCCTACGCCGCCGAGCACCTGGAGATCCACACCGAGAACGCCCGGGAGTGGGCCGGGCGGGTACGCAACGCGGGCGCGATCTTCGTCGGGCCCTGGTCGCCGGTGTCCCTGGGGGACTACTGCGCCGGGTCCAACCACGTGCTCCCCACCGGCGGCTGCGCCTGTCACTCCTCCGGGCTGTCGGTACGCAGCTACCTCAAGGCCGTGCACGTCGTCGACTACGACCAGGCCGCGCTGCGCGAGGTGGCCGGCCACGTCACCGCCCTGGCCGAGGCGGAGGATCTTCCCGCACACGGGCAGGCCGTCCGGGCGCGGTTCGGATCCGCGTCCGACGGGTATGCCTGATGGCCCGCCGCCCCACCGGCGCGCACGCTGCGGCCCCTCTCGACGAATCGAGCCAGTCATGACCAGACCGGTACACCCCGGGCGGCCGGAGGATCCGGCATCCCTGGACCAGGATCTGCGCGATCTCGCTCTGGCCGCCGCCCACGCGGGGTCGCACGCGATCCTGCGTGAGCTGCGCGGCGGCGAGCTGCGGATCGACACCAAGGCGCACGCCGCCGATTTCGTGACCACGGCCGACAAGGCGGCCGAGGGCGCGATCCTGCGACTGGTCAGTGCCGCCCGTCCGCGCGACGCGGTGCTGGCCGAGGAGTCCGGCGTGCACGACGGCGACAGCGGCGTGCGCTGGCTGGTCGACCCGCTGGACGGGACGATGAACTTCGTCCACCGCCGCCGCGACTACGCCGTGTCCGTGGGCGTCGAACGCGACGGCCGGATCGTGGCCGGCGCGGTCGTCCGGCCCGCCGACGGCGACTGGGCGGCGGCCGGCGGCGCGGAGGTGTTCGGCCGGGACGGCACGCCCCGGGTGTCTTCGGCGGTCGACCTGTCCGACTCCATCGTCGGGATCGGGCTGCCGGGGGTGCTGGACCACCGCACCCGGGTGCACACGTTCCTCGGCGAGCTGATGCACCAGGCGCGCGACTACCGCCGTACCGGCTCCTCGGCCTGCGAGCTGTTGTCGGTGGCGCTCGGAGCGCAGGAGGGCTACCTCGGCTTCGGCGTCAACATCTGGGACGTCGCGGCCGGGATCGCGCTGGTCGACGCCGCGGGCGGATCCAGCGAGTTCGTCACCACCTCGAGCGGGCTGGAGGTCCTGGTCGCCGGCACGCCGGAGGTCACCAAGACCCTGGTCGGCATGGTGAAGGTGATCTGAGTGGGGCAGACCCTCGCCGACCTGCCGCTGCGTGACGACCTGCGCGAGGAGGAGCCCTACGGCGCCCCCCAGCTCGACGTGCCGGTGATCCTCAACGTCAACGAGAACCCCTACCCGCCGGACGAGGACGTCGTGGCCGACATCGCCTCGTCGGTCGCGGCGGCCGCGCGTACTCTCAACCGCTACCCCGACCGGGAGGCGCTGGGTCTGCGCACCGACCTCGCGGCCTACCTCGGGCACGACCTGACGCCGGCGCAGGTGTGGGCGGCGAACGGCTCCAACGAGGTGATGCTGCAGATCCTGCAGGCCTTCGGCGGGCCCGGCCGCACGGCGCTGTCGTTCGCGCCGACGTACTCCATGTATCCCGAGTACGCCCGCGACACCTGCACCACCTGGGTGACCGGGCGCCGGGCCGACGACTTCACCGTCGACCCCGAGCACGCGCTCGCGCAGATCGAGCAGCACCGGCCCGCGGTGATCCTGCTTGCCTCGCCGAACAACCCGACCGGCACCGCGCTGCCCCTGGACCTGGTCGAGCTCATCTGCGCGGCCGCGCCGGGCATGGTGGTGGTCGACGAGGCGTACGGCGAGTTCCGGCGGGACGGCACACCGAGCGCGCTCAGCCTGCTGCCGAAGCACCCGCGGCTGATCGTGACCCGCACCATGTCGAAGGCGTTCGCGTTCGCCGGTGGCCGGCTCGGCTACCTCGCCGCCGACCCGGCGGTCGTGGACGCGCTGCGGATCGTGCGGCTGCCGTACCACCTGTCGGCGGTGACCCAGGCGGTGGCGCGGGCAGCGCTGCGGCACTCAGGTTCGCTGCTCGCCCGCGTGCAGGAGCTGCGGGCCCGGCGGGACGAGACCGTCGAATGGCTGCGCGGGCAGGGATACCGCGTCGCCGACTCCGACGCCAACTTCGTGCTGTTCGGCACGTTTGCGGACCGGCACGCGGTCTGGCAGGGCCTGCTGGACCGCGGCGTACTCATCCGGGAGACCGGGCCGGACGGCTGGCTGCGGGTGTCGATCGGGACCGAGCCGGAGATGGCGGCCTTCCGGGCCGCCCTGCAGGAGGTGACGGCGTGACCGAACCTGCGCGCAGCGCGCGGATCGAACGCGAGACCAAGGAGAGCAAGGTCGTCGTCGAGCTCGACCTCGACGGACGCGGCCGGGTCGACGTGTCGACCGGGGTGCCGTTCTACGACCACATGCTCGACCAGCTCGGCCGGCACGGCCTGTTCGACCTCACCGTACGAGCGCAAGGTGACGTTGACATCGACGTGCACCACACCGTCGAGGACACCGCGATCGTGCTGGGGCAGGCGTTCCGGCAGGCGCTCGGCGACAAGCGCGGCATCCGCAGGTTCGCCGACGCGACGGTGCCGCTGGACGAGTCGCTGGTGCACGTCGTGGTCGACGTGGCCGGACGGCCGTACTGCGTGCACACCGGTGAGCCGGAAGGTCAGGCGTACGCCATGATCGGCGGCCACTTCACCGGCTCGCTGACCCGGCACGTCCTGGAGACGCTGGCCTTCCACGCCGCGATCTGCCTGCACGTGCGGGTGCTCGCCGGCCGCGACCCGCACCACATCGTCGAGGCGCAGTTCAAGGCGCTGGCCCGGGCGCTGCGTGACGCGGTGGCGCTGGACCCACGCGAGACCGGCGTGCCGAGTACGAAGGGCGCGCTGTAGTGCAGTACGTCTACTTCGCGTTGGCCGGCCTGCTGGTCGGCGGCATGATCGCGAGCCGGCAGCAGAAGCGGAAGATCTGGCTGACGGTGGTCCTCGGCGTGCTCGCCGGGGTGTTCCTGTGGGCGGGGCTGCGGGAGTCCACACCGTGAGCGCTGCCAGGCCCTCGGTCGTGGTGCTCGACTACGGCTCGGGCAACCTGCGCTCCGCGCAGCGGGCACTGGACCGCGCCGGCGCGGCGGTGGAGGTGACCGACGACTTCGCCGCCGCGGCCGAGGCGGACGGTCTGGTGGTCCCCGGCGTGGGGGCGTACGAAGCCTGCATGAAGGGCCTGCGCGCCGTGCGGGGCGACCAGGTGATCGGCCGCCGGCTGGCCGGCGGGCGCCCGGTGCTCGGCATCTGCGTCGGCATGCAGATCCTGTTCGAGCGAGGCGTCGAGCACGGCGTGCAGACCGAGGGGTGCGGCGAGTGGCCGGGCACCGTCGAACGCCTGAAGGCGCCGATCGTGCCTCACATGGGCTGGAACGTCGTGGAGCCTCCGGAGGACTCCGTGCTGTTCGCCGGGATCGCCGGTGAGCGGTTCTACTTCGTGCACTCCTACGCGGTGCGCGAGTGGGAGCTGCACGCCACCGGAAACTTCCGGCAGCCGACCGTGACGTGGACGCCGTACGACGGCGACAGGTTCGTGTCCGCGGTGGAGAACGGCCCGCTCGCGGCGACGCAGTTCCACCCGGAGAAGTCCGGTGACGCCGGCGCCGCGCTGCTCGCCAACTGGATCGGCACCCTGCGCTGAGTGCGGGCGCCGCGCTTTCGGGCGCTGACCTCGCCCGAAGCACCTCACCGGCCCGCCGGTAGCCTCGGCGACCATGAGCCTCGCGTTGCTTCCCGCGGTCGATGTCGTCGACGGCCAGGCCGTCCAGCTGGTGCAGGGCCGAGCCGGTACGGGCGGCCAGTACGGCAGCCCGCTGGAGGCGGCCATGGCCTGGCAGCACGCCGGCGGGCAGTGGGTGCACCTGGTCGACCTGGACGCGGCGTTCGGCCGCGGCGACAACCGGGCGGTGCTCGCCGACATCATCGGCCGCCTCGACGTACGCGTGGAGCTGTCCGGCGGGCTGCGCGACGACGACGCGCTCACCTGGGCGATGGGCACCGGCTGTGCCCGGGTCAACCTCGGCACCGCCGCGCTGGAGAACCCGCAGTGGTGTGCCCGCGCGATCGCGGAGTACGGCGACCGGGTGGCGGTCGGGCTGGACGTACGCGGCCGCACGCTCGCCGCGCGCGGCTGGACCAGGGAGGGCGGTGACCTGTTCGAGACCCTCGCCAGGCTTGATGCCGAGGGGTGCGCGCGATATGTCGTCACCGACGTCAACAAGGACGGCATGCTGCAGGGGCCGAACGTCGACCTGCTGCGCGACGTGTGCGCCGCGACGGACCGGCCGGTGGTCGCCTCCGGAGGAGTGTCCAGCCTGGACGACCTGCGCGCGATCGCGGCCCTCACCCCGCTGGGGGTGGAGGGCGCGATCGTCGGCACCGCGTTGTACGCGGGTGCGTTCACGCTGGAGGAGGCACTCGCCGCCGTCAGCTGACCCGTACGGCGTAAGTGATCCGGTCCGTCGCGTCCATGCCGGGCCGGCCGGTCCTGGCAGTTCCGGACGGGCCGGCCCGGTGCCCGCGGGGGTGCGGATAGGGTGTTGCGAAACCAGCCCGGGTGACCCCGCTGGACCTGTCATCACCATGTCGACGGAGGGGAAGAGTTGAGGCTCAGGGAGCGACTCGACGGGAAGCGGATGCTTCTCACCGGCGTCACCGGCTTCGTCGGCGAGGCACTGCTGCACCGCATCCTCCGTGACCTTCCGGGCACGCACGTGGTGGCGCTGGTCCGGCCCAAGGGTTCGCTGACCGGCCGGGCGCGGATGGAGCAACTGGTCAACAAGCCGATTTTCGAACAGGCCCGGTCCCGGTACGACGGTGACACCGCGGCCCTGCTCGACGACCGGGTGAGTGTGATCGAAGGCGACCTGTCCGACGTTCCGGAGTTGCCCGGCGATCTCGACGTGGTGATCCACTGCGCCGGCGACGTGTCGTTCGACCCGCCGATCCACCAGGCGTTCCAGACCAACGTGCTCGGCACCGAGATGCTGCTGCGCCGCATCCTGGAGAGCGGCAGCCAGGCGCACTACCTGCACGTGTCCACGGCGTACGTCTCCGGCCGCCGCCGCGGCGCGATTCCCGAGGGGCCGGTCGACCACACCGCCGACTGGCGCACCGAGGCCCGCTGGGGCCAGGCCATGCGGGACCGGATCGAGGAGACCTCGCGGGCGCCCGGCGTCCTTTCCAAGCTGCGCCGGGAGGCCGAGCGGGAGCACCGCCGGGCCGGGCCGATCACCTCCGCCCAGGACACCGAGCGGCGCCGCAAGGAGTGGGTGGACACCAAGCTGGTCGAGGCCGGCGGGGAGCGGGCGAGGTCGCTCGGCTGGACCGACGTCTACACGTTCACCAAGGCCCTCGGCGAACGCGTCGTGGAGGAGATCGGCGCACCGCTGCCGGTCACGATCCTGCGGCCGAGCATCATCGAGAGCGCACTCGAGACCCCCCACCCGGGCTGGATCGAGGGCTTCAAGATGGCCGAGCCGCTGATCCTGGCCTACGGCCGGGGTGAGCTGCCGGAGTTCCCCGCGAGCCCGGACTCCCAGTGCGACATCGTTCCGGTCGACCACGTGGTCAACGCCACCCTGGCCGCCGCGGCGGAGCGCCCGGAGCCCGGCAGTCCGGCGTACTTCCAGGTGACGTCGGGGCTGCGCAACCCGCTCACGTTCGCAATGGTGTTCGAGCTCGTCCACGAGTACTTCGACGCGCACCCGTTCGACATGAGCGAGCGCGGCGCGGTGCGGCTGCCGACGTGGCGGTTCCCGGGCGGCGAGCAGGTCGAGCGCACCCTCGCTCTCGGCGAACGCGCGCACAAGGCGGCCGACTACCTCGTCTCCCACGCGCCGCGCGGCGAACGCGTCCGGAAGATCGCCCGCGACCTCGACCAGCAGCGGCGCCGGCTGGACTTCCTGCGCCGCTACCACGACCTGTACCGCCCCTACCTCGAGACCGAGCTGGTCTTCACCGACGACCACACCGTCGCGCTCTACAACGGTCTCGACCTGGAGGACCAGCAGGAGTTCTCCTTCGACATCACCTGCTTCGACTGGCACCACTACTTCGTCGAGGTGCACTGCCCGGCCGTGACCGAGGCGATGCGCAAGTACGACGTGATCCGCCGCCGGCGCGGCCGCTCCACCCCGGCGGTGGCGTCGCAGCTGCCCGCGGGGAACAACATCGTGGCGGCGTTCGACATGGACGGAACGCTGTTGTCGTCCAACGTCGTGGAGACCTACCTCTGGCTGCGGATGCCGGAGCTGGACCAGCAGGGCAGGGCCCGCGAGCTCGGCGCGCTGGTCCGGCGGCTGCCCGGGTTCCTGAACGCCGAACGCAAGGACCGCGGCCGGTTCCTGCGCTCGGTCTACCGCCGCTACGCCGGCGCCGACCTCGCCGAACTGGAGCACATCGTCGACGAGACGCTGTCCCAGCACGTGCTCGAACGCGTGTCCGCCGCGGCCCTGCGCCGGGTGCGCGCCCACCAGGCGGCCGGGCACCGCACCGTGCTCATCACCGGTGCGATCCGTCCGCTGACCCGTCCGCTGGAGCCGTTGTTCGACGAGATCGTGGCGGCCGACCTGGCCGTCGACGACCGCGGACGGTGCACCGGGTTCCTGTCCGGCCCGCCGCTGGTGGGCGAGGCCCGGGCGGCCTGGCTGACGCGGTACGCCGCCCAGCGTGACCTCGACCTGACCAAGTCGTACGCCTACGCCGACAGCCACTCCGACCTGCCGATGCTGCGGGTGGTCGGCCGCCCGGTCGCGGTCAGCCCCGACGTCCACCTGTGGCGGGAGGCCCGCAAGGGCCGCTGGCCGGTGGAGGAGTGGAAGACCTCGAGCTCGGTGTCCCGACTGGCCCTGCCCGGCGCTCACTCCGGGAGCAGCTCATGATGCTGGCGTTGGAGATGTACCGCTCGCTGCCCCGCTACATCGCCGCCCGGGCGGTGGGCGGCCGGGTTCCGGGCATCCTCACCGGTCCGGCCGCACCCGTGCGGCTGGTCAACCGGGCGGAGCCGCGCACCTCGGCCCCCGGCTGGGCGCGGGTCAAGCCGATCCTGTCCGGCATCTGTGGCTCCGACCTCGGCGCGCTGTTCGGGCAGACCAGCATGTACTTCTCCGCCCTGGTGTCGATGCCGTTCGTTCCCGGCCACGAGGTGGTCGGCGAGCTGGTGGACGACTGCGAGGACCTTCCGGCCGGCACGCGGGTCGTGCTCGACCCGGTGCTGTCCTGCGCGGCCCGCGGGGTCGAGCGCTGCCAGTCCTGTGCGAGCGGGCAGACCAACCGCTGCGACCGGATCACGGTCGGGCACGTCTCGCCCGGCCTGCAGACCGGCTACTGCGCCGACACCGGCGGCGGCTGGGGCGGCCAGTTGATGGCACACCGCAGCCAGCTGCATGCCGTGCCCGACGGGCTGTCCGACGAGCGCGCCGTCCTCGTAGAGCCGCTGGCCTGCGCGGTGCACACCGCGATGCGGGCCCAGGTGCCCGACGGCGGATCGGTGCTGGTGTCCGGTGCCGGCGCGGTCGGGCTGTTCGCGACGCTGGCGCTGCGCGAGCTGACCCCGGCGGGCCGGATCAGCGTGGTCGCCAAGCACCCCCGCCAGCGCGAGCTGGCCAGGGCGTTCGGTGCGACCGACGTCCTCGCTCCCGACGAGGTGCCGGCGCGCGTGCGCCGGGCGACCCAGGCGTTCCGGCTGACCCCCGAGCGCAGCGGTGAGTTCCTGCTCGGCGGTGTGGACGTCGGGATCGACGCCGTGGGCAGCAAGGACTCCCTCGGTACGACGCTTCGAGTCACCCGCGCCGGCGGCCGGGTGGTGCTGTCGGGCATGCCCGCGGCCGGAGCGGACCTGTCGCCGGTGTGGTTCCGGGAGCTGGAGGTCGTGGGCGCGTACGCCACCCAGGGCCGCGAAGCCTTCGCCCGGGCCCTCGACCTGGCCGCGAGCGCGCCGCTGGACGGCGTGGTCGGCGGCCGTTACCCCCTCTACCGTTGGCGGGAGGCGCTCGACCACGCCCACTCGGCCGGGCGGCTGGGGACCGTCAAGGTGGCGTTCGACCTAAGGAGCAGCAGGTGAGCCGACCAGGATTCGTACTCGAGGTCGACGACCGGACGCCACCCCTCGTCGTGCACGACGGCGAGGGCTTCCGGCTGGAGAAGTTCCCGCTCGGCACCCGGGTGGTCTACTCCCCGGAGTCGCAGCCGGGGCTTCGCGACGTGGACGCCGCGATCAGGCACGCGCTGGAGCAGCCGGAGAACTCCGAGCCGCTGCGGGCGCTGCTGCGGCCGGGCATGAGGCTCACCATCGCCTTCGACGACGTGTCGCTGCCGCTGCCTCCGATGAAGCGGCCGGACATCCGGCAGCGGGTCGTCGAGCAGGTGCTCACGATGGCCGCCGAGGCCGGCGTGGACGACGTGGAGATCATCGCGGCGCTGGCCCTGCACCGGCGGATGAAGCCGAGCGAGCTCCAGCACGCGCTCGGCGAACGCGTCTACCGCTCGTTCGCCCCGGACGGACTGCTCTACAACCACGACGCCGAGGACCCCGACAACCTCGAGTTCATCGGCACCACCGACCAGGGCGAAGAGGTCGAGATCAACAAGCGGGCGGCGCAGTCCGACCTGCTGGTGTACGTCAACATCAACATCGTGCCGATGGACGGCGGGCACAAGTCGGTGCCGATCGGCCTGGCGTCCTACCGCTCGCTGCGCCACCACCACAACAGCAAGACCATGGTCCACTCGCGGTCCTTCATGGACCACAAGAAGTCGGCCATGCACCACTCCGCCTGGCGGATGGGCCGGCTGTTGAAGGACCACCTGAAGATCTTCACGATCGAGACCACGCTCAACAACGACGTCTTCCCCGCGCCGTACGACTTCCTCAACAAGCGCGAGTGGGAGTGGAACGTCCGCGACCAGGCCACCATGCTGGCCGCCAAGCGCGGGTTGGCGGTGGCCCCGTCGAAGCTCCGGCGCAAGATCTTCCAGGGGATCCAGGCGCCCTACGGCATCACCGGGGTGCATGCCGGTGAGACCGAGGCCGTGCACGAGAAGACGCTGGCCAAGGTCTACAGCCAGCAGGCGGTCGAGGTGCAGGGCCAGTCCGACGTCCTCATCATGGGCGTGCCCTACCTCTGCCCGTACAACGTCGACGCGGTGATGAACCCCATCCTCGCCACCTGCATGGGCCTGGGGTACTTCTTCAACTCCTACCGCAACAAGCCGGTGGTCCGGCCCGGCGGCGCGGTGATCCTCTACCACCCGGTGCCGTACGAGTTCAGCCAGCTGCACCACCCGAGCTACGTCGACTTCTTCGAGGAGGTGCTGGCGGAGTCGACCGACCCGGCGACGATCGAGCAGCGCTTCGAGAAGCAGTACGCCACCGACCCGTGGTACATCCACCTCTACCGCACGTCGTACGCCTACCACGGCGTGCACCCGTTCTACATGTGGTACTGGGCGGCGCACGCGATGGACCACGTGGGCGACGTCGTGTGGGTCGGTGCGGACCGCCGCGCGGTGGAGCGGATGGGCTTCCGGTCCGCCTCCACCCTCGCCGACGCGCTGGAGATGGTGAGCGGCACGGTCGGGCGTTCGCCGTCGATCACCTACACGCACAACCCGCCGCACCTGATCTCGGATGTGCGGTGAGCCTGGCATGAGCAGCAAGAATCCCGTGCGCTTCGTCCGGGAGACCGCGCAGGACGTACGGACGGTGGCGCGCGGCTGGCGCTGGGGACGGCGGCCGCTGGTGCCGTTGTCGGCCCAGCCGTTCCAGCCGCCGAAGCAGCCCTCGGTGTTCCCGACGGCCTGGGCCCGCACCCCCACCGCCAACGCCGTGCGCGACGTGGTGCAGCGCTTCGGGCTGCACCCGTTGCTGAGCTCCACCATCACCCCGCATTCGGCCGGGCTGGACGTCCTGACCACGCTGAAGCCGCCGGTGCTGTTCGTGGCCAACCACACCTCGCACCTGGACACCCCGCTGATCCTGTGTTCGCTGCCGGACGAGTGGCGCCGCCGCACCGCGGTGGCGGCCGCGGCCGACTACTTCTTCGACACCTGGTGGCGGGCGAGCGGTTCGGCGATGGTGTTCAACACCTTCCCGATCGAACGCCGCGGCGGCACCCTGTCGACCACCCCGGGCGACGTGCTCGATCAGGGCTGGAACGTCGTGGTGTTCCCCGAGGGAACGCGCTCGGTGGACGGCTGGGCCACCCGGTTCCGGCTGGGCGCGGCCTGGCTGGCCGTCGAGCACGGCGTACCCGTCGTCCCGATCGGGATCCGCGGCTCCTACGCCGCGATGCCGCGCGGGCGTGGCTGGCCCCGTCCGGGCAGGCTGCCGGTGCGGATCCGGTTCGGTGCGCCGGTGTGGCCGGCCGAGGGCGAGGCGCCGCGCACGTTCGCGCCCCGCATCCAGCAGGCCGTGTCGCGGCTGCTCGACGAGGACGCGACCAGCTGGTGGGATGCCACCCGGCGGGCCGCACGGGGCGAGACCCCCGACCCGGCCGGGCCGCAGGTCGCCTCGTGGCGCCGGATCTGGGCACAGACCGCACCGCCCGCCGAGGGCCGCAAGCGCGGTGCGTGGCGTTAGGGTTCGCAGCACGCCCCAGGGGGTGCGTGGCGCTAGCCTCTGTGCTGCGGACCGAGGAACCACCGGCTGAGGAGGATCCATGAGCTCGGCACCGAACCCCTACGACGCGCTGCCGAAGGTGGCTTCGTTCACCTTGACCAGCGACGACATCGCCGACGGTCGCACCCTGGCGACGCCGCATCTGTCCGGGATCTTCGGTGCGGGCGGGTCCGACACCTCCCCACACCTGGCCTGGTCCGGCTTCCCCGAGGAGACCCGTAGCTTCGCCGTCACCGTCTACGACCCGGACGCGCCGACCGCGAGCGGCTTCTGGCACTGGGCGGTCTACAACCTCCCGGTGACCACGACCGAGCTGCCCACCGGCGCCGGTGACGCCGCCGGCGCCAAGCTGCCCGACGGCGCGGTCACCCTCATCAACGACGGCGGCGTACGCCAGTACCTCGGGGCCGCGCCGCCGCCCGGGCACGGTCCGCACCGGTACTACTTCGTGGTGCACGCCCTCGACGTGGACAGCCTCGACCTGCCCGAGGGGGCGAGCCCGGCGCTGCTCGGCTTCAACCTGTTCGGGCACACGGTCGGCCGGGCGATGCTCGTGCCGACCTTCGAGGCATGAGCGGCAGCAGCCTCGCGGTCCGGGTCATCCCGTGCCTCGACGTCGACGCCGGCCGCGTGGTCAAGGGCGTCAACTTCGCCGACCTCCGCGACGCCGGCGACCCGGTGGAGATGGCGAAGGTCTACGACGCCGAGGGCGCGGACGAGCTCACCTTCCTCGACGTCTCCGCGTCCGCGCAGGGCCGGGAGACCACCCAGGACGTCGTACGCCGTACCGCCGAGCAGGTGTTCATCCCGCTGACTGTCGGCGGGGGTGTGCGGTCGGTGGAGGACGTCGACCGGCTGCTGCGGGCCGGCGCGGACAAGGTCGGGGTCAACACCGCCGCGATCGCCCGGCCGGACCTGGTCGCGGAGATCGCCCACCGGTTCGGCTCACAGGTGCTGGTGCTGTCGGTGGACGCGCGCCGGGCCGAGGGGATGCCGTCCGGGTTCGAGGTGACCACCCACGGCGGGCGCCGGGGCGCCGACCTGGACGCGGTGGAGTGGGCGCGGCGCGGAGCCGAGCTGGGGGCGGGGGAGATCCTGCTCAACTCCATGGACGCCGACGGTACGAAAGCGGGCTACGACGTGGAGATGATCGCCGCCGTACGCAAGGTGGTCGACATCCCGCTGATCGCCAGCGGCGGCGCGGGCAAGCTCGCGGACTTCCCGCCGGCGATCGACGCCGGCGCCGACGCGGTGCTGGCGGCGAGCGTCTTCCACTTCGGCGACCTGCGGATCGGCGATGTCAAGGAGACCTTGCGCGCCGCCGGCCACGTCGTCCGCTGAGCTCTCCGGATTCTTCCACGGAAGAATGATTCGGCCGAGCTGGGAAGACTTGTGGGTGTCAGAGGCCCCGTAAGTCATCCCAGCTTCGACATTTTCCGGCGTCAGCTGAAGGGCGTCGTGGGCCGCGGGAGGTGCCGCCCGTCGACGTACAGGTCGATCTTCTCGTTGTAGAACGCGATCAGGCCCGCGATCTTGACGCTCTCCAACGTCGGGTGCTGGTACCACCAGGCGAGGTTCTCGTGCCGGCCGCCGTCGGCCACGACCGTGTAGTAGCTCGCGGTTCCCTTGTAGGGGCACTGCGTCTGAAGGGCGGTCGGCTCCAGCAGGTCGAGCCTCACGTCGGTCTTGGGGAGGTAGTAGCGGGGCGGCAGGCCGGTCTCGAACAGGATCCGTGCCCGGGTGGTCTCGGCGACGGTCACTCCGCCGACCTCCACCCGTACGTGCCGGGAGCTCGCCAGCACATCCACGCGCTTGTACGGGTCGCGCGGGTGGACGTACACCTCCTCGTCCTCCTCGAACCACGCGTCCATCGCGTTCCAGTCCAGGCGGATCGTGTCCTGGACCTCGGCGACGGGGGAGTCGCGGTACCACAGGGCAGCGCCCGTCGCCTCGCGCTCGCCCACGACGACCGTGTGGATCTCGGCCTCGCCCAGGCCGGGAGCGTGCTCGCGTCCACCGGTCGGGCGGAACGCGTCGGTGCGTACGTCGCGGGCGGGCAGGAAGTACGTCGGGTAGTACGGCTTCTCCCAGACCAGCAGGGCGTGCTCGCTGTCGGCGACGGTGTGGCCGCCGAACATCACCCGCACCCGCTTGGGGCTGGTCTCCACCCGGATCGAGGCGGCGCGGTCATGGGTGTCACGGACCTGGGTGTCACGGTTCTCGGTGCTCATGGCAGCTCCCTTGCTCGGACGGTCCCGGTGCAAACCCGGCGTGGCTCAGGGGATCCGCCACGGCCGGCGCGGCGGTAACCTCCCGCCATGCCCCAGTCCACGGAGCCCACGGAGCCCACGGAGCCCACGAAGTCCATGGTGGCCGAGGTGCTGGCCGCCCTCGATCTGCCCGCCGAGGCACGAATCGAGCCGGCCGGCGGCGCCACCGGTGAGACGTGGAAGGTGTGGCACGACGGTACGCCGTACGCGCTGCGCTGCGTCCTGTCCAGGCCCGGCGTTTCGGACCGGTTCGCCGGCCAGCTCGCGGCCATGCGGGCGGCGGGTGCGGCCGGCCTGCCCGTACCGGAGGAGGTGCGGTACGCGCGCACGGCCAGGGTGGAGGTCGTCCTGCTGGGCTGGCTTCCGGGGCGGACCGTCGCAGACGCGCTGCGGTCCGGGCACGGGTCGGCGTACCGGATGGGTGAGCTGATGGGCGCGGCGCAGCGTGCGTTGCACCGCGTACCCGCACCCGCGGAGGTGGCGGACGCGGTCGACGACCGGGCCGCGGCGCCGGCGGGCCTGGACGCCGCGGGACAGAGCGGCGCGGGACGAAGCGGCGCGCTGCTCCATCTGGACTGGCATCCGCTGAACGTCCTGGTCGACGGGGACGAGGTGAGCGGCATCGTGGACTGGGTCAACGCCCGTCGGGGCCACCCGTTGCTGGACGTCGCCCGCACGTACGCGTTGTTCACCGTCGACCCGGCCCTGGACGCGTTGTCGCCGGCAGAGCGGGACCTGCTGGGCGAGGTGGCGCGGGGATGGGCCGCGGGCTACGGTCCGGAAGCCGCGTCGATCCCGGCCGACTGCCTGCGCTGGGCCGGGCAGATGATGCTGGCCGACCTGGCCCGCAGGTACGCCGGCGACTTGGACGCGCTCGTGCCGTTGCGCCGCTGGACCAGCCGGTGGGCCGACAAGGCCGCCTACCGCTCCCGAACGGCGTAGGTCAGGTGCGTCACCCTCGGGGACGGCTCCGCGCGGACCTGTTCCAGTGCCACCCGGCCCGAGTCCACGCCCTCGAACAGCCGGACTCCGGCGCCGAACAGCACCGGTGACAGCGCGATCGAGAACTCCTCGACCAGGCCGGCGTTGACGTACTCCAGGATCGTCGCGCCGCCGCCCGCGATGCGGACGTCGCGGTCACCGGCGGCCTCGCGGGCCCGGTCGAGCGCGGCCTCGATGCCGTCGTCGACGAAGTGGAAGATCGTGCCACCGGGCCGCTCCCACGGGTCACGCTTCTCGTGTGTCACGACGAAGACCGGCGTGTGGAAGGGCGCTTCCTCCGGCCACATCCGCTCGCCGGCGTCGAACATCCGCTTGCCCATGACGCTCGCGCCCGTGCGTTCGAACGTCTCCCGCGCGATGTCGTTGTCCCGCCCCACCTCGCCGCCCTTGCCGAGCTTGAGGTTCTCCCGGAAGAACCGCAGCGGGAAGACCCACCGCTGCAGTTCCATCCACTGCCGCCCCATCAACTCCTCGGAGGTCTCGGGCGCGATGAACCCGTCCAGCGACATCGACACGCTGAAGAACACCTTGCCGGCCATCAGCCCTCCGCTCCCTTGTCGAGGATCTCGGTGACGTATGCAGCCAGGTTGTTCAGGGTCTGCCGGCCGCCCTCGACCGCGTGGTACTTCTCGACCGCCTCGGCGCGCAGTTCCTTCGTGGGGAACACCGTGCGCAACTCGACCCGGGTCGCCGCGCCGTCGGGCTCGAACGTCAGGACCGACTCGAAGGCGTTCGGGTCATCGCGGGACTCGCCGTGGACCAGCGTGATCCGCTCGGGAGGGGCGATCTCGGTCCAGGAGATCCATTCGGCGTAGTCCGTCCCGTCCGGTCCGTGCATCACGAAGTCCCACACCCCGCCGACGCGGAACTCGAACGACCGCGTGGTCGTGGTGAACCCGTCCGGTCCCCACCACCGGGACAGGTGCCGGACCTCGGTGAACGCCTCGAACACCAACTCTCGTGGCGCGTCGACGACCCGGGAGACCACGATCTCCCGGTCGGCCGTCGCCGCCTCCGTCCCTGCTTCTCGCCTTTCCGCTGCCATCGGTCATTCCTCCTGCCGTGTCTGCTTCAGGTCCTGCACGTAGGCGTCCAGCCGGTCGAAGCTCTCGTTCCAGAACCGTTCGAACCCGCCGGTCCACTCGTGGACCGGCCGCAGCCCGCCGGCGTCCAGGCCGTACAGGCGCTGCTTGCCTGCCTTGCGGTCCCGCACCAGCCCGACCTCCCGGAGCACCCGCAGGTGTTTGGACGCCCCGGGCTGGGTCATCCCCAGCTCGCGGGCCAACTCGGTCACCGGTCGCTCACCCGCCCGCAGCAGCACCAGGATCTCCCGGCGCTGCGGCTCGGCGATCGCATTGAAGACGTCCGACGTCGTCGCCGCTCGTGCCATGGCCGCCATCATATGTCTATATGGGCATGCGTCAAGCCGCGATGAGCCGGGCGGGTCCCTGTCAGCTGACGTCAGCTGATGATCGTGTCCCTTGTCATCGGGTGGCGTGAGTCATCGGGCGGAGGGCGAACGCCAGCGGGACGAACCCGCGGATTCTTCCGCGGAAGAATCCGCCGTCCTGACTCAGGCCGGCGGTTCGGCTCGCTCCTGCCGCTCGCCGGCGAGCTCGCCCGCCGTGGCGCCGGCCAGGGCCCGCGACATGCTGGGCACCGCGGCCAGCAACCGTTGCGTGTAAGGGTGTTCGGGCCTGGTGAGGACCTGCTCGGCCGGGCCCAGCTCGACCAGCTCACCCGCGTGCAGGACGGCCACGGTGTCGCAGATCCGGCGTACCACCGACAGGTCGTGCGACACGAACACCAGCGTCAGCCCGAACGTGTCCGCCAGCGACGCGAGCAGGTCCAGCACCTGACCCCGGACCGAGGCGTCCAGGGCGCTGACCGGCTCGTCGGCCACCAGCACCTTCGGCGCGGGCGCGAGCGCGCGGGCGAGGGAGATCCGCTGCCGCTGCCCGCCGGAGAACTGGTGCGGGTAGCGGTCCGCGGCGTCGGCGGGCAGACCGACGGCGGCGAGCAGATCGCGGACGCGGGCCAGGTGGGTACGCCAGGCCCGGCCGCGCAGCGCGACCAGCGGCTCCGCGACGATCTCCCCGACCCGCATCCGGGGGTCCAGCGACCCCGTCGGGTCCTGGAAGACGAGCTGCAGGTTCTCGCGCAGGAACCGCAGCCGGCGTTCGGGTACGCCGTCCACCCGCTGACCGGCGAACCGGACCGTGCCCGCGCTGGGCTGGTCCAGCCCGGCCAGCAGGCGTACGAGCGTCGACTTGCCCGAGCCGGACTCCCCGACGACGCCGAACCGCTGCCCGGCGGCGATGTCGAAGCTCACGTCCCGCAGCGCGGGCACCGACGGTGGCGTACGCAGGGACGTACGAGCCCGGCGGTAGGTACGGGACAGGCCGGCCACCGACACCATGGGACGCGCCTCGGGTTCTCCGGTGGACTGGTCGGTGGGCCGGTCAGTGGACTCCGGACGTGGCGGCGGCGCGGATCCGGTGAGGTCGGCGGCGTCCAGCAGGGCGCGGGTGTACGGGTGGCGCGGCCGGCCGAACACCTCCGCGACCGGGCCGGACTCCACGAGTTCGCCGTCCTGCATGACCAGCACCCGGCTGCACACGGTTGCCACCACCGCCAGGTCGTGGGTGACGAACAGCAGCCCGGTGCCGCGGGTCTTCGTCCCGGCCACGATCAGGTCGAGCACCTGCGCCTGCACGGTGACGTCCAGGGCACTGGTGGGTTCGTCGCACAACAGCACGGCCGGGTCGTTGGCGAGCGCGATCGCCAGCACCACCCGCTGGCGCTGACCGCCGGACAGCTGGTGTGGGTACGCCCGGGCAGCCTCGCCGGGATCGGGCAGGCGTACGGCGGAAAGAAGCTCGACCGCCCGGGCCGCCGCCCCCGACCGGCCGAGCTCGGGCCGGTGGATGCGGAGCACCTCGGCCACCTGGTCGCCGACGCGCCGCACCGGGTTGAGCGCCGACATGGGTTCCTGGAACACCATGCCCATCGCCTGTCCACGCAGCCGTGACATCGCGCGGTCGTCGCGGGCCAGCAGGTTTCCGGGCGTTCCGGCGAGCGCGACCTCGCCGTGCGCGGTGAGACCTTCGGGCAGCAGGCCCATGACGGCCAGGGTGGTCAGCGACTTCCCCGAGCCGGACTCGCCCACCAGGCCGACGCGTTCGCCCGGTGCGATGGTGAAGTTCACGTCGCGAACGAGAGAGCGGTCGGCGGTCCCGATCCGCAGGCCGGCCACTGTCAATGCGGCCTTGTCAGTCGTCATCGGTCGGCCGACCCCGGGTCGTGGCGGTCGCGGAGTCCGTCGCCGGCGAGGTTGAAGCCGAGCACGGCGAGCAGGATGGCGAGGCCGGGCCACAACGCCAGCAAGGGATGCACGAACAGCAGTTCCTGCGACTCCTGCAGCATCCGTCCCCACGACGGGGTGGGCGGCGCGGTGCCGAAGCCGAGGAACGACAGCCCGGCCTCGGCGAGCACGGCGATCGCGAACGACACCGAGCCCTGCACGATGACCAGGCCGGCGACGTTCGGCAGCACGTGCCGCACCGCGATCCCCGGCCCGCGCCGGCCGGCGGCGCGGGCCGCGAGGACGTACTCCCGCGCCAGCACCGACAGCGTGCCGGCCCGCACGATCCGGATGTACGCGGGTACGGTCGCCAGCCCGATCGCCACCATCGCGGTCAGGGTGCTCGCACCGAACACCGCACCGAACATGATCGCCAGCAGCAGTGCGGGAAACGCCATCGCCAGGTCGGTGACCCGGGCGAGCAGTCCGCCGGCCAGGCCGCGGGACATCCCGGCCCAGATGCCGAGCGGTGTGCCCAGCAGGGCGGCCACCCCGACCGCGACCACGCCGACGAACAACGTGGTCCGCGCACCCACCATCAGCCGGCTGGCGATGTCCCGGCCGAACTTGTCGGTTCCCAGCCAGTACGTGCCGTCCGGTCCGAGCAGCCGGTGCGCGGCGTCCACCCGGCCCGGGTCGTGCGGGGTCCACAGGAAGGAGAGCAGGGCCAGCGCGACGACCAGCGCGACCAGGATGCCGCCCGCGAGCAAGGACGGGTTGACACCGCGTCCGCGCCGGTTGACACCGCGTCCGCGCGGGTCGACAGCGCCGTCGTGGCGGTCGGCGGCGGAGGTCCCGGTCGCCTCCGGTGCCCCGGTCATCCCGCCCTCCGCAGCCGCGGGTCGAGCACGGCGTACAGCACGTCGACGACGTAGTTGACCACCAGCACCGCGACCACCAGCACCATCACCACTCCCTGGACCAGCAGCAGGTCGCGGTTGGCCACGCCGTCCAGCAGCAGGCTGCCCAGGCCCGGGATGACGAACACGCGTTCCACCACGATCGCGCCGACCAGCAGGGTGGCGAGCTGCAGGCCGAGGACGGTGCTCACCGGGATGGCCGCGTTGCGCAGGCCGTGCCGCACCAGCGCCCGGCCCAGGGTGAGCCCCTTCGCGCGGGCCGTGCGCAGGTAGTCTTCGCGCAGCACGTCGAGCACGGCCGTGCGAACGTAGCGGGCGAGGATCGCCGCCTGCGCCAGGCCGAGCGCCCCGGCCGGCAGCACGAGCTGCCGAAGGAACAGCCCCGGGTCCTCCGCCGGCGGAGTCCAGCCGCCGGCCGGCAGCCAGCCCAGGCGTACGGAGAAGATCGCGACGGCCAGCACCCCGGTGAGGAACGCCGGCACCGCGATGCCGAGCTGGCTCAGCGCGGACAGCGCGAGCCCCCGCAGCCGCCGGTGGTGCACGGCCATCACCGTCCCGACCGGGACGGCGACCAGCACGGCGACCACCATGGCGGCGCCGACCAGCCACAGGGTCACCAGCAGCCGGTCCAGCACCTGCGGGCCGATCGGCGTCCGGGTGACGTAGGAGACGCCGAAGTCGCCGGTGAACAACCCGCGCGCCCAGTCGGCGTACTGCACGGCGAGCGGCCGGTCGGTGCCGAAGTCCCGTCGCAACGCGGCGACCGCCCTCGGGGTGGCGTTGACGCCGAGCGCGACCCGCGCGGGGTCGCCGGGCAGCACCGCCATGAACGCGAACACCACCACGCTGGCGGCCGCGACGCTGCCGGCGAACACGCCGGTCCGGGTCAGGAGGCGGAACAGCACGACGTCAGGACCGCGCCCAGGTCACGGTGGTGAGGTCGAACGCCTCCGACACGACGTTGGTCGGCAGCCCGCGCACGGCGGGGTCGGCGATCATCAGGTTGGGCAGCAGGAACAGCCAGTCCGCGGCCGCGTCGTCGGTGATGGTGCGGGCGACCTGCTTCATCTTCGCGACCTGGACGGCGGGGGTGCCGGCGTCGGCCTGGTCGAGCAGCTCGCGCACGCGCGGGTTGTCGTAGCGCCAGTAGTAGTCCGGGTTGCCCCAGGAGGTGATGTCGCGCGGCTCGACGTGGGCGATGATCGACAGGTCGTAGTCGGCCTTGGTGAACACCACGTCCAGCCAGCGGGCCGGGAACTCCAGGACGTCGATCCGCGCGGTCACCCCGACGTCGGCGAGCTGGCTCTTCACCACCTGTGCGCTGGCGACGGCGTACGGCAGGTTGGGGATCCGCAGCCGCAGGGTGAGCTTCGGATGCCCGGCCTCGGCGAGCAGCCGGCGCGCCTTCGCCGGGTCGTACGGATACCTGCCGGACAGGTTTTCGTACCACGGGTCGGTGGGCGGCACCATCGACCCGATCAGCGTGCCGTGCCCGGCCCAGGCGGTGTCAAGGACGGCTTTACGGTCGATCGCGTACGACAGCGCCTGCCGGACCCGGCGGTCTGTCAACGGCGGCCTGGCGTTGTTGTACGACAGCACCACCTCGGCGTTGCTGGTGCCCTCGACGACGTGGTACTTCGAGCGATCCTTGAACTCCGCAAGGCTTTCCGGCGCCTGCACGGTGCTCACCACGTCGATGCCGCCGGTGCGCATCGCGTTGTTCATCGCGGTGGGGTCCTTGAAGTACTTCAGCGTCACCTTGCGCACGGCGGGCTTCGTGCCCCAGTAGTCCTTGCGGGCCTCGAGCACCATCGCGTCGCCGCGGTCCCAGTGGTCCAGCACGTACGGCCCGGTGCCCACCGGGGTGGTGGCGAGCTTCGACACGCCCGTCCGCGAGAACATCGCGCCGATCCGGGTGGTCATCGCGAACAACCACTGGTTGCTCGGCCGCTTCAGCGTCACCACCAGTGAGGTGGGGGAGGCGGCCCGCGCGTCCTGGACGACGTCCATGCCGGCCTTGAGCGAGGTCGTCCAGCCGGTCTTGACACGGTTGATGCTGAACGCCGCGTCCTGCGCGGTGAACGGCCTGCCGTCGCCGAAGGTCGCACCCTTGCGCAGGGCGAACGTGTAGGTGCGCCGGTCCGGGCTCACCTTCCAGCCACTGGCCAGCAGGGGAACGATCTTTCCGTGGGCGTCGAGCTTGACCAGGCCCTCGTAGACGTTGACCAGCAGTGCCTGCGGGATCGCCGCGCCGTCGTTGCGGGTGAAGTCCAGGCTCACCGGCTCGGCGATGAAGCCGACTGAGAGCGAGTCGCTGCGGTTCTTGCGGTCGGTTTCGCCGGTCGTGCGGCTGCCGGCCGAGCATGCCGCCGTGAGCGTCAACGCGACGAGGGCGCCGATGATCGCCGAGCGCCGGGGGATCCTCCCCATCGCCTACCTCCTGTGGGTGTGCCCTGCATGCCGTGGGGTCACGCGGGCGGTCACCCAGATCATGCCCCGCCGGCCACGGAGATGGTGAGGGCATGGCCGTCAACCTCGACCCGGACCTTCTGTAGGTCCTCGACAACCAGGTCGGCGTCCAGCTCGGCCCGCTCGTAGTGGGTGGTCACCGCGATCGTCGCCATCCCGGCGGCCCGCGCGGCGGCCAGGCCCGCGGGTGCGTCCTCCACGACCACGCAGCGTTCGGGGTCGATGCCGAGGCGCTTGGCGCCGAGCAGGTACGGCTCCGGGTCGGGCTTGCCGTTGCGTACGTCGTCGGCGCTGACCAGGGTCCGCGGGACCGGCAGCCCGGCGACCTGCAGCCGGGCACCGGCCACGGCACGGTTACCGGAGGTGACGATGGTCCACCGCCCGTCCGGCAGGGAGGAGACGAACGCCTGTGCGCCCGGAAGCGCCACGATCCCGGTCACGTCCTCGACCTCGAGCGCGTCGATACGGGCCTGCGCGACCGCGATCCGCTCCGGCGGCACCAGCGCGGCGACGATCGCGGACGAGGTGAGGCCGTGGCCGAGGACCCGGGCGAAGTCCTGCTGGGTCAGCTCCTGCTCGATCGCCCAGGTCGTCCACGAACGGCGAAGGGCCTCGGTGGAGTCGATCAGCGTGCCGTCCAGGTCGAGCAGAACGGCCTCGGCGCGCAGGATCGGGGCGCTCGCGGGTGTGCGGTCGGTGCGGGGTTGGGTCACGTCGACCGACCGTACCTCGCCCGCGCGAGGAGGCGTTCCCCGGTTGCGAGTCACCTGCCGGGTGCGCCACTGTCACCGGAACGGGATGCGCGGCGAGCGAGGGAGCGGCCACGATGCGGGACAGCGAGGCAGGCACCAGCGAGACAGGCACCACCGAGACAGACACCGAGGCAGAGGCAGGCACGCCGGCCGGCAACGAGACGGTCTTCACCTGGGGCGGGCCCGCGCTGAAGTTCGGAGCGGGCGCGGTGGCCGAGATCGGGTACGACGTCGCCCAGCTCGGCGCGTCCCGCGTGCTGGTGCTCACCGACCCCGGCGTGGCCGCCACCGGCGTACCCGACCGGGTGGTCGACTCCCTGCGCGCGGCCGGCCTCGCCGCGGAGCTCTTCACCGGAGTCCACGTCGAACCCACCGACACGTCGATCGCGGCCGCGGTCGACTTCGCCCGCGACGGCGGCTGGGACGGCTTCGTCGGCGTCGGCGGCGGCTCGGCGATCGACACCGCCAAGGCGGTCGACCTGATGACGTCCCACCCGGCCGACCTGAACGACTACCTGAACGCGCCGATCGGCAGGGGGCTCGCGCCGGCCGGCCCGCTGGCACCGCTGGTGGCCGTGCCCACCACCGCCGGCACCGGCGCGGAGAGCACGGCCGTCTGCGTCCTGGACGTCCTCGATCTGCGGGTGAAGACCGGCATCAGCCATCCGCGGCTTCGGCCTGCGCTCGCGGTCGTCGACCCGGAGGTGACGCTCACCCTGCCGCCGGGAGTCACCGCGGCCAGCGGGTTCGACATCCTCTGCCACGCGCTGGAGTCCTTCACCGCCCGGCCGTACGACGCCTACCCGAGGCGCCGCCCGGAGGACCGTGTCGCCTACTGCGGCGCGAACCCGGTCTCCGACGTGTGGATCCGGCAGACCCTGCCGCTGCTCGCCCGGTCCTTCCGTACGGCCCACCGGTCCGGCGACGACCTCGCCGCCCGCACCGACATGCTGCAGGCCGCGCTGTTCGCCGGGCTGGGGTTCGGGAACGCCGGGGTGCACATCCCGCACGCCTGCGCCTACCCGATCGCCGGCCGGGTCCGCGACTTCCACCCGGACGGCTATCCCGACGCGGAGCCGATGGTCCCGCACGGCATGTCGGTGGTGCTGACCGCGCCGGCGGCCTTCCGGCGTACGTACGAGGCGAACCCCGAACGGCACCTGTGGGCGGCACACGTCCTCGACCCCGAAACCGACCAGGTGGCCGACCCGGGCGAGCGGCTGCCCACGGCGATCATCCGGCTGATGCGGGACACCGGCATGCCGAACGGCCTGTCCGAGGTGGGGTACGCCGAGACCGACGTCGCCGACCTCGTGGACGGGGCGAGCCGTCAGCACCGGCTGCTGTCCATCGCCCCGGTCGACGTCGGGGACGACGTACTCACCGACGTCCTGAAGGACTCGCTCACCCTGTGGTGACCGGCGAACCGGCGGGCCGGCCAACCGGCGAACCGGCGAACCTCCCGGCGTTCAGCGGACCTGGTAGACCTCGACCATCCTCTCGTTGCTGCCGAAGACGCGGTGCCAGTTCGCCGGCGGCCGAAGTGGCCGGCCCCCGAGGAGGCGTTCCTGGTCGCGCCGGCAGTACCAGCAGACGTCGGAGTACGCGCTGTAGAGGACGACGTGATCGCCCGCGGCGGGTTTGGCCCTGGCCGACAGCACCCGCAGCCGACCGTGCCACAGCGGCCCGCCGATCGGTGGGTGGACGAAGATGCCGAGCGTCCGGATGCTGCGCCTGTCCGCCCAGATCGTGTGGACGTCGCCCTCGTGCGCGGCCAGCCACGACCGGAACAGCTCCCACTGCGTTCCGCCGTTGGCGGCGTAGGTCAGGTTCATCTGCCCGGGCGGGCCGGACAGCTCGCTGACCCGGGCGTGCTGGGCCAGCCCGGCCGGTACGGCGGCGACGAGGAGGGTCACGACACCGGCCACCCCGGCGGCCAGCCGGGCACGGGTCCGCAGGAACGGCGCCACCCGGGCGCGGTTGACGCACAGCAGCCACAGCCCGGCGGCGGCCGCGAGCAGGAGCGCGGGGACGAGCGGCAGCCAGTACCGCTCCTTGAGGATCCGCAGCTTCGGCGCCTCCGGGTCGATCAGCCCGCCCAGCGTCACCAGCGGGACGTAGAACAGCAGCGCCCACACCAGCAGGAAGAAGATCCGCCGGGAGAAGAGCGCGCCGACCACGATGCCGGCCACCGCGGCCTTGAGGAACAGCCCCTCCGGCGTGGTGGACAGGATCGTGGGCAGCCGGGTGAGGTACCACCCCGGGCTCTGCCCGATGTAGTCGTGCGTCGTCGCCGTGCCCACCGCGCCGTGCTCGGCCGCCGACCGCAACCGGGCCAGCGGGTCGTGGAAGACCACCGCGTTGAGGGCGGTCTCCCCGACCGCGACGACGGCCAGCGGGACCAGCATCCAGGCCTGCTGACGCAGTGGGATCCTGCGAGCGAGCAGCAGGGGAACCAGCGGCCAGCAGAAGACGATGTACTCGCGGGTGAGGTAGCTCCAACCGAGCAGCACACCGATGGCGAGCAGGGTGCCGACCCGGCGGCGGCGGGTCGCGGCGGCCCACGGGCGGTTCTGCCGCAGCGCCACGGCCAGCACCAGCGACGCCGACAGCAGGGCGGTGGCCATCAGGTCGGGAAGCGGCTGGGTGAGGTCGGGGAAGACCAGCGAGTTGAACAACGTCAGCACTGCCGCGGCCACGCCGACGAACCGGTTGAACAGCAGGGTGCCGAGCGCGTGCACGCTCATCACCAGCAGCAGGGCGGCGAGCATGGGCACGATGAGGTACGCCGTCTGGGAGTAGCCGAACGCCTCCTGCGCCAGCCGCAGCGGGATGATCAGCCCGATCCGCAGGAACTGGTGCACCGCGGCGTAGGTCGGATCGCTCGGAAAGGTCGTGGCCGCGTCGAAGTAGTTGAGCTGGTCGGAGGGGTAGGGCGGCACGCGGTAGAGCACGCAGACCACCGCCACCACCGCGGCCAGGGCACCGTCGACCAGCAGGGTGGCCACCAGCCGGGGGGTGAGCAGCCGCGCGCGGGTGCGTGGTGGCGCCTGCGGCGGCGAGTCCGTTTCCGGCGCGGTGCCGGTGGCGGTGGCGGTGGCGACCGCGCTGCTGCCGTCGGCACTGCCGCCGTCGGGGAAGATCGTCCGGTCGTCGTCCGGTGTCACGGGGTTCATGATCGTCTCCTGATCGGTTCAGCCGACCCGATACAGCTGGAGCACCCGGTCCCTGGTGGTGAAGACGAGGTGCCAGCTGCTCGGTGGCCGTGCCGGGTGGACGCCGAGGGTGTCCTCGACGTTGGTCCGGCAGGGCCGGCAGGTGTCGGAGTAGGCGCTGTAGAAGAGCACGTGGTCGCCCCTCGCCGGTTTCTTGCTGAGCACCGACCACGGGCGGAGCAGCCCCGTCCACAGCGGCGTCCCGGCCGGGGAGTTGACGAAGAACCCCACGATCCGCAGGGTGCGGGGCTCACCCCACATCGTGTGCACCTCGCCGCCGTGGAGGGTCAGCCAGGTACGGAACTGCTCGAACTGCGTGCCGCCGTTGGCCGCGTACGCCCGGTTGAGCGGAACGGACATGTCGGTGGCCCGCGCCTGCTGGGACACGCCGAGCGGGACGGCCGTGACCAGGAGGGTGAGGATCCCGGCGACGAGTGCGGGGCGGGCCCGCAGAAGTGGCATCGTCGCGGCCGCGTGCCGCGCCGGGACGTCCCGGAGGTACAGCATCAGGACGTACCTCACCCCGAGGTACACCACGCCCGTGCAGGCCAGGGCGAGCGCGGGGATGATCGGGACCCAGTACCTCGGCAGGTAGAGCCGCAGCATCGGAGCGTGCGGATCCGCCCAGCCGCCCAGGACCACCACGGGCACGAAGAACAACCCGGCCCAGACGAGCAGAAGTCGGAGCCGCCGCGAGACCGCCGCGCCCGCCGCAGCGGCGACCACCGTCACCTGCAGCCACCATCCCTCCGGTGACGCACGCAGGATGTCCGGAAACCGGGCGAGGTACCAGAGGCGGTTCTGGTCGAGGTAGTCGGTCGCTATCGGCGGTCCCGAGCCGTGCCCGGCCGAGGAGTGCAGACGGGCCAGCGGGTCGTGGAACGTCAGCCACCCCAGCACCGCCTCACCGACCGCGACGACCACCAGCGGGACGGCGATCCACAGCAGCCGCCGCCACGGAAGCCGGTGAAGGAGCAGCAGAACCACCGGCCAGCAGAAGACGATGTACTCGCGGCAGAGATAGCTCCAGCCGAGCAGCGCACCGATGGCGAGCAGAACGCCGACCTCCCGCCGCCGGGTCGCACAGGCCCAGGTCCGGCGCTGCCGGAGGGCGAGGGCGAGCGCGAGCGCGGCGCAGAGGAGGGCGGCTGCCGGCAGGTCGGGCCGCGGCTGGGTCAGGTCGGGAAAGACCACCGAGTTGGTCAGGGTCAGCAGCGCGGCGGCCACGCCGACGTAGCGGTGGAAGAGCATCGTGCCGAGCGCGTGCACGCTCATCACGAGCAGGAGTGTCGCGAGGATCGGGACGACGAGGTACGTCACCTGGGAATAGCCGAACACGTCGAAGGCGAGCCGGAGGGGGAGGACCAGCCCGATGCGGAGGTACTGGTGCTCGATCACCGCATCCGGATGGTGCGGGAAGTTGCGCGCGGCGACGACGTAGTTGATCGGGTCGGACGGAATCGGCGGCAGTCGGTAGAGCACCGCCATCACGACGACCGCCGTACCGAGCAGGCAGTCGGTGACCACGCTCACGCGGCAACCGGGGATCTCGCGGGCGGCGTTCGGACGGGATCCGACCATCGGTCAGGACCGGGAGCGCACGATCAGGTCGGCGAGCAGTGCCAGCGAGGCGATGATCAGCCCGGTCAGCAGGATCAGCAGGGTGTTGCTGGCCAGCCGGACGGGGTTGGCCACCACGTCGTACACCGCCTTCCCGCTGCCCAGCGTCAGCAGCGCCAGGGACGGTGGCATCAGCACCTTCAACGGGTTGAAGTACATCACCATCCGCAGCACCTGGAGGATGTAGCGGTAGGCGTCCTTCACGAAGTGGAACTTCGACCTGCCCGACCGTTTGGCGTACGGGATCGGGACGTACCTGATGACGTGCTGGTTGTGCAGGAACGCCATCGTGATCGTGGTGACACAGGAGAATCCGGCCGGCAGCAGCCGGAGGTAGGGCAGCGAGACCTCGCGGCGGAACGCCCGGAGCCCGGAGTTGAGGTCGGGGATCCGGGTGTTGGTCAGCCGTTCGGCGATCTTGCGGATCAGCCACTTCGCCGGCACCCGCAGCAACCTGTGCGAGCCCTGCTCGCTGGTGCGTGCGCCCACCACCTGGTCGACGGTCTCGTCCTGTTCGAGGATGCTGACGAGTTCGGGGATTCTTTCATTGGGGTACGACATGTCGGCGTCGGTCCACACCACGATGTCGCCGCGGGCCTGCTGGGTGCCGATCCGGCGAGCCGTGCCGGTGCCGCCGTTGGTGGCGAAGGCGATCACCCGCAGCCGCGGGAACCGGTCCTCCGCGGACCGCAGGACCTTCAGGGTGTCGTCGGTGGAGGCGTCGTCGATCGCCAGGATCTCGTAGCTGTAGCCGCTGGTCTCCATCGTGGCCACGGTGCGCTCGATCTCGGCGAGGACGTGCTGCTCCTCGTTGAAGCAGGGCAGGACCACGCTGACGTCGACGGGCTCGTCGGGTTCGTCCTGGTCGGCAGGGTGGGCTCTGGCGTCGGGCCGTGAGGCGCGCCGGCGGTGGAGGCGGCTACCCGAACGTGGAAGTGAACGGGTGGCGGTCCGGCTGTGCCGGACGGAGGGATCCATGGTTCGTCGTTCCCCCGGCAGGAGTGGCAGGCACAGGACATCGCACAGAGTGTGCGGTCTGCCACGAATTGTGTCCGCCCCGGCAGTCCGGCAAACCGGCACGGGCCGGGAACCTGCGCGCGGCGGGGCGCCGTCGGCCGGCGCCCCGCCGCGAGGGGGTCACAGGCGCCAGATCCGGCCGGAGCAGCGGTGACCCAGCCAGGCGAACTGGCCGAACGACGTCACGCTCAGCCCGAACCGCTCGAACGTCGGCCGGTCCTGCTCCTCCCACCATCGGTACGCCGACTCGACCTCCCGCCACAGCAGGTGCGGGCCGTGCTGGTCGACCCGGACCTCACCGGAGGGCAGCCGCAGGGCGGACGCGCAGGAGGTGGCGTCGTACACCCAGTACCGGGTCGGGGCGGTGCCCGGCAGGGCTGCCCCGGCCGCGGTCGTGGCTGCGGTTGCTGATCCGGTCGCGACGCCTCCGAGGTCTCGGCCCGGGCCGGTGCGCGCCCAGCGCAGGTGCGGCAGCCGGATCCCCAGTCCGAACAACGCGGCCGGGTCCGCCCAGATCGCCTCCGGGTCGAGGGTGGTCGTGGTGTGGTACCACGGCACCGCACCCTCGGCCTCGGTCACCACCGACGCCGGCGCGCTCGGGTCGGGCGCGCCGCTCCAGCCGACGAAGTGCCCCGCCGCCCGGCCGTCCTCGGTGACGGTGAGGTGCGCCTCGACCGAGCCGGCGAACGGGTTGCGCCACGACACGACCAGCCGGCCACCCGGGCGGACGAGCTGGACCCAGGCGTACGGCACCTTCGGGACGGGCTCGACCGCCACCACGCTGTCGTAGGACGCGGGGGCGGCGTCCTCGGCGAGGGGCCGGCCCGGGTCGATCCGCAGGGTGCGCGGCGCACGATGCGCGGAACCTTCGTGCTGCGAACCCGGACGCGAGGCCGAGGGCGAACCGGTGGCGGTTCTGGCGCGCGGACCGGTGGCGGTGGCGGTGGCGATGGGGCGTTCCTCCTCGGTGGGTGTACGGGACGCGGTGCCGTCCGTCACGTCGTCGCCGGTCATGACAGGGCGCGACACGACGGTGCTCGGTGCGGGTCCGGGTGGAGGGGTGGACATCAGGGGGCCTCCTGGCGGGGGTGCTCGGGGGCGGAGCACCTCGGGGTGGACAGCTGGGTGTGCGCCCAGGCGGCGGGCGGACACAGCCACGGCCGGCGGCAGAAGACGCACAGCGGCGGATGGTCGTGCCCGAGCCAGGGGAGCGAACCCCAGCGGCGGTGCCAGCGGATCGGGTCCCGGTCCGGTCGGTGGATCGACGCGAGATCCCTCGCGCGGTGATCCAGTTCGGTCAGTGCCTCGGTCAGTGCCTCGGTCAGTGCCTCGGTGAGGGCCTCCGGGTCGACGTCGGCGATGGCCGCTCTGTCGATCCCGGTGTCGGTCCAGGTGTCGTGGGTGTCGATCCCGGTGTCGTCGGTGTCGATCTCGGTGTCCGGCCGCGGGGGCCGGTCATGCTGGGGTAGGAGGTGACCGACATCGGGGTACGAAGCCGGTAACCAACCCGATTGCCCCAGACGCTCGGGTGTCGCTGCCATCGCACGAGCCTCCCCCGTGGAGTGATAGCTCTGGGTGCACGATCCTGAGTCGACCGTAATCCCGAGCAACGCCACCTACAACACCAATGCGTAAATTTGCACTTGTGTCGTGCGGTACGGGTTCGGCTGAACCTGGTGCGAAGACGGACTATTTCCCGCAATATCGAACGACCAAACACCTGCAAACGGGGAAGAGCATGCCGAGTACGAAACCGCCCACGATCCAGCGCCGCCGGCTCGCCGCGGAGTTACGGATGTTCCGCGAACGCGCCCAGGTGACATTGGAGGAGGTCGCCGCGAGAACGGGCTGGTCGGTCGCCAAGATCAGCCGGATCGAGACCGCGATCGTCGGGGTCAGCCTGAAGGACCTCCACCTCCTCCTCGACCTGTACAAGGTCGAGGAGAGTCGCCGCACGGCCATCCTCAGCAAGACCCGGACGGCGCGGACCAAGGGCTGGTGGGACGCCTACGCGGAGTTCCTGCCCAGCGACTACGTCGACTACATCGAACTCGAGGCACAGCTCGCCGGCATGCGCTCCTACAGCGCGCACGTGATCCACGGGCTGATGCAGACCGAGGGATACGCCCGCGAGATCATCCGCGGCGCCACGATGGGCCTGTCCTCGCCGTCGGAGATCGACCGCCGGGTGGAGGCCCGGATGACCCGGCAGCGGCTGCTGGCCCGCGAGGCGGACCCGCTGCGGTTCTGGCTGGTCGTCGCCGAGCCCGCGCTGAGCTGGATGGTCGGGTCGGCCAAGGTGATGGCCGAGCAGTACGACCGACTGCGCGAGTACGCCGAACGCGGCACGGTGACGGTGCAGGTGCTGCCGGCCTCGGCCGGTGCGCACCCGTCCAGCGCCGGCTCGTTCGACATCCTCGAGTTCCCCAACCCGCACGAGCCGGAGGCGGTGTACGTCGAGACGATGACCGCCAACCGCTACGTCGAGAGCCACGCCGAGGTCTACCGCCACAGCCTGGCGTTCGACCATCTGAGGGCGATGGCGCTCAGCCCGGCGGACTCGGTCTCCTACTTCGTACGGGCGGCCGAGCGGGTGCTCAGCGAGGCCACGACCGACGACGCCCAGGACTGACCGGGACCCGGTCGCCGGCGTGCTGGGCGCGGAGCCCGACGGCCGCGAGGTCGACCGTCCGGGTGATCCGGCGCCGCCGGGTGTCCGGCCGCTTCGCGGTCGCGATCCACCCCAGGATCAACCGTCTCGACGAGGGTGCGAAGGCCTGGAAGTTCGCACGGGCGGACGGGTTCTCCGCCAGCGCCACCCGCAGGTCCTCGGGTAGGTCCGAGCCGTCCCCGTCGGGCAGGACCTGCCAGGTGCCGTTGGCCCTGGCCAGGTCGACCACGGCACGACCCTGCTCGGTCATCCGGCCGAGTTCGATCATCCGCTCGGCTCGCCGGCGGTTCAGCGGGCTCCAGGTGCTGCGCGGCGTGCGAGGGGAGAACCGCAGCCGGGAGCTGCTCACGTCGTTCCGGCGGTGGAGTCCGTCGATCCACCCGAAGCACAGCGCCTGCTCGATCGCCTCGGCGTACCGGACGCTGGGTGTGCCGCTGTCCTTGTGCTGGATGACCAGCCACGTCTCCTTCTCCGTACGGGAGTGCCGCGTCAGCCAGGCGCGCCATTCGGATGCCGTACGCGCGACGACGGCATCGACGGCATCGACGACGACACTGAGGTCCTGTTCCATGGGGTGCGCCTCCGCCCTTCGGTGGTCTTTCGGATTCGCCCTCATCGTCGCGCCCAAAGTGAGCACCTACTGAGCACTTTCGTGGCAGACTTCCTGGATGCGTGCGGACCGGCTCGTCGCCGCCCTGCTGCTCATGCAGGCCCGCGGCCGGGTGACCGCGGCCGAGCTCGCCACCGAGCTGGAGGTGTCGGTGGCCACCGCGCGCCGCGACCTGGAGGCGCTGTCAGCCGCCGGAATTCCCGTCTACCCCCAGCCGGGCCGTGGCGGCGGCTGGTCACTGGTCGGCGGCGCTCGCACCGACCTCAGCGGCCTGTCCGGTCCGGAGGCACAGGCGTTGTTCCTGCTCGTCGGCCCGGCCGCGGCCGTCTCGGGCGAGGCCAGGGCGGCACTGCGCAAACTCGTTCGCGCCCTTCCGCAGAGCTTCCGGGCGGACGCCGAAGCGGCCGCCGGTGCCACCGTGATCGACGCGACGCGCTGGGGCGAAGGCGGCCGCCACCGGCCCGCGCTGGTCGACCGGCTCCAGACCTCCGTGGTCGCCCGGCGCCGGGTCCGGCTGACCTACACCAATCGCGCCCGTGAGCGGACCGAGCGGTTGGTCGACCCGTGGGGCCTGGTCGACAAGGACGACGTGTGGTACCTGCTCGCCGGGACCGAACGGGGTCGGCGGACCTTCCGGGTCGACCGGATCGTCGAGGCCGTCGCCACCGACGAGACCGCCGAACGCCCGGACGGCTTCGCCCTCGACGCCGCCTGGCAGGAGGTCGTCGGCGAGGTGGAGCAGCGACGTTCACGCACCTGGGCGACCGTCCTCATCGAGTCGAGGTTCGTGCCGATCCTGCGCGACCACTTCGGCCGGCACTGCCACGCCACCGGCGAACTCGACGACGGACGGGTCCAGGTCGACGTCGCCGCGCCTACGCCGCTGGACGTAGCCCGCAACCTCGCCGGCTGGGGTGCGGCGGTCGAGGTCGTCCAGCCGCCGTCGGTGCGGGCGGAGCTGGCCCGGATCGGCACCGAACTCGCGGCCCGTTATTCCTGAGGGTTCCCGGCCGGGCGGACCAGGAACGGAGTGAGCAGGCCGGGCACCGCCGCGTCGGCCACCCGGACCGCCTCGGCCGTGTCGACGTCCGGGATCTCGTACTGCTGCCGTCCGGCCGCGGTCGTCGCCACCAGCGTCGTCAACCCGATCCTGCGCTGGAAGAACGACTGCCGGAGATTCCAGCCCAGTACGCCGTCGCAGGTCAGCACGTTGCGCCGGCGTACGAGCGAACCGAACCGGCAGACCAGCACGCCGTCCCGCAGCGCGTGGCCGAGGCTGCGGGCCCGGTCCGCGGCGACCAGCGCGGCGCAGGGGAGCAGCACCAGCGAGGCCTGCCACACCCACGACGGAAGCCCGGCGACCTGGTGCAGAACGGCCAGGACGCCGACCAGGAGCGCGGTCAGCCCGAGCGCGCGGGTGAACCTGCGGCGCACCGCCCTCGGCCCGTGCGGGACGAGCGGCGTGGTGTACGGCTCTGGCCCGCCGAACACGTCACCGGCCACCCGCAGCGCGACCTTGCGCGGCGCCGGGGGAAGCAGCAGCGAGCCGCCGCGTTCGGCGCCCCGGCCGACCCGCAGCCCGGTGGCGATCGCGATGCACCGGGCCCCGCCGACCAGTCGCAGGGACAGCGGCTCGCTGAGCTCGACGCCACGCAGCCGGCGTTCCTCGATGCTGGTGGCGCGGGTGGTGATCAGGCCGCGGTTGACGTGCAGGGTTCCGCCGGGATGCCGGCTGAGCCGGTAGTTCCAGAACGCCAGGACGTAGGCCAGGGTGGACGCGACGACGCAGACGACCAGCAGCGCGACGACCACCTCCACCGCTCCCACCAGCCAGCCCGCGCCGCGCACCTGGTCCAGCAGCTGGTGCACCGGGCCGACCTTGCCGAGGTCGATCTTCGCCTCCGACACCGCGCGGGATCCGAAGCCGGCCACCACACCCACGGTCAGCAGCCCGGACAGCGTGAACGGTCCGTACCTCACCCATCGCGGGTCGAGGGTGGCCAGCCTGGTCTCCTGCTCCGGTGTGCTCGAAGGCGCCCGGGCAGGTCGCGGGCCCGTCGCCGATGTGTTTGCGTACGCCGTTGCCGGGGCGGTTTCGGTTGTGGTCGCGGCTTCGGTCGCGGTCGCCGTGCCGGGCTCGGGTGCCGCTCCGGACTCGGCAGCGGCCGACCGCGGCTGCCTGTGGAGGAGTTCCTCGCGCAGCTGGCGGGCGGCCGGGGCGGCGAGAGCGTCCAGCTTCAGCCCGTTCTCGCCCTTGCGGTCCGAACGGCCGGTGCCGATCTCGACCCGGGCCAGCCCCACGATCCGGTGCATCGCGTTCGCGGTGACGTCGACGGTGCGCACGCGGTCGCGGGGGACGGTGAGCACCCGGCGGCGCAGCAGGCCACGGCGGACCTGCACGTGCTGGGGGGAGATGCGGTAGGTCGTGGTGAACCACCGCAGCGTTCCGAGGGCGATCACGAGGACCAGGGCGGCCAGGCCCCACAGGGGGCCGTGTCCGCTGGTGGTTCCCGCGACCAGAGCACCGATGAGGGCGGGGAAGGACCGGACGAGTTCCTGCACCGGGTGCACCGCGAGCATCCGCGGGCTGAGCCGTCGCCAGTCCGCTGTGCCGGTCGCCTCGGTCGCCTCGGTTGCGTCCGCCGCCCCCGTGGGCGGGGTGCCGAGCTCCGTCACGTCGCGTCCCCCTGGTTGGCCTGGGTGGTGCGGGTGAGCTCGTCGACCAGCCGCTCGACGGTGTCGCGGTCCAGGCCGTGGATCTTCAGCGGGCCGGCGGCCGAGGCGGTGGTGACGGTGACGTTCGACAGCCCGAAGAGCTGTTCCAGCGGGCCGCGTTCGCTGTCCACGGTCTGGATCCGGGACACCGGGGCGATCCTGCGTTCCTGGTCGAACCATCCGGACTGGGTGTAGACGGCCTCACCGGTGGCCTCCCATCGGTGTACGTGGTAGCGCCACCGGGGCATCACCGTCACGTGGGCGGCACCGAGGACGACGGTCGCCACCACACCGGCCACCCGCCAGCCGGTGACACCGCCGGCGAGGATCCACCACCCGATCTGTACGGCGAGCAGCAACAGCCAACCGGCACCCGCGCGGGCAGCCCAGTACAGCCTGGCGCCAGGGGCGACGCGGTGCCGCGGTGGACGGAGCTCGAGTTCGGGTGGACCGCTCGGGGCGGGCGGGCCGGAGTTCTCGCCGATGGTCACCTGCTCAGTGTGGCGAAGGTGTGACGGCCGGTCCCGTGTGGGTCGGCGGGCCGCACCCGTGACAGATGTCAGGGGTTCTGGCACCTCGCGGGTCGAGAGCGACGTCCCGGTGCCGCGTCCGCTACCAGAACAGGAACCGCCAGCTGCCCAGGGCGACGCTGACCGCGGTGGCGCCGGCCACGACCGCGATCGTCGCGGCGACGAACACCCAGTCCGCGCGGCGCAGCGGCCGGGGCCGGGCGAGCGAGCGGTCCGGCCGGTCGGTGAAGCCGCGCGACTCCATCGCGGTCGCCAGCCGGACCCCGCGCCGGATCGCCACCACCAGCAGGGCGAAAACACCGGAGGCGAACAACCGCGCCCGGCGTACCGGCGACCGCCCGGCGTCCAGCCCCCGCGCGCGGCGCGCGAGCAGCAGCGTCCGCCACTCGTCACCCAGCACCGGCAGCAGCCGGAACGCCGCGAGCGCGCCGAAGGTGAACCGAGGTGGCGTACGGAAGTGCTGCACCAAAGCGTCGGCGAACTCGGTCGGGTCGGTGGAGGCGAACGCCACCACGCCCGGCAGTGCGATGGCGAGCACCCGGGTCACCACCGAGACGGCGGCCAGCAGGCTCTGGCTGGACAGGTGCAGCGGCCCGGCGGACAGCCACACCGTCCCGCCGGTCTGGTCGGTGAACAGCAGGGTGGACACCGCCAGCCCCGCGACGGTGACGAACAGCAGCACCAGCCGGCGCAGGAGGGTCCGCCACCGCAGGCCGGCCGCCGCGAGGGCGAGCAGTTCGGCGCCGAGCACAAGAGCGGGCGTCACGGCGTCGGCGGTGAGCAGCAGTCCGGCCAGGATCACGAACGCGGCGACGATCTTGGTGACGGGGTTCAGCCGGGTGACCGGTGCGTCCGGGTCGGTGACGATCGGCTCGGCGAGGACGCTCACCCGATCACCTGCCCGGACCGCACGCGGACCTCCCGGTCGGCGAGCGCGGCGATCAGGTCGCGGTCGTGGCTCACGCAGCAGATCGCGTGGCCGTCGTCGCGCAGCTCGGCGAGCAGGTCGACCAGCTCACCCCAGGTACGCCGGTCCTGCCCGAACGTCGGCTCGTCCAGTACGAGGACCCGCGGCCCGGTCGCCAGCGCGGTGCCCACCGACAGCCGCCGCTTCTCCCCGCCGGACAGGGTGAACGGGTTCGCGTCGGCGAGGTGGTCCAGGGCGAGCCGGTGCAGCAGTTCGTCCACCCGGCGGCCGGCGGCCTCGGGAGTCAGGCCGGCCAGCCGTGGCCCGAGGGCGAGCTCGGCCCGCACGCTCGCGGTGAGGAACTGGTGCTCGGGGTCCTGGAACACCGTGCCCACCGCCCGTACCAGTTGTGGGGCCCGCCAGCGATGCAGCGGCCGGCTGCGGGCGGCCGGCTTGCGGGACCGGCCGGACGGTCCCGACGAAAGCCCGGACAGCTCGGGGGAGACGGTCACCTCACCCGCCGACGGGGTGAGCAGACCGGCGAGCAGCATGGCCAGGGTCGACTTCCCAGAGCCGTTCGCGCCGGAGACCGCGACCACCTCGCCGGCCGACAGCCGCAGGCCGGCGCCGGCGAGCGCGGGCCGGTCCGCGGCCGGGTAGGTGTAGCCGAGCGAGGTGGCGATGAGCAGGCCGGTCGAAGTGGCCGGCGCCGGGGTGGAGGTCGGGGCTGCCGCTCCGGTCGACGCGGCCGAGGCGCCCGGCGCTGACACGACCGGGGCGGATGTGGACCGCCGGGGTGAGGGCACCTCGCCCGGGATCCACACTCCGGCGGCGGCCAGCGGACCGTGGTCGGCAACGAAGACCTTGTCCGGGCTGCCGTCGGCGAGCACGCCGCCGCCGGACCGGAGCACCACCACCCGGTCCACCAGCGGCAGCCAGTCGCCGACCCGGTGGTCGACCACGACCAGCGTCGCTCCGGTGGCCGCGACCACCTGGTCGACGGCCTGGCGTACCAGCGCCGCTCCGTCGGGATCGAGGTTGGCGGTCGGCTCGTCCAGCAGGATCAGGTCCGGGCGCAGCGCCACCACGCCGGCCAGGACGAGCCGCTGCTTCTCCCCGCCGGACAGCCGCCCGGTGGGATGGTCCCGGCCGTACGGGAAACCGGTCAGCGCGAGCGCCTCGTCGACCCGCGGCCAGATGCGCTCGGTGGGCACGGCGCGGTTCTCCAGGCCGAACGCCACGTCGTCGCCGGCCCGGGCCATCACCAGCTGCGTCTCCGGGTCCTGGAACGCCAGGCCGATCCGGTCGCGTACCTGCTGCGGAGGTGATCCGCCGACCAGCAGGGTGCCCTCGACGTCGGCGGCCTGCTCGGCGTCGAGCAGTCCGGCGAGGCCGGTGAGCAGGGTGCTCTTGCCGCCGCCGGACGGCCCGGCGAGCAGGACCCGCTCGCCCGGCTCGACGGCGAGGTCGAGGTCCCGGACCGCCCACGTGTGCCGGCCGGCGTACCGGAACGACCAGCTGCGTGCCCGGATCGACAGCGCGGCGCCGGGCCCGGACGCGGCGGGCGGGCGGGCCCTCGCCGACGCGCTCACCGGGTCGTCTGCTCCCGGCCGGACGCGAACGGCGCCAGTACGCCGGTGGCGGCGAGCGCCCGGACGAGCGCGAAGGACCCGGCCCCGGCGATGACGAGCGAGCTCACCACCACGAGCACGCCGTACACGAGCTGCCAGGTGGGTGCCCATGCGAAGTTGTAGAGCACGTTGTCCATGACGGCCGGGACCACCCCGGCGACCGCACCGGCGAGCAGCGCCACCGGCAGCCGCCAGCGGCGGTAGCGGAACGCCGCGAAGACCAGTTCCGCGGCCAGGCCCTGGACCAGGCCGTAGAGGATGATCGCCAGGGGACTCTCCACGCCGAGTAGAACCGAGACGACGGCGGCGACGAGCTCGGTAAACACCGCGGCGCCCGGCTTGCGGATGAGCAGGCCACCAAGGACACCGGGCAGCAGCCACATGCCGTAGATCACCGCCTGGGCCGGTTTGAAGCCCACGAAGACTGGGGTGAGCGCGTTGTACAGCACGCCCCAGGCGAAGAACACCACGCCGAACGCCACCGCGACCACGGCGGCGACGATGATGTCGACGGTGCGCCACCGCCGGTTGACGGGCCGCTGACCGCGGGTCGCGGTCGAGGTCACATCCTGGGTCATGAGTGTCCTCCCTGAACCGGGGAGGAGACGCGGCCGAGTGCCACTGGGTCCGATTCGCCGCCGGGAGCTCCGCACCGCCCGATCGGTCGATCGGCCGGGCGCGGGCCCGGTGACGAACGGACAGACCGACTTCCTGCGCTGGCATTACCCAGATCAGGTTCGAGGGTCTGCGGGCCCCGCCGTCGCCGGCGGTCCCGCACTCTCAGCGCTTCCGCGCTCCCCTGTCGTCTGCTGTTGTCTGTTGCTACTGCTGTGCTGCTGTCCTCGTGTGGTGCCGCCCGAAGGCTACACCGGGCCGCCGAGACTCGCGGTGGCCCCGGGCGGGTGCCGGCGTCGCGGCCGACCGAGGCCCACCGCCGGCTCGACCGGAGGTCGGACCGGCGGGCCCTCAGACTCCGAGCGGCGTGTGGCGCCTGGGCCGCCGCCGGCGAGCCGTCAGACTCCGAGCGGGGCGTGGGCCAGCGCCTGGACCGCCGCCGGTGGCCCGACGACCTCGGCCCGGGACACACCCCTGCGCCCGAACATGTACAACGTGATCTCGCTCGGAAGCCCGGACAGCACGGCCGTCGGCTCACCCTTGCGAACCCGCGCGGTGGCGCCGTCGGGGCGGGCCACCAGTACCCCGGCCGCGGACCGGCGGAACAGCATCCGGCCGGCGCTGGTGACCCGCCGCCACAGGAGGTCCTCGAAGTCGTCCGGCAGGTCGCGGGCGGTCCAGTCCGGCTGGGCGCGCCGCACGTCCTCGTGGTGGACGAAGAATTCCACCGTGTTGGCCGCGCGGTCCACCGCCCCCAGCCTGGCCGGCGACCACGAGGGCGGGCCCTGACGGAACCGGTCGACCAGCTCTGCGTAGCCGAGCCGCCCGACCAGCCCGGTCATGCGTTCCTTCGTCCTGCCGGCAAGCGGTGGCAGCAGGATGCCCGCGGCGCCCAGCGGGTCACCTTCCCGGATCACCAGGTGGGCGGCGAGGTCGGACGTCGTCCAGTCGGCGCACAGCGTGGGCGCGTCCGGACCCAGCGCGTCCAGCAGGTCGGCGAGCGCTCGGCGTTCGGCGCGGGCGTGATCAGTCATGACCCGATCGTAGGGTGCTGGGCCAGCAGCTCCACCTGGGCGAGGGCGACCGGCGCGCCGCCCGGGGTGTCGTCGGGCCCCGGCGCGAGATCGAGCCGGTAGTGGGTGTAGTCACCCGGCGCGGCGACCAGGAACGGCCGGGTGTGCAGCGGCCATCCGAACTCCTCCCCGCTCCTGGTGTCCAGAACCTCCCAGCCGGTCCCGTCGCGGGAGCCGGCGAGCACCCATGCCGTCGGGGCCGCACCGGCGTTGTCCACGGGAGAGGTGAGCGTGTAGAAGTCGATCCGGGCCGGCGCCGCCAGCTCGTAGGAGACCCACCGCCGGGTCCCGTCGAACGTCACCGAGCCGGCCGAGCTGTCGTCGAACAGGTGCGCCGCGTCCACGCCCTCACTCGCCCGGGCGGTGCCGGCACCGGGCCGGGTGACGTCGACGAGAGGTGCGGGCGCCTCGCCGGGCTCGGTGATCGACGGCGGCGCGGCGTCCGGTGCGCTCGCCCAGTCCGACGGCTCGGGCCCCATGGCGAACTCCAGCACGCCGCCCTTGGCCAGCAGGTCGTGCGGCAGCCAGGCCCGGTCGTAGGGCACGCCGTCCACGGAGAGGCCCTGCACGTAGACGTTGCCGGCGCTGTTGTCCGGTGCGTCGATCACCAGGTCGGCGCCCGACTCCAGGTGCACCGTCGCCCTGGTGAACAACGGCGAGCCGATCGCGTAGCGGGGGCTGCCCATCTGCAGCGGGTAGAACCCGAGCGCGCTGAACACCTGCCACGCCGACATCTCGCCGTTGTCCTCGTCACCGCAGTAGCCCTGGCCGAGCTCGCTGCCGAGGTAGAGCCGGGTGAGCACCTCGCGCACCTTCTCCTGGGTGCGCGCCGGCTGTCCGGCGTAGGTGTACATGTAGGCGATGTGGTGGGCCGGCTGGTTGCTGTGGCCGTACATCCCCATGCGTACGTCACGGGCTTCGGTCATCTCGTGGATCACGGTGCCGTAGGAGCCCTTGAAGCGTTCCTCACCGGTCTCGGGAGTGGCGAAGAACTCGTCCAGCCTGCGCGCGAGCGCCTCCCGCCCGCCGTGGAGCCAGGCCAGCCCGGCGCCGTCGTGCGGAACGTGGAACGCCATGTTCCAGGCGTTGGTCTCGGTGTAGTCGAACCCCCACATCCGTGGGTCGAACTCCTGCGGGGACAACCGCCGCGAACCGTCGCCGTGCCGGCCCTGGAAGAAGCCGACCGCCGGGTCGAACAGGTGGACGTAGCCGAGCGCGCGGCGGCGGAAGTACTCCTCCTCCTCGCACAACCTGGCGTGGCGGGAGTCGTCGGGTCCTACGTCCCGCGCCAGCTGCCCGGCCATCATGGCGATGCCGAAGTCGTTGATGTAGCCGTCCATCGACCACGACATCGCCTCCTCGGTCGCCTCCACCGGGGTGTAGCCGAGGAACGGCGAGCGCTCCATCCCCTTGCGCCCGACGAAGGGGTTGGGCGGGCGGACGGTGGCGTTCTTCACCGCCGACTCGTAGGCCGCCCAGGCGTCGAAGCCCTCGACGCCCTTGCAGTAGGCGTCGCCGAAGGCCACGTCGGAACTGGTGCCGACCATGCAGTCGGCGTAGCCGGGGGAGGACCAGCGGGCCACCCAGCCACCGTCGCGGTACTGCTGAAGGAACCCCTCCACCAGCTCACCGGCCAGCGTGGGGGTGAACAGCGCGTAGGCCGGCCAAGTGGTGCGGTAGGTGTCCCAGAAGCCGTTGTTGACATACGCCTTGCCGGGAACGACGTCGGCACCTGTCCTGGTGGGACCGCTCAGCGGTGAGGATGTCGCCGACTGCACGGCGTGCGCGTAGATGGGCGCCTGCGCGGTGCCGGTGTTCTCGTGGGCGGAGTTGGGATAGAGGTAGAGGCGGTAGAGGTTGGAGTACAGCGTGGTGAGCTGGTCCTCGCTCGCCCCTTCCACCTCGATCACGCCGAGGGTGTCGTCCCACTGCCGCTGGGCGCGTTCGCGGACGTCCTCGAAGGAGTCGCCGGCCGCGATCTCCAGCGCCAGGTTGTGGCGTGCCTGGTCCAGGCTGATCAGCGAGGTGGCGATCCGCATGGTGACCGTACGGTCACCGGTGGGGTCGAACCTCGCGTACGCCGCCGCCTGCGCCCGCTCGCCCACGCCGTCGGGCCGGCCGGACTCGACCACGGGCCGGTCGAACTCCGCGTACACGAACATCCGGCTCGCGCCGTTGGACCGCCGGCTGCCGGTGTCGGTGTAGCCGGTCAGCACGCCGGTCTCCGGATCGACGCTCACCCCGGCGTCGGCGTCGACGTTGTCGAAGAACAGCGTGGAGGTCGGCCCGGTGAACGTGAACCGGAACATCGCCGCGTGGTCGGCCGGGGCGATCTCGGCGACCAGGCCGTTGTCGAAGGTGACGGAGTACCAGTGCGGGCGGGCGATCTCGTTGTCGTGGCCGAACGCCAGCGCCCGCGTGGCGCGGTCGGCGTCGGGGGCGCCCGCGGCGCTGGACGGCATCACCTGGAACGTCTGCCGGTCGCCCATCCACGGGCTGGGCTGGTGGCTCAGCCCCAGCGCCTGCAGGCGCGGCCGGTTTTCGTCGTCGTTGCCGCGGTGGTATTCGTACTCCCAGCGCAGCGTGCCCGCGTCGGTGACCGGCGTCCAGAAGTTGAAGCCCAGCGGCACCGCCGTGGCCGGGAGGTTGTTGCCCCGGGAGAACGCCCCGCTGGAGTGCGTGCCGCGGGTGGTGAGCACGTGGTCGGACAACCGGCGCGGCTCCCCGGCGGGGCTTGCACGCTCGGCGAGAACGATGTCGTCCACCCAGCCACCGAAGGGCACGGTGGTGTCGGCGGTATCGGCGGCGTCGGCGGCGTCGGGCTGGTGGTGGGTGAGCAGCACGGAGGTGACCCGGCGACCGGCGGCCACGGCACCGACCGCGATCCGCCGGGAGTTCCACTGGTCGGCGTAGAGCATCCGGGCGGCACCCTGGCCGGCCGCGTCCGCCGGCTGGTCGTGCTGGTCGCGGGCGCCGAGCTCGCTGAGCCGGGTGCCGTCGGCGAACTCGAGGTCGACCGCGGCGTAGGTCGCGGCGTAGGTCAGGTCGCCGGCGGTGAACTCCGGGAAGAGGACGTAGGACAGCTCGGTGTCCGGCCCGACCTCGACGTCCACCGCGAACAGTCTCACGGTGCGCGGGTCGGAGCTCGCCCGCTCGGCGGCGTAGCGGAGCGCGTGCCGGCCGGTGAAGCCGACGCCCGGCTTGGCGGCCGGAGCGTGGGCAGGCCCGCCCGCGACCTCGACGGTGAACCCGTCGGCGGCGTGGCCGTCGCCGCCCGCCACGTCGGGACAAGGGTCGCCGGGTTCGAACGAGGAGCGGAAGTGCACCACCGAATTCGCCATGGCGGGCAGACTGCCACGGCCCACCGACAGGCCGATCATCGGCTCCGCCACGGGCGCCGCGGCATGGCGCAACCGGGGCGGATCCGTGGGCGGGCAGCACAGGGGCGAGACGGGGGCGACGGCGAATCGGCGTTCGTACCGCTATGCCCGGCTCCGCACCCGCGTGGTCACGACCCGTCGCGCCCGCTGTCGGTGGCACCGGGAACAATGGCCGGCATGCCCAGCGCCGATCCCAGTGCAGCCCCCAGGGCCAACCCCAGCGCCACCCCCAGGGCCGGCACCGCACTCGCCCCCGAGGTCGCAGAACGGCTCAAACGCGACGACCACGGCCTGGTGGTCGCGGTGGTCCAGCAGCACGACACCGGCGAGGTGCTGATGGTCGGCTGGATGGACGACGAGGCGCTGCACCGCACGCTCACCTCGGGCCGGTCGACCTTCTGGAGCCGCAGCCGCAAGGAGTACTGGGTGAAGGGCGAGACCTCGGGTCACCGGCAGTGGGTGAAGGAGGTCCGGCTGGACTGCGACGGCGACACTCTCCTCGTCCGGGTGGACCAGGAGGGACCGGCCTGCCACACCGGCACCCGCACCTGTTTCGACGACGGCCTGCTCACCGCGAAGGTGGGCACACCGGCTGCCACGGGCGGGGAGGCCCGGCCGTGACGTCCCTCGGTGCCGCCACCCCCGACCTCGCCGGCTTCCGCGACCTCGCGCCCGGGCGCCGGGTGATCCCGGTGACCCGCAAGCTGCTCGCCGACGCCGAGACCCCCCTCGGCGTCTACGCCAAGCTGGCCCGGGACGAGCCGGGCACGTTCCTGTTCGAGTCGGCCGAGCACGGCGGGGTGTGGGGGAGGTACTCCTTCGTCGGCGTACGTTCCGCGGCGGTCCTCACCGAACGCGACGGCCAGGCGCACTGGCTGGGCAATCCGCCGGTGGGGCTGCCCGAGGGTGGCGACCCACTGGCCGCCGTGCAGGAGACGGTGGCCCGGCTGCACACGCCACACCTGCCCGGCTTGCCGCCGCTGACCGGCGGGCTCGTCGGCTACATCGGCTACGACGCGGTACGCCGGCTCGAGCGGCTGCCCGACCTCACCACCGACGACCTGGGGCTGCCGGAGCTGGCGCTGATGCTGGCCACCGACCTCGCGGTGCTGGACCACGTGGACGGCACGGTGCTGCTGATCGCCAACGCGGTCAACTGGGACGACACCGGCGAGCGCGTCGACCAGGCCTGGTCCGACGCGGTCCAGCGGCTGGACGCGATGACGAAGGCGCTCGCCCAGCCCACGCCGTCGTTCGTGGCGGCCGCCGATCTGCAGGCCCCGCCCGCCTACGAGCGCCGGCGTTCCGCCGAGGAGCACATGGCGGCGGTCGAGCAGGCCAAGGAGGAGATCCACGCCGGCGAGGCGTTCCAGGTGGTCGTGTCGCAGCGGTTCGAGCGGGCGACGACGGCCCGGGCGTTCGACATCTACCGTGTGCTGCGCTTCTCCAACCCCTCGCCGTACATGTATCTCCTGCGCTTCGGCGACTTCGACATCGTGGGTTCCAGCCCGGAGGCGCTGGTGACGGTGACCGGCGAGCGGGCGCTGACGCACCCGATCGCGGGCACCCGGCCGCGTGGCGGCACGCCGGAGGAGGACCACGCGCTGGAGCAGGAGCTGCTCGCCGACGAGAAGGAACGCGCCGAGCACCTGATGCTGGTCGACCTGGGTCGCAACGACCTCGGCCGGGTCTGCGCGCCGGGCAGCGTCGAGGTGGTCGACTTCATGACCGTACGCAGATACAGCCACGTCATGCACCTGGAGTCCACGGTGGTCGGCCGGCTGGCACCGGGCCGGACCGCCTTCGACGCCCTGTGTGCCTGCTTCCCGGCCGGCACGCTCTCCGGTGCGCCGAAGCCGCGCGCGATGGAGATCATCGAGAAGCTCGAACCCACCAGGCGCGGGCTGTACGGCGGGGTGGTCGGCTACCTCGACTTCGCCGGTGACCTGGACGCCGCGATCGCGATCCGCACCGCCTTGCTACGCGACGGTGTGGCGTACGTCCAGGCCGGCGGGGGCATCGTGGCCGACTCCGACCCGGCGGCCGAGGACGCCGAGACCCGCAACAAGGCGGCCGCGGCGCTGCGCGCGGTGGCGGTGGCGGAGACGTTCCGGACGCCGTGACCTCCGAGACTCCCGTGAACCCCACGACTCCCGCGCCCTCCGCGTCCCCGAAGCAGGCCGCCCGGCGGCAGTTCTTCGTCGCCCTCGCACTGGTCCTCGGCGGCGCGGCGCTCGTGCTGTGGGCCGCGGGCCGCACCTGGCTCGCCGCCCGGTGGGCGATTCCGAACTACCCCGCGGTGCACACCTCGGTCACCGGAGCGCAGGCCGCCCCGCTGGCTCGCTCGGCCGGCTTCCTCGGGCTCGCCGGAGTCCTCGCGGTGCTGGCCACCCGGGGCCGCGGCCGCCAGGTCGCCGGCGGGCTGGTCGCGCTGGCCGGGGTCGCCGCGGTCGCCTCGGCCGTGACCTTCTGGACCCGCGCCGGCGCCGTCGCGGAGGCGGCGGTGCGCCGGGCGATCGCCGGGGGCGCGGGAACCGGCGGCGGGGGCAGCGACGGAGCGACCACGGCGACGGTCCAGGCCTGGCCCTGGCTCGCGGTGGCCGGCGGCCTGCTCGTCGTGGCCGGAGGTGTGCTGGCGATCGCGCGTGGTCGGACGTGGCCGGCGATGGGCAGCAGGTACGACGCACCGGCGGCCCGGCGTACCAACGACGACCCGTGGGCCGCGCTGGACCGCGGCGAGGACCCCACGGATCCCGCGGACCCCCCGAGTCCCACCAACCCCACCCAGCGTGACTGATCGGCAGCCCCGCGGCCGGACGACCCCGGCTCGCCGGTGATCGGGGCCCGCGACACAATGAGACACGGTACGGAACAGAGAGGGTCGGCCATGAGCGAGTTGAGCGCCACGAACGACGAACACCGGCACGAGAACACCACCCAGGCCCACCACGGCAACACCCCGGCGGCCTGGACGACCGTGGGGCTTCTGCTGGCCACCTCGGTGGTCGCCGGCCTGGCGGTCGTGATCGGCAACTGGTGGCTGTTCTTCGTCAGCGCGATCGGTGGAACGCTGATCTCCCTGCTCGCCGGCAAGGTCCTGCACGTCATGGGCCACGGCGGCCCGCGCGTGCCCCGGCACAGCCCGGCCGAGGTGCGGCAGATCGCGGAGGACTCCGCTGAGAGCAGCCAGGTCTCCTGAGACCCGTCCTCGCTCAGCTCAGATAGGCCACGCTCAGCCCAAGTAGGGCGCGAAGTGGTCGGCGACCTCGGAGGCCACCTGCTCGGCGTCCCTGGTTCCGTCCACCCACATCACCCGTACGCCGTGTTCGCGTGCCGCCTGGGCGGCCGACTCCGCGAGCAGCCGGTCCCGGTCCACCCGGTTGGCCTGGGCACGTTCGGGATCGCTGACGCGTAGCCCGAACTCCCGGGCACGGGGGAGTTCCCGCAACTGGTGCCGCCGGAACTCCTCGGTCGGCACCATCACCAGCATCCGGCCCGGCGACTCCAGCAGCGGCGTGACGAGTTCGGGACGCAGCCCCCACCCCTCGGCGAGGATCGGCCGCCCGGACACCAGCCCCCGCAGGTCGTCCAGCGTCCACTCGAACCTCCGGCCGAACTCCGCCAGCGCGTCCTCGGCCATCTCGGCGGGCGTACGCCGGACCCACAGCTCGTCCGGGTCCCGCCCGGTCAGCGGCTCGCCCCGCGCGGCCCGCTCGGCGACGCGACGGGCATCGTGGCCGCGGGCGTCGTGGTAGTCGTAGTGGTACGCCGTGATCCCGCAGCGGTGGGCGAGGACGCGGGCCGCCGTCGACTTGCCGGCCCACTGCCCGCCGCCGATCCACAGCGTGTTGGCGATCGTCCCGAACGGATCCCAGGTCATGGGCAGAGATTCTGCTGTCCTGGAAGGAAAAACTGCAGTCTTGTTCTTGTCCCGCCCGGGATGGTTGATTGGGCGTACGGAAGGCGGTCGGCTACGCCCGGCCCAGTTCCGTACGACACCATGCCGCCAGCGCGCCGACGTCGACCGGCCCGGTGGTGTCCACCCGCAGCACCGGTCCGATCGCCAGCGGCCGGCCGTCGGCGACCATCGCCGCCCACTCCGGCTCGGAGATCCGGGCGCCGTGGATCCGGTGCCGGTCCGCCCACCGGGCCCGGTCGCGGTCGTAGGAGACGCCGGCGGGTACGTCGCACCAGATCTCGATCGCCCGCGTCACCCTCGCCCGCGCCAGCCCGGCCTGGACGAGCGGGCGTACGTCGGCTCGCCACGAACTCTCCAGCACCGCTCCGAGTGGCGCGTCGGCGAGCAGCGCCCACATCGTCTCGCTGGCGGCCCGTCCGAGGGTGGCGTTCCAGGCCCGCTGCGGCCGGTCGTCGGGCGGGTGCACACCGAGGACGTCCGCGTGCGTCTCCTTGATGACGTCCTTGGCGAACAGCGGAAGGCCGAGTGCCCGGGCCAGCCGCGGGGCGAGTGTCGACTTGCCGGAGGCGGGCAGACCGTTGACGAGGATCGCGGCCCGGCAGGCGACCGGAGCGGGAGCTGCCGGCCCCGGCGCCCCCGGATCGGCGGTCGCGGTGGCCTCGCCGGTGGGATCGGGTGCGCGGGAGCCGGTCACGGGTGCACAGTTTAGGGCGGCCGGACGTACCGGCGGCGGAGGAGGAGGAGCGAGCGTGCGGCTGGACCCCGTGGACGAACGCATCGTCGCCCTGCTGCTCGAGGACGGCCGGGCGAGCTTCGCCGAGATCGGGGGACAGGTCGGGCTGTCTGCGCCGGCGGTGAAGCGCCGGGTGGACCGGCTCCGGCAGGCGGGCGCGGTCACCGGGTTCACCGCGAAGGTCGACCCGCGCGCGCTCGGCTGGACCACCGAGGCGTACGTCGAGTTGTTCTGCCAGGGCAAGACCTCGCCGGCGACCATCCGGGCCGGGGTGGCACGTTTCCCCGAGGTGGTGGCGGCCTGCACGCTGACCGGTGAGGCGGACGCTCTCGTGCACATCCTCGCCGCCGACATCGGGCACTTCGAGCGGGTGCTCGAACGCATCAACGCCGAGCCGTACGTCGCCCGGACCAGAAGCTCACTGGTGCTGTCCCGGCTGCTGGAGCGGCCCGGGCTGACCGGCCAGGAGACACCGGGCCAGACGTCGGGCTAGGGCCCGGCCCGCCGAGGGCCGGCCCCCGGCGGGATCTGGCGGGCACAAATGCGCCCGTCAGGCGCGCCAAGCGGGCCACGCAACGATCCGCCGCGATCAGCGCCGAGCACGCAACGAACCACCGGCCAAGCGCAGTCCGGACGCATTGGGTCGCGGGTAGGTGGCTACCTAGGCTCGGCACAGGGAAGGTCGCGGCGGCCGCTCGCGCCCCCGTTCGTAGTTCTGCGGAGGTTTCTCGATGCCCACGACCACCAGTTCCGGCAACCCCGGCAACCCCGGCGACGGCGACAGCCGCACCTCGCCGGCCGGCGCCCGGACCGCCACCCGCCGGCACTACCTCATGTGCCGGCCGACGTACTTCACCGTCGCGTACGCGATCAACCCGTGGATGCACCCGGAGAACGCGGTCGACACCGATCTCGCGATCGCCCAGTGGGAGCGCCTGCGCCAGACCTACCTCGACCTCGGTCACGAGGTCAGCCTGATCGACCCCTCGCCGGGCCTGCCGGACATGGTGTTCGCCGCGAACGGTGCCGTGGTGGTGGACGGGCTGGCGTTCGGCTCACGCTTCCGGCACCTGGAGCGGATGCCCGAGGCCACCCGCTACCTCGAGTGGTTCAAGACCCACGGTGTCGAGCACGGCGTTCGCGACGCGTACCTTCCGCTGTCCGTGGCCGAGGGGGAGGGCGACCTGCTCACCACGCCGGACCACATCCTCGCCGGCACCGGTTTCCGTACCGACCCGGCGGCCCACCGCGAACTGGCGGAGTACGTCGACCGGCCGGTCGTCACCTTGCACCTGGTCGACCCGCGCTTCTACCACCTGGACACGGCTCTGTCGGTGCTGGACGAGCACAACGTCGCGTACTTCCCGCAGGCGTTCGCGCCGGAGAGCCGCCAGGTGCTGGAGCGGCTGTACCCCGACGCGGTGCTCGCCGACGAGGCGGACGCGGTGGTGCTGGGCCTGAACGCCGTGTCCGACGGCCGCAACGTGGTGCTGCCCGTGCAGGCGACGGGGCTGGCGGGCCGGCTCGCCGAACGCGGGTACGAGCCGGTGCCGGTGGACCTGTCCGAGCTGCGCAAGTCCGGTGGTGGGCCGAAGTGCTGCACGCTGGAGATCCGGCCGGGCGCGGCCGAGAGCGGCATGGCGCCGGCGGGCGCGGGCGCGACGGGGGAGGAGGCCTCGGATGCTCGATGACCTGACGACGCGGACCGTGGACCAGACCGTGGACCGGACCGCGGAGCAGATCACGCTGGCCGAGCGGTACGCCGCGCACAACTACCACCCGCTGCCGGTCGTCGCCGCCGAGGCCGAGGGCGCCTGGGTGACGGGTGTGGACGGGCGGCGCTACCTCGACTGCCTGGCGGGGTACTCCGCGCTCAACTTCGGGCACCGCCACCCGGCCATCCTCGCGGCGGCGCGGGAACAGCTGGACCGGCTGACGTTGATCAGCCGGGCGTTCCACCACGACCAGTTCGGGGCCTTCTGCGCCGAGCTCGCCGGCCTGGTCGCGGCGTCGAACCCGAACGCCGGCAACGATGGCACCGGTTCCGGCGCGTCCCCGGACGTCATGGTGCTGCCGATGAACACCGGCGCGGAGGCGGTGGAGACCGCGCTGAAGGTGGCCCGCAAGTGGGGCTACGAGCGCAAGGGCGTGCCCGACGGGCAGGCCACCATCGTGGTCGCCGCCGGCAACTTCCACGGCCGTACGATCACGATCGTCAGCTTCTCCGACGACCCCGACGCCCGCGACCACTACGGCCCCTACACGCCGGGCTTCGTGACCGTGCCCTACGGCGACGCGGGTGCGATCGCCGACGCGATCGACGACACCACGGTCGCGGTGCTGATCGAGCCCGTCCAGGGCGAGGCCGGGGTGATCGTTCCTCCGGAGGGCTACCTGCGCGACGTCCGCCGTACGTGCACCGAGCGGGGCGTGCTCCTGCTCGCCGACGAGATCCAGGCGGGGCTCGGGCGGACGGGCACGACGTTCGCGTGCGACCGCGAAGGCGTCGTCCCCGATCTGTACATCCTGGGCAAGGCGCTCGGCGGCGGGGTCGTGCCGGTCTCCGCGGTGGCCGGCTCGCCGGACGTGCTGGGCGTGGTCCGCCCGGGCCAGCACGGCAGCACGTTCGGGGGCAACCCGCTGGCGTGTGCGGTCGGCCGGGCCGTGGTGGGCCTGCTCGCCGACGGCAGCTACCAGCGGCGGGCGGCGGACATGGGCGCCGTTCTCACCGAACGCCTGAACAGCCTGCTGGGCAAGGGACTGGTGGGCGTACGCACCGCCGGTCTGTGGGCCGGCGTCGACGTCGATCCCGCGCTCGGCACCGGCCGTGACATCTGCGCCGCCCTGGCCGAGCGGGGCGTGCTGGCCAAGGACACCCACGGCTCGACGATCCGGCTGGCGCCGCCGCTGGTGATCGAGCAGCCGGACCTGGAATGGGCGGTGGACCAGCTGGCCGAGGTGTTGCGTACCCGCTAGGCAGCCACCTCGGCACCACCTCGGCACCACCGAGGGACCACCCGAGCCGCCCACCTCACTGGCCGGAGCAGCCCGCACCGACGCGGCCTGCTCTGGCCAGTGATCTTGTCCGCACCTGCCCGAGCACAGCACAATCGTCAACGCCCGGGGGCGGGCACCTGCTCGTCGTTTCCCAGCACGTCAGGCTTCTCGTGGTTCCGCACCTCTCGCACGTCGGTCCGCCCCGAGCGTTCGATTCCTCCGCACGTGTGCCCGGATCCCTTTTCCCAGCACGCGGACAGCGCTTACCCACCAGGCGGTGCGACGACCCATGACATGGAACAACAAGTACTCACGGCGAACCTTCGGCCGGATGGTCGTGGCCGGACTCGGCGCGGCGACGTTGCCGAACGTGCTCGCGCCCGGGGCCGCGCAGGCGGCGACGGGCGGCGCCGCGGCCGGCGCCAGGACCGCCGGCCTCACCGCGACGGCCACCCAGACGCGATCGGGCATCACCTGGCCGGAGGGGCAGGCGCTCCCGCACTTCGCGCCCGTACGCACTCTCGACGTCGTCGACATCACCGGCCTGTCCGGTGACGAGAAGCTGATGCTGGGAACGCTGCAGGGGCTGGTCAACCGGGTGCGCCCGCAGATCTACCTGATCGGCGACGACGCCACCAGCGGCGAGGGCCGGCTGACCTGGCTGCGCGACCTGGACGTGTCCTACACCGTGCACAAGGACTTCTGGGAGCTGGTGGGGAAGTACCGCGGCGCGATCCGGGGCAGTGTCGTCTACGACCCCGGCGTACCCGACTCGCTCAACGTCGCCACCACCCTCGCCGGCCTGCGCGGCCTGGTCGCCGTCGGCCCGGACCTGGCGGGGACGCTGGCGAAGAAGTACGGCGTGAAGGTGGTCGAGGACCTGCGCGGGCGGTTCACCAGCCGGATCGACGCCTACCAGTGGCAGTACGAACACCTGTGGCCGCAGACGACCCACCGGATGCTGATCGGCCTGCCGCCGTTGAAGGACGTCAGCCTGCCGCCGGGCCTTCCGGCGTACTACACCACCATCGCCAAGGTGGACGGCCACCTGCACGACGCCTCCAACCGCAAGGTGTACGACTTCGACCTCACCGCCCAACTCGGCGGCGACGGCGTGTGGGTGCGCTTCGACGACGCGTTCACCAACGACGGCTGGGGTCCCGCGGTGCACCAGGTGACGCTGCGCGCGGACGACACAGTGGTCGCCGACTTCGTGCCGGGCACCGACGCGGAGGATCCGTACCTCTTCGACGACAGCAACTCCCAGACCAGCCTGGGGCCGCCGCTGCACCGGTTCGCCGACGGCAGTCACTACTTCGTGTACGGGTTCGCCCCGCCTGCAGGCACGTCGAAGCTGACGCTCTCGGTGGAGATGTGGAACGAGTTCGCCGTGTCGGTGAGCAAGGTCGAGCCGGCCCGGCCGACCAAGGTGGCGTACGCATATCTGCGCGACTACGCCGTGGCCAACCAGGCGATGACGTTCTGGCTGGACCCGAACGTCGACGCCGAACGCGAACTGTTCGAGCGGATCATGTCCGACGTCGAGCCGTACACGCCGTATCTCGGGTGGTTCGCCCAGGACATCGCCGGCGAGTTCGGCGGCACAGAACTGTGCTCGAAGCACGGCGTCTACGTGCTCGCCGCGGACTGGTTCGAGAACCTCTCCGTGCACTCGGGCTCCCGGGCGCCGATCTCCGACCAGCAGAAGCCCGCACCCACACTGGCGCTGGAGAACAAGGTCTACGTCACCTTCACCATGTCCGAGGGCGACAACCTGCAGTACAACGAACACCGGCTGCGGGTTCTGTGGGACAACCCCGGCAGGGGCAGCGTGCCGGTCAACTGGACCACCAACCCGCTGCTGGCCGACGCCGCGCCGAACTTCCTCAGCCACTTCCAGCGCACCGCGACCGACAACGACCTGCTGGTGGCCGGCCCCTCCGGCGCGGGCTACATCTACCCGACCCCGTGGCCGGACGCCACCTTCACGACGTTCACCGAACAGACCGGGAAGTACATGCGCGCGACCGGGATGGGGATCGTGTACGTCCTCAACCGGGTCGACGGTCACGACGTCGACCTGTCGGCGGACAAGACCCGGGCGTACGTCTCCGACGTCCAGCCGCAGGGAATTTTCCTGAACTGGTCCGGCACGACCACCACCCGGCTCGTCGAGGGCGGTACGCCACTGGCCACCATCCTCGGCGTCGGCGGCGTGCAGGAGACCAAGGACGCGATCGCCCGGTCGGCCGCCGGGTGGGACGGGACGTCGCCGCGGTTCGTCTCGATCGGCGTGAACGCCTGGTCGACGACGCCGCAGGACCTGGCCGAGGTGACCGCCTCGCTCGGTGCCGACTACCGCGTGGTGCGCGGCGACCAGTACTTCGACCTGGCCCGGAAGGCGCTCGGGTAGCTCCGCGCGGTCAGACGTGCAGGGCGGTGAACGGCGGCCAGGGCAGGTTGCGCAGCACCATGAAGACCACGGCCGCCGCCACCACCGCCGGGAGCAGCGCCGACCGTGCTCGCGGACCCAGCGCTGGGCGGGGGAGGCGTACGCGGGCATCCAGGCGTTCGAGCACCCAGCTCAGCCACAGGTAGGCCACGACCAGGATCGCGAGAAGGGCCGGCGCGTTGAAGCCGAGCGCGCCGGCCAGGTCGCCGTGGAGTACGGCGGCGGCCATCCGGGTCGTACCGCACAGCGGACAGTCCAGACCGGTGACGGTGTGCAGCAGGCACGGAACGCCGAACCGGCCGCCGGAGATGCTGTTCGCCGCCGCCAGTCCCAGGCCGGCGGCGCCCAGGACGGCGATGCCGGCCAGCGTGCTGTCCGAGGGCAGGCCGGCGGGGTGCGCAACGACGTGCTCGGCGGGGCGCGCCGCGGTGCCGGTGGGCGGTCCGCTCGGTCGTCGCAGGGTCGGATCGGGCACGGATTCACCGTAACCCCAACCCGTGATCATAAGTTGGTTCCAGGGGCAGGTGGTGACCGCTACTCTGCTCGAATTCAGTGCCAACCTCACTTGTGAATCCCAGAACGGAGACGGTTGTGAGTACACCGACCCCGCCGGGTCCCGACGCACGCGACGAGGACTCGTCCTCGGGACGGCACGGTGCTCCGCAGCCTCAGGATCCCTACGGCCGGCAGGCCCAGGGTCACGGCGGCCAGCAGGGCTACGGCCAGCAACAACAACAGAGTCACGGCCAGCAGCCGGGATACGGTCAGAGTTACGGCCAGCACCAGCAGCAGTACGACCAGGGCCAGCAGGGTCAGTACGGCCAGCAAGGTCAGTACGACCAGGGTCAGTACGGTCAGTACGGCCAGAACGGCGGCACGCCCGAGATCGACCGGAACCTGCTCGCCCCGTGGGTCCTTCGCCTCGGCGCCTACCTCATCGACGGGGTGGTGGTCTGGATTCCCGGTGCCATCGGCTCGGCGCTGATGGCCGGCATGCAGTCCGGTGGCCAGCCGTCCGGGGCGGCCACGGCGATCGGCTCGGTCCTGTACCTCGTGAGTCTCGGCATCAGCATCTGGAACATCGTCTTCCGGCAGGGCACCACCGGCCAGAGCATCGGCAAGCAGGTGCTCAACATCAAGCTGGTGCGTGAGTCCGACGGGCAGCCGCTGGGTCCGGGCACGACGTTCGTCCGGTCGCTCGCGCACATCCTGGACGCACTGCCCTGCTACGTCGGGTTCCTCTGGCCCCTGTGGGACAGCAAGCGCCAGACGTTCGCCGACAAGCTGATGCACAGCCTGGTCATCAAGCTGTAGAGGTCGTGCGGGCGGCGGACGGACAGGTCCCGGCGGGCGACCGCCCGGGGTCCGCGCCGTCGCCCGCACGGGTTTTCGCACTGATTCCAGCCTGGTTCCAGTCCTGGGCCGGGCTTGACCCACACCCCTCCGCCGTGCGGGCGACCGTGCACGGGAGGGCCCCCGACAGCCAGCCGGTGTCGGGGTTGGGGGAGGTCGTCGTTACTCTGAGCAGGTCTCTGGAAGCGAGAGCGGGTTCGTTTCACCGAAGACCCGCGCCTGCGCTTAGGTCGCTCAGGAAGGACTGACTGCGTGAGTGTTCTCGACGAGATCCTCGACGGGGTCCGCGCCGACCTTGAGGAGCGGCAGGCGAGAGTCTCGATCGACGATCTGAAGAAGCGGGTCGCCCTTCTTCCGTACGCCATCGATCCCGTCCCGGTTCTGCGGGGCGACGGCGTCGCCGTCATCGCGGAGGTCAAACGGTCGAGTCCGAGCAAGGGCGCCCTCGCCGCGATCGCCGATCCGGCCGCGCTCGCCGCCGACTACCAGGCCGGCGGGGCCGCCGTGATCAGCGTCCTCACCGAGCGCCGTAGGTTCGGCGGCTCGATCGACGACCTCCGGGCGGTGCGTTCCTCGGTGGACGTTCCGATCCTCCGCAAGGACTTCGTGATCACCAGCTACCAGCTGTGGGAGGCGCGCGCCTACGGCGCCGACCTGGTGCTGCTCATCGTGGCCGCGCTGAAGCAGAACGCCCTGGTCTCGCTGATCGAACGCGCGGTGTCGATCGGCCTCACCCCCCTGGTGGAGGTGCACACCGAGGAGGAGGCCGAGCGGGCCGTCGACGCGGGCGCCAAGCTGATCGGCGTCAATGCCCGTGACCTGCGCACTCTCGAGGTCGACCGGGCGGCGTTCGGCCGGATCTCGCCGCGGATCCCGGACGGTATCGTCAAGGTGGCGGAGTCCGGCGTACGCGGTCCGCACGACGTGATCGAGTACGCCCGCGCCGGTGCCCACGCCGTCCTGGTCGGCGAGAGCCTGGTCACCGGGAAGAACCCCCGGTCCGCGGTGGCCGACCTCGTTGCCGCCGGCGCCCATCCGGCGCTGCACCATGACTGAGCCGAGAGACCGACCCGACCCCGAACCGAAGTGAGTCGATGACTGACGTGGCCGCTGCCAACACCGACCGGGGCGTGCTCGGTCAGGGACTCGACGGACATTTCGGTCGCTTCGGCGGCCGGTTCACCCCCGAGGCCCTGATCGGCGCGCTGGACGAGCTCGAGCAGGCGCACCGCTCCGCGCAGTCCGACCCGGCGTTCACCGCCGAGCTGGACCGGATGTTCCGGGAGTACGCCAACCTTCCGAGCCCGCTCTACGACGCGACCCGGCTCTCCGAGGTGGCCGGCGTCCGGATCCTGCTCAAGCGGGAGGACCTCAACCACACCGGCGCGCACAAGATCCGCAACGTCCTCGGCCAGGCGCTGCTGGCGGTCCGGATGGGCAAGACCCGGATCATCGCCGAGACCGGGGCCGGGCAGCACGGCGTGGCCACCGCCACCGCCTGCGCCTACCTCGGCCTGGAGTGCGTGGTCTACATGGGCGAGGAGGACACCCGCCGGCAGGCGCTCAACGTCGCCCGGATGGAGTTGCTCGGCGCCGAGGTCATCCCGGTGACCGCCGGGAGCCGGACGCTGAAGGACGCCATCAACGAGGCGCTGCGTGACTGGGTGGCCACCGTCGACGACACCCACTACCTCCTGGGCACCGCTGCCGGACCGCACCCGTTCCCGGTGATCGTCCGCGACTTCTGCCGCGGCATCGGCGACGAGGCCCGGGCCCAGACGATCGAGCTGACCGGTTCCCTGCCCACCGCGGTGTGCGCGTGCGTGGGCGGTGGCTCCAACGCGATCGGTACGTTCAGCGCGTTCGTCCCCGACGAGTCCGTCCGGCTGTACGGCTTCGAGGCCGGCGGCGACGGCGTGGAGACCGGCCGGCACGCCGCGACGATCACCTCCGGTCAGGTCGGGGTTCTGCACGGCACCCGGTCCTACCTCCTCCAGGACGAGGACGGCCAGACCATCGAGAGCCACTCGATCTCCGCGGGCCTGGACTACCCGGGGGTGGGCCCCGAGCACGCCTGGCTGCACGACACCGGGCGCGCGACCTACCTCCCGGTGACCGACGCCGAGGCGATGGACGCGCTCCGACTGCTGACCCGGACCGAGGGGATCATCCCCGCGATCGAGTCCGCGCACGCGGTGGCCGGTGCCATGCGGATCGCCAAGGACCTCGACCCGGACGCGACCGTGCTGATCTGCCTGTCCGGCCGCGGCGACAAGGATGTCGACACCGCCGCCACGTGGTTCGGCCTGCTGGACGACAAGCCCGGCGTGGAGACGGCCGGCACCGAGCGCGAGAAGCAGAGCACGGAGGAGCAGGCGTGAGCACCTCGACGTCCGCCGCGGTGGGCCCGGCCTTCGCGCGGGCGAAGGAGGAGGGCCGCGGGGTGCTGGTCGGCTATCTGCCGGCGGGGTTCCCGAGCCACGACGGCGCGATCGCGGCGTTCGAGGCGATGGCCGAGGGAGGTGTCGACGTCTTCGAGGTCGGCCTGCCCTACTCCGACCCGACGATGGACGGCCCGACCATCCAGGCCGCCGCCGACCAGGCGCTGCGCGGGGGCACCCGCACCAAGGACGTTCTCCGTACGGTCGAGGCGGTTTCCGGCTTCGGCATCCCGACCCTGGTGATGACGTACTGGAACCCGATCGAGCGGTACGGCGTTGAACGCTTCGCACGAGACCTCTCCTCGGCCGGCGGGGCGGGGCTGATCACGCCCGACCTGATCCCGGAGGAGGCCGAGGAGTGGATCGCCGCCAGCGACGCGACCGGCCTGGACCGGGTTTTCCTGGTCGCGCTGTCGTCGTCGACGGAGCGGCTGGCGCTGACCGCGCGGGCCTCCCGGGGTTTCGTCTACGCCGCGTCGGTGATGGGTGTGACCGGCGCCCGTGAGCAGACCAGCGTCGGTGCTCCGGGGCTGGTCGCCAGGCTGCGGGAGGTCACCGACCTGCCCGTCGGTGTCGGGCTCGGCGTGTCCAACGGCGACCAGGCCGCCGAGGTGGCGGCGAGTGCGGACGCGGTGATCGTCGGCTCGGCGTTCGTACGCCGGTTGCTGGACGCGCCCGACGAGCGCACCGGCGCCGAGCGGGTGGGCGAACTCGCCCGCGACCTCGCCGACGGCGTCCGCCGGCGAGCGCAGTGAGGCCCCACCAGCATCCGGCGTCGCGACGTGGCGGCGCCGGTGGACAGATGAGGCGGAGAGCGGCATGAGCAAGAAGTCGGCCCGGGACCAGTTGCGCGCAGAGCGTGCCCGGCAGGCCGCGCAGGCCAAGCGACGCGAGAACCTGATGCGCATCGGCGTGGCCGTGGTCGTGGCGGTGGTGATCGTCGCCATTGCGGTCGTTGTCCAGTGGCAGCGCTCCAAGGTCGACACCACCGCGGCCTTCCCCGAGGGCGTGGTCGCGCCGTACAAGCCGACCTCCAAGAGCGACCCCACCCCGGTTGCCGGCAAGGCGGGCGGCCAGGGCGACGGCGTCGGCTTCGGCAAGTCCGGTGCCCCCGTCGTGGTGGAGATGTTCGAGGACTTCGCCTGCCCGCACTGTCGGGACTTCGAGTCCGACGCCGAGAAGACCCTGAACCAACAGGTCGAGGCCGGCAAGGCGCGGGTGATCTACTACCCCCTCACGCTGCCCGGCTTCGGCCGGCCGACCGAGCTCGCCGCCAACGCCTTCGGGTGCGCGGTCAACGCCGGCAAGGCCCGCGAGATGCACGACGCGCTGTACGCCAACTACAGCCAGAGCTGGACCAACGCCCAGCTGGTCGAGCTCGGCAAGGGGATCGGCCTCACCTCCGGATCGTTCCGCTCCTGCGTCAACGGCGACAACTTCGCCAACTGGGTCAAGGCGGTCGACGAGACCGGTACCAAGCGCGGCGTCCAGGGAACCCCCACGGTCTTCGTCAACGGCAAGCAGCTCGACCCCGGCGACACCAGCGGGACCGGACTCAAGCTCGCGATCGACTCCGCGGCAGCCAAGTCCGGCAAGCAGTGAGCGGGTAGTGAGCGGGTAAGGTCCGACCGACAGCCATCACCCGCAGGAGTGCCCCACGCCATGCAGATCCTCGCGTCCATTCCCAGCCCCTCCCAGGGGGTGTGGCATCTCGGGCCGCTCCCACTCAGGGCGTATGCGATATGCATCATCCTCGGAGTCGTCGCGGCGGTCTGGCTGGGTAACCGCCGCTGGATCGAACGCGGCGGCCGGGCGGGCACCGTCGCCGACATCGCCGTCTGGGCGGTCCCGTTCGGCCTGGTGGGTGCCCGGCTCTACCACGTGATCACCGACTACCAGCTCTACTTCGGTCCGGGCCGGGAGCCGCTGCGGGCGTTCGCGGTCTGGGAGGGCGGCCTCGGCATCTGGGGTGGTGTGGCGTTCGGCGCGCTCGGCGCCTGGATCGCCTGCCACCGCCGCGGCATCCCGCTGCCGGCGATGGCCGACGCGCTGGCGCCGGGGATCGTGCTCGCCCAGGCGATCGGCCGATGGGGCAACTGGTTCAACCAGGAGCTGTTCGGCGCGCCGACCACCGCGTGGTGGGGCCTGCGGATCGACCCGGCGCACCGTCCGATCGGATACGAGCAGTACGCCACGTTCCAGCCGACCTTCCTGTTCGAGAGCATCTGGGACGTCGGCACCGCGCTGGCGGTGATCTGGGCCGACCGGCGGTTCCGGCTCGGCCACGGACGCGCGTTCGCGTTGTACGTCATGTGCTACACGCTGGGCCGGGGCTGGATCGAGTACCTCCGAGTCGATCCGGTCAACCACATCCTCGGCCTGCGGCTGAACGTCTGGACCTCGGTCCTGGTGTTCCTGCTGGCGATGCTCTACTTCATCCTCTCGGCCACTCTGCGCCCGGGCCGGGAACGCGTCGTCGAGCCGGCGGCACCCTCCTCGCCCGGCGACGAGACGAGCGCCACCGCCGACACCCTGGGCGGCACCGCCTCCGCGACCTCCGTGACGGGCACGGCCGGCGCAGCCTCCGACGCCGCCTCCCGGTCGTCCGCCGATCGCCTGGCGGCGGCCGAGGACGACCGGCCCACCGCCGATCAGGGAACCGGCAGGGGGACCGGCGATCGTGGCGGTGCCACGAGCGATCCCGGCCGGGACCCCGCCCACCCGCGCGGCTTCGGCGAACCGGACGAGCCCGACCAGCCCGGCGACTCCGGCCACTCCGGTGATCCCGACGACTCCGATCCGGACGATCCGGCCGATCCGGCCGGTCTTGGCGATCCGGACGATGCGGACGAGGATCCGGCCTCGGCGGCCGAGCAGCACCTCGTGGTCGACCGCGGCCGGCTGGCGGAGCAGAAGACCCAGATCGAGGAGGCGGCCCGCCCGGAACAGCCCGGGCGGCGCGGCAACGAGACGGATCCCCGCCAGACCGGACAGCCGGACCAGCCGGGGCAGCCGGGCCAGCCGGGGCAGCCGGGCCGGACAGGTCGCCAGGAGGCACCGCAGGGGACGTCTCGCCGGCCGAGCCACCCGGCGGACGCCGGGGAGCCCCCTCCCGCAGAGGACCCCGGCGTGTTCGCCGACGAGCGCTATCCGGGCGACGACCGGTACACCCCGGAGGAGAAGTACCTCGCCGACCAGCGCAACAGCGCCACCGAGCCCGACCAGGACTCCCGCCGGGGCGGGACCGGGCGGCGGCAGGTGTCCGAGGAGCGAACACGTTCGGCAGAAAACCCCCCGGAGGGGTCACAATGACCGAAGTACGATCGAACGCGCGTCTCGGCTAGTACGTCACACCGCCGTGACCCGCCACGGCTCCGCGGCCTATGCTGTCGCGACCTGTGGCGTTGCCGGCTACCGCCGAAGTTCGCTCAGAGCGGACGCCACGACGAGGTGGTGTGCCCGGGACCATCGTCCCTGGGGGTCACCGTCAGGTGTCCGCTACCCTGCATGCAACCGCCGGGGCCAACGTCGTCCCTTGAGCGTGTCCCAACGCGAGTTGACGACGGGAGTATTCACATGCTCGGAACGCCCCCGCCGCCGCACGGCCTGTACGACCCTCGGTTCGAGCACGACGCGTGCGGCGTGGCGTTCGTGGCCACCCTGAGCGGCGAGCCCAGCCACCAGATCGTTCAGCACGCGCTCACGGCACTGCGCAATCTCGATCACCGCGGCGCGTCCGGCAGCGAGCCGGACTCCGGTGACGGCGCCGGCCTGCTGCTCCAGGTCCCCGACAGTTTCCTGCGTGCGGTCACCGACTTGGCCCTGCCGGCTCCCGGCGAGTACGCCGTGGGTACGGCGTTCCTCCCCGACGACGACGCGGCCGACGCCGCCACCGTCGCCCGGATCACCGAGATCGCCGCCGAGGAGGGCCTGGAGATCCTCGGCTGGCGCGACGTCCCGGTGGTGCCCGAGTTGCTCGGGCGCACCTCCCGCGCGGTGATGCCGCGGTTCCGCCAGCTGTTCGTGGCTGCGCAGGGGTCCGACGGCGCCGCGCTGAGCGGGGTGGCCCTGGACCGGCGCGCGTTCGCCCTCCGCAAGCGGGTCGAGCACGAGACCGGCGCCTACTTCCCGTCGCTGTCGTCGCGGACGATCGTCTACAAGGGCATGCTCACCACCGAGCAGCTCGAGCCGTTCTTCCCCGACCTGTCCGACCGCCGCATGGAGAGCGCCATCGCGCTGGTCCACTCGCGGTTCTCCACCAACACGTTCCCGTCGTGGCCGCTGGCCCACCCGTACCGCTACGTCGCTCACAACGGTGAGATCAACACCGTCATGGGCAACGAGAACTGGATGCGGGCGCGCGAGGCGCTGCTGGAAAGCGACCTGCTGGCGCAGCCAGCCGGCGCGGACGCCGGCCGGGGGATGGACCGGCTCTACCCGATCTGCACACCGGGTGCGAGTGACTCGGCGCGGTTCGACGAGGTGCTCGAGCTGTTGCAGATGGGCGGCCGGTCGCTGCCGCACGCGGTGCTGATGATGATTCCGGAGGCGTGGGAGAACCACGCCGAGATGGACGCCTCCCGGCGCGCGTTCTACGAGTTCCACTCCACCGTGATGGAGCCGTGGGACGGTCCTGCCTGTGTCGCGTTCACCGACGGCACCCAGGTCGGCGCGGTCCTCGACCGCAACGGCCTGCGCCCGAGCCGGTACTGGGTGACCGACGACGGCCTGGTGGTGCTGGCCTCGGAGGTCGGCGTCCTCGACATCGACCCGAAGTCCGTGGTCCGCAAGGGCCGGCTGGAGCCGGGCCGGATGTTCCTCGTGGACACCTCCGAGCACCGGATCATCGAGGACGAGGAGATCAAGGGGCAGCTCGCCAAGGAGAAGCCGTACGACGAGTGGCTGCACGCCGGGCTGATCCGGCTGGAGAACCTCCCGCCGCGCGAGCACATCGTGCACACGCACAAGTCGGTGACCCGCCGGCAGCAGACCTTCGGCTACACCGAGGAGGAGCTGCGGGTCATCCTCGCGCCGATGGCGCGCAGCGGCGCCGAGCCGATCGGGTCGATGGGCAGCGACACTCCGGTGGCCGCGCTGTCGGACCGGTCGCGGCTGCTGTTCGACTACTTCACCCAGCTGTTCGCGCAGGTCACCAACCCGCCGCTGGACGCGATCCGGGAGGAGCTGGTCACCTCACTGGCGGGGAAGATCGGCCCGGAGGGCAACCTGCTCACGCCGGGGCCTGCCTCGTGCCGGCAGATCGTGCTGCCGTTCCCCGTACTCGACAACGACCAGCTGGCGAAGATCATCCACGTCAACCGCGACGGGGACTTCCCCGGCTACGCCTCGCACACGGTGCAGGGGCTCTACCGCGTCGACGGTGGCGGCGAGGAGCTCGCCGGCCGGCTGGAGGAGATCTGCGCGGAGGTGTCGGAGGCGATCGAGGCCGGCGCCCGCGTGCTGGTGCTGTCCGACCGGCACTCCAACGCCGAACTGGCGCCGATCCCGTCGCTGCTGCTCACCGGCGCGGTGCACCACCACCTGATCCGGGAGAAGACCCGGTCCCAGGTCGGCCTGGTCGTGGAGGCCGGCGACGTCCGCGAGGTGCACCACGTCGCCCTGCTGATCGGGTACGGCGCGGCCGCGGTCAACCCCTACCTCGCGATGGAAAGCGTGGAGGACCTCGTACGCGAAGGCATCTTCCTGGAGGGAATCGCTCCGGAGAAGGCCGTCCAGCAGTTGGTGAAGGCGCTGGGCAAGGGCGTGCTCAAGGTCATGAGCAAGATGGGCGTGTCCACCGTCGCCTCCTACACCGGCGCGCAGATCTTCGAGGCGGTCGGGCTCGGCCAGCAGGTCGTGGACCGGTACTTCACCGGCACCACGTCCCGGCTCGGCGGCGTCGACCTCGACCACATCGCCGACGAGGTGCGCCGCCGGCACGAGACCGCCTACCCGCGCGACGGCATCGCACCGGCTCACCGCCGGCTGCCGATCGGCGGGGAGTACCAATGGCGGCGCGAGGGCGAGCCGCACCTCTTCGACCCGGAGACGGTGTTCCGGCTGCAGCACTCCACCCGCAGCCAGCGGTACGACATCTTCAAGATGTACACCGCGCGGGTCGACCAGCAGTCGCAGCGGCTGATGACGCTGCGGGGACTGTTCTCGCTGAAGTACGGCGAGCGGACCCCGATCCCGGTCGAGGACGTCGAGTCGGTGGAGAGCATCGTCAGGCGGTTCTCCACCGGCGCCATGTCGTACGGCTCGATCTCGGCGGAGGCGCACGAGACGCTCGCCATCGCGATGAACCGTCTCGGCGCCCGGTCCAACACCGGCGAGGGCGGCGAGGACACCGACCGGCTGAACGACCCGGAGCGGCGCAGCGCCATCAAGCAGGTGGCCAGCGGGCGGTTCGGGGTGACGTCGGAGTACCTCACCAACTCCACCGACCTGCAGATCAAGATGGCGCAGGGTGCCAAGCCGGGGGAGGGCGGCCAGCTTCCGGGTAACAAGGTGTACCCGTGGATCGCGCGCACCCGGCACTCCACGCCGGGCGTGGGCCTGATCTCCCCGCCGCCGCACCACGACATCTACTCGATCGAGGATCTCGCCCAGCTGATCCACGACCTGAAGAACTCCAACCCGGCTTCACGTGTGCACGTGAAGCTGGTCGCGGAGGTCGGGGTCGGCACGGTCGCGGCCGGGGTGTCGAAGGCGCACGCCGACGTGGTGCTCATCTCCGGGCACGACGGCGGCACCGGCGCCGCGCCGCTCACCTCGCTCAAGCACGCGGGAGCGCCGTGGGAGCTCGGGCTCGCCGAGACCCAGCAGACGTTGCTGCTGAACGGCCTGCGCGACCGGATCGTCGTCCAGACCGACGGCCAGCTCAAGACCGGCCGGGACGTCGTGATCGCCGCGCTGCTCGGTGCGGAGGAGTTCGGCTTCGCGACCGCGCCGCTGGTGGTGTCCGGCTGCGTGATGATGCGGGTGTGCCACCTGGACACCTGCCCGGTGGGTGTGGCCACGCAGAACCCCGAGCTGCGCAAGCGGTTCAACGGCAAGCCGGAGTTCGTGGTCACGTTCTTCGAGTACATCGCGCAGGAGGTGCGGGAGTACCTCGCCGAGCTGGGATTCGCCAGCATCGACGAGGCCGTCGGGCACGCCGAGCTGCTGGACGTCGCACAGGCGGTGGAGCACTGGAAGGTCGCCGGGCTGGACCTGCGGCCGATCCTCACCGTGCCCGAGCTGCCGGACGGCACGCCGCGGCGATGCGTCACCAACCAGGACCACGGCCTGGAGAAGGCGCTCGACAACCACCTGATCGAGATCTCCCGCGACGCCCTGGACCGGGGCGAGCCGGTGCGTGCGCAGTTGCCGATCCGCAACGTCAACCGCACCGTGGGAACGATGCTCGGACACGAGCTCACCAAGAAGTACGGCGGGGACGGCCTGCCCCACGACACGATCGACCTGACCCTGGTGGGTTCGGCCGGCCAGTCGCTGGGTGCGTTCCTGCCCCCGGGCATCACCCTCCGGCTGGAGGGAGACGCCAACGACTACCTCGCGAAGGGGCTGTCGGGCGGGCGGATCATCGTCCGGCCCGACCGCAACGCCACCCTGGTGGCCGAGGACAACATCATCGCCGGCAACGTCATCGCCTACGGCGCGACCGCCGGCCAGGTGTTCCTGCGCGGCAAGGTGGGCGAGCGGTTCTGCGTTCGCAACTCCGGCGCCACCGCGGTCGTCGAGGGTGTCGGCGACCACGGCTGCGAGTACATGACCGGTGGTGTCGTCGTCGTACTCGGCGCGACCGGACGCAACTTCGCGGCGGGCATGTCGGGCGGTGTCGCCTTCGTGCTCGACCTCGACCAGCGGCGGGTCAACCCCGACATGGTCGAACTCGAGCCGCTGACCGAGGAGGACCGCGACCTGGTGCACTCGCTGGTGAGTGCGCACCAGGAGGAGACCGGCTCACCCGTGGCCGAGGCGTTGCTCGCCGACTGGGCGGGCACGCTGGACCGGTTCGTGAAGGTGATGCCGAAGGACTACAAGCGCGTTCTGCAGGCGCGGGCCCGTGCCTTCGCCGAGGGACGCGACGTCGACCAAGCGATCATGGAGGCCGCACATGGCTGACCCGAAGGGCTTCCTCACCACCCCCCGCGAGGGAGCGCACCGAAGGCCGGTCGAAGAACGGCTTCGCGACTGGAACGAGGTCTACCCGGGCGAGGGGATCGGCGCCGCGCTGTTGCCGATCATCAGCAAGCAGGCCGGGCGCTGCATGGACTGCGGTATCCCGTTCTGCCACCAGGGCTGCCCACTCGGCAACCTCATCCCGGAGTGGAACGACCTGGTCTGGCGCGACGACTGGCGCGCCGCCATCGAACGCCTGCACGCGACGAACAACTTCCCCGAGTTCACCGGCCGGTTGTGTCCCGCGCCGTGCGAGACGGCCTGCGTGCTGGCGATCGACGAGACCATCTCCGGTGGTCCGGTGACCATCAAGAACGTCGAGGTCTCGATCATCGACCGCGCCTGGGCGCAGGGCTGGGTGACTCCGCAGCCGCCGGAGTGGCTGACCGGCCGGCGCGTGGCCGTGGTGGGTTCGGGACCGGCGGGGCTGGCTGCGGCGCAGCAGCTCACCCGGTCCGGGCACACCGTCGCTGTGTACGAGCGGGCCGACAAGGTGGGCGGGCTGATGCGGTACGGCATCCCCGAGTTCAAGATGGAGAAGCGGATCGTCGACCGGCGGCTGGACCAGATGTCGCGCGAGGGCACGATCTTCCGCTCCGGCGTCAACGTCGGCGTGGACGTGACCGGCCAGGATCTCCGCGCCCGTTACGACGCGGTGGTGCTGGCGATGGGGTCGACGATCCCGCGCGACCTGCCGATGCCGGGCCGCGAGCTCGGCGGCATCCACCAGGCGATGGAGTTCCTCCCGCAGGCCAACCGCGCCGCCCACGGCGAGGAGGTGCCCGGCCAGATCACCGCGCACGGCAAGAACGTCGTCATCATCGGCGGTGGCGACACCGGTGCCGACTGCCTGGGTACGGCACACCGGCAGGGCGCGGCGAACGTCGTACAGCTGGAGATCATGCCGCAGCCGACGGAGATGCGTCCGATGCATCAGCCGTGGCCGACGTACCCGATGCTGTTCCGCGTCTCCAGCGCGCACGAGGAGGGCGGCGACCGTCGGTACGCGGTGTCGACGACGGAGTTCCTCGGCGACGACAACGGCAACGTGCGTGCGCTCAACCTGGTCGAGGTGAAGTTCGAGAACGGCCGCTTCGAACCCGTCCCGAACACCGAGGTGGAGATCCCCGCCGAGCTGGTGCTGCTGGCGATGGGGTTCGTCGGTCCCGACCGTGGCGGCCTGCTCGAGCAGCTCGAGGTGGAGCTGGACGAGCGGGGCAACATCAAGCGGGACGCGTCGTACGCGACGAACGTCGAGGGTGTGTTCGTGGCCGGAGACGCCGGGCGCGGCCAGTCGCTGATCGTCTGGGCGATCGCCGAGGGCCGCGCGTGTGCGGCCGGAGTCGACGCGTGGCTGCGGGACGGGCACACGGCCCTGCCGGCGCCGATCAAGCCGACGGATCGTTCACTGGTGGTCTGACAGGCGGGCGAGTCCTTCCGCTCCGGCGGACGACCGCCCGCGACTGAGTGAGGCGCAGGGGACCCCTATCGCGGTGTTGTGAGCCGCGGCAGGGGTCTTCTGCGTCCGCGCGCCGTCCTGTCTGGTTCTGCGCTCGCTTCGCGGCCCGGGTCACGGTCAGTGGTCGGACCGGCCTGTGGACAGAGATCACCCGGTTTGCGACGGGTTCGCTACGGTATGCGAACTATGAAGATTCTGTACGGCAAATCAGCGCTGGTTCGCGGCGCGCTCGCCGGCGCGGTTGCCGTCGGCTTGGGCGTGTCCGGGTGCAGCAAGAACATCGAACCCGAGGCCGGCAAGACGCCGACCCCCACGGCGTCCAAGTCAGCCACCCCCACCCCGACACCAACCCCTACGCGAACGCCGGCTCCCACGCCGACGGCTCCCACCGGCTCCGTCGAGGAGCAACTCCACGCCGCCACCGTCAACTTCTACGCGGTCCTCAACGAGGCTTACAAGACCCTCGATACAAGGCCAGTTGATGAGGTGCTGCTGCCAGGCTCCAATGCAGCAAGTGGCTACACGGACTTTATTCACGATGTAAAAAAGAAGAACCAGCATTTTACATTTGAGGGCGGCTACAAGATTAGCAATTTCGAGGTTAAAAGCACTTCGTCGAAGGAGTCTACACGCGTCGAATTCGATCTCGATCACGGTCCGGGGCAGGTGCGAAATACTGCGAACAAGGTAGTGATGAAAATCCCGCAGACCCCGCCCTCCAGGGCTTGGATTGTCTTTTCGAAGAGAGGAAACAAATGGCTTGTCGTTGGACAAGACTTCCTCGATGGGTAATGGTCGTAGCGCTGTCCATCGCCGTGACCTCAGCACTATTACTGATCAACGCTTCATCCTCGGACGCCAGTGAGAGCCTGTCGAAATGTAGGGGATTCAAGTGTCCGACGAAACCACCCCCACCGCCAGGTCCGGTGCCTGGCCCTCCAGATGGTGGCGACGGTAGGTTCACGGGGCAGGCAGCTCTGCTGACCAAAGACGGAGCAGTGGTTGACTCAGGTGCGGGTTCGTCATGTTCAGATTGCATTTGGAACTTGCGGAAGTCGTGCGAGATGGGCGGCCGGACCGTCTGCCGTCGAATCTTGCAGTGTGGAGTAAACCCAGACGGCACAGTGAAGTACTTCTACGACATTTATCTACTGAGAACCGGAAAATCGTGGCAGTTACGCGACACTGTTTGTTTGGGTGATCCATCCGATGTGGTGACTACGGCGGACGTGGGAGCGGAGGTTCGTAAGAACTGGGAAGTGTGGGTGCCTCCGCAGCAGCTTTCGGTTCAGCCTGCTAACGCGCGAACATTGGTAAATCTGCCGACGTACTTCCAGTCCGGTCAGCCGCAGCAGATGCCGGCGAAGACCGTGCACGTGTTCAACTTCGACGTCACGGTGACGGCTGAAGGCGAGTGGAAGTGGACGTTCGATCCCGGTGTCACGAAGACGTTCGACACCCCCGGCAGCAGTTACGACGACTCCGACCCGAAGGTGAGCTACACCTACGACAAGGCGGGGTCTCGGTCGGTGCAGTTGAACACCAGTTGGCACGGCCGGTTCAGCGTCGGAACATATGGTCCGTACGACATCGCACAGCCTGCTGTACAGGGGCCTGGCCAGATCGACCTCGAGGTCGTCGAATCCGGACCGGTCCTCGGCCGCTGAGCCGGAAAATCCGAGGGGGCGAACTTCAAGAGTCAGTGATCGCCGACGGCTGAAGGATTCCTGGGCACGCCACCAATGGCGTGGAATCGTTCAGCCGTCAATGGCGTAGAGGCGGCGGGCGTTGTCGGCTCCGACCATCGCCGCCACACGTTCTGTATCGCGTGCGGTGAGGTCGCCATCTCGCCACCAGTCGCGGAGAAGCCGGCCGAACGAGTGCCGGAACTGTGCCGCTCCGACCAGATAGCGCTCGGGCAGTCGATAGGCGTCGGTGGAGAACATCAGCTTGCCGAACGGCGCGAGTTCGCAGAACTCCGCCAGGACGGCACCTGCCCGAGCCCCGACCTGGCCGACCGTGAGCCCGACGTCCACGTAGACGTGCGGATAGACGGCGGCCAGCCAGCCGGCCTCACGCTGGTACGGATAGCAGTGCAACAGCACGAGCGGCGTACCCACCGGCTCCACGGCCTCGATGAGCGGTTGTAGCAACGCGGGGTTGACAGACGGCAGGCGCAGGTCGCGATCACCGAATCCGGTGTGCAGCTGCACCGGAAGGCCACGATCGACACCGCACCACAGCACGAACCGCAACAGCACCTCGTGACGCAGCCGAGCCGCGGCCGGTCGACTCTCGGTCCCGCTCTGAGGAATGCCGAGGTCCCGGCGGCTCAGCAACCAGTCCCGCGCGGCGGCAGTGACCTCCGCGCGTGACGGTCGCCGAGGGTCGACGTCGAAGCCGTGCCGGTATCCGAGGATCGACTTCACCGCGACCGCGTTCCTGGTGGCCGTGGCGAGCGCGTCGACGTACGCATCGGCGAAGTCGGTGGCGGCGACCCCGGATTCCGCCAGGCCCTCCACAACCGACTCCAGCCGGACCACTTCCCGGCCCACAGCACCGGCCGCCGACGCGAGCCCCCGCACCGACCACCAGTCCGAGCCGGCTCCGTCGGTCCCGCCGATCCCGGTGTCGACCAGCAGGTACGACAACCCGGCGGCGCCGAGCAGTCGCCGAGCCACCTCCACCGGCCCGAGCTCGGCCCGCCGGTCCAGGAAGGTGTCCAGGGGAGCGCCGGCCGGCAGCCCGAGCGGGGGAGTGCACCAGCGCCGGACCGCGGCTCCGAGCAGGCTGTCGGCGTACGACACACCGACCGGCGCGGGCCGGTCGGCCTCGCCCAGCATGCGTTCGAACTCGGCCCGCTCCTGCCCAGAAACTCCGGCCGATCCGACGAACACCGGGTGACAGTGGGCGTCCACGAGCGGGAGGTCCGCCAGCGGGAGATCGGCCATCAGTACCTCCACCGGGTGGCGGCGACGACCTCCTCCTCGTCCGCCCCGGCGAACAGGTCGGCCTCGGCCCGGCGAACGGTGGCGAACGTGTCGAGCAGCGGCGCGCCCAGCGCCTCACCCAGCACCTCGTCCTCCTCCAGCAGGTCCACCGCGGCGAGCACCGACTGCGGCAGCCGAGGAGGCCGGCGTTCCTCCGGGAGGGTCGCCGGGTCGACGGTCACCTCGGGCGGCAGCGGCCGGCCGGCGTCGACACCGGCCAGGGCGACGGCGAGTACGGCACCGACGACGAGGTACGGATTGGCGCTCCCGTCGACGCACTTGAGCTCGGCGTTGGCGGCCCGGGGCTCACTGCCGCGGGTGCCGGTGACCAACCTCAGCGCGGCCTCGCGGTTCTCCCGTCCCCAGCACTGGTAGGGCGCGGCCCACTGCTGCGGGACCAGTCGCAGATAACTCGCCACGCTGGGTGCGGTCAGAGCGCACAGCGCGGGCATCCGGGCGACGAGTTCGGCGAGGATCGACTCGCCCCGGTCGGTGAGCCCGTGCGGTCCGTACCCTCCGACGAACAGGTTCTTCCCCTGCGCCCACGCCGAGAAGTGCAGGTGCGCGCCGTTGCCGACCGCCCCGGCCTCGACCACGGGAGCGAACGACGCGCGCAGCCCGTGCGCCCGCGACACCGCGCGGATCGTCTCCCGGACCAGCACGTAACGGTCGGCGGCGCCGACGGGATCGGTCGGGGCGACGGAGAGCTCCAGCTGACCGGGCGCGTACTCCGGATGGAACTGCTCGACCGGCACCCCCTGCGCATCCAGCGCCGACAGCAGTGCGGGCACGTAGTCCGCCAGGTCGGTGAGCCGCGACATGCCGTACGCCGGACCCGGCGCGCCCGGCTCCATGTCGTTCTCCGACCCCAGCACACCGACGTACCACTCGATCTCGAACGCGCACCGGAAACCCACCTCGCGCTCGGCGGCGATCGCCGCCATCCGCTGGGCGAAGGACCGCTGGCACATCGGGTACGGCTCGCCCTCCTGGGTCAGCCGGTCGACCGGCGCCCACGCCCACCCCGGCTGAGCCGACAACGAACCCACCCGCTGCAGATCCGGGTACAGGCGAAGGTCGCCGACCGGGCCACCGGCGTGCCGGCCGGCGGTGATCGAGTCGTCCACCAGGAAAACGTCGAACACCGGGGACATCCCGACACCCCAGCCGGCGGCGTCGGGCAGCCGGTCGACGGGAACGGTCTTCACCCGCGTGACCCCGGCGTTGTCGATCCAGGTCAGTGCCACGACGCGCACGTTGTCCTCGGTGAGCCGGGCGGTGAGTTCCTTCGCGTACGCGATCCGACGGGTTCGCTGGTCCGGGTCTGCCACGGATTCCATGACCGATCTATACCCCGTACGGCCTCGCGCCGTCTTCCCGGCCCGCGCGCCGCGCGCCGCCGCCGGTCCAACGTGGTGCCTTCACAGCGCGTTCTGGTAGAAACCCGATGTGCGACTGCTGGACGTGCACGCCCGATACCCGGCGGGGGACGACTGGGTGCTGCGTGGCGTAGAGGCGGAGCTGCGGCCCGGCGACACGATCGTGGTGACCGGCCGCAACGGCGCCGGCAAGTCGACCCTGCTGCGCGCGCTCGCCGGCCTGACTCCGATCGGTCGCGGCCGGGTCCTCGACCGGCCTGCCGTGGTGGGCTGGTTGCCCGACAAGTTCCCCACGGACCAGCGGTTCAGCGCGGCCGGTTACCTGCGCGCGATGGGGCAGGTACGCGGACTGGCCCGCGCCGACGCCGACGTCGTGGTCGCCCGGCTGGCCGAACGCCTGCAGCTGACGGACTACCTGCCGGTCCCGCTCGCCGAACTCTCCCAGGGCACCGGCCGCAAGGTCGCCCTCGTCCAGGCGCTGCTGATCCGGCCCGGACTGCTGATCCTGGACGAGCCGTGGGAGGGCCTGGACGCGCCGAGCCAGGCGGAGCTGCCCGCGCTCGTCGGCGAGGTGGCCGAGGCCGGCGGAATCTGCGTGGTCACCGACCACCGCGGCCGGTCGGCGGACCTCGGCTCCACCCGGCGGTGGACGGTACGCGACGGCCGGGTCGAGGAGCGGCCGCTCGCCGAGCAGTCGCCGGGCCTGGACGACCTGTCGGACCCTGGCGAGGGCGACCCGGAACCGTGGCACGTGATCGAGGTGGTCGTCCGGGCGCACGACCCGGCCGCCGAGGTGGCCCGGCTGCGCGCCGCCGGCTACGACATCCGCCGGGTACGGGGCGAGGCATGACCGGCCAGCACGGCGCCCGACGCACACCACGTACCGACGCTGCGGGCGGTTTCCGCCGCACCCTCGCGCTGACCCGGATGCGGCTGGTGTCCTACGTCGCCAGTCAGCGGGCCTGGCCCCCGTGGGTGGCCGGCCTGGCGCTCGTCCTCGCCGCGCACGCCGGCGGCAGGTCCGCCCCCAACCAGGCGTACGCCTTCTCCGCCGCACTGCTCTTCGCGGTGTTCGGGTGGCAGGCCAAGACGGTGCTCGACACCGAACCCGACGGGCAGCGGCTGCTGTCCCGCGCAGCCGTCGGCTCCGGCGCCCGCGAGGTCGTCGCGGGGCTGCTGGCGGCGCTGGCCGCGGCGGTGCCGGTCGTGGTCGTCGCGGTCGTCGTCCCGTACGCCGTCGGCGCGCTGAAGATCCGCGGCCCGGCACTGCCCTGGCTGGGGTTCGGGGCGTGGATCCACCTGCTCGCCGTACTGGCCGGGATCGGGGTGGGCGCACTGGCCAGCCGGGTGGTGGTCGCGCGGGCCGGCTGGTCGGCGCTGATCCTGGTCGGCGCACCGGTCGCGGTGCTCGTGCTGGGCTCTCGCGACGCCCCCGCCGCCCGGGTGCTGGTGCCCCCGCTGATCTCCGCGGCACGCCTGGAATCCGCCGCTGACCTGGGCGGACTCCTCACCGCGACGCTGCACGCGACCGTCTGGGCGGCGGTCCTGCTGGCCGTCTACGGAGCTCTGCGCCGCACCCGATGGTGACGCCGGACGAAGCGGGCATAGGCTCGGGTCCGTGCGTCGCGCAAAGATTGTTTGCACCTTTGGTCCTGCTACCTCCACGCCGGAGCGGATTCGTGAGCTGGTCGACGCCGGCCTCGACGTCGCCCGGCTCAACCTGAGCCACGGCACCTACGCCGAGCACGAGCGGATCTATCGCATGATCCGCGAGGCGGCGGAGGAGTCCGGTCGTGGAGTCGGGGTCCTGGTCGACCTCCAGGGGCCCAAGATCCGCCTCGGGAAGTTCGCCGAGGGCTCGGCCAACCTCGTCTACGGCGATCGGTTCACGATCACCACCGAGGAGTGTCCCGGTGACGCGTCCCGGGCGTCCACGACCTACGAGGGCCTGCCCGGTGACGTCGGCGTCGGCGACCGGATCCTGGTCGACGACGGCCGGCTCATGCTGGAGGCCGAGGAGGTCACCGACACCGACGTGGTGACCAGGGTGCTGATCGGCGGCAAGGTCTCCGACCACAAGGGACTCAACCTGCCCGGCGTGGGCCTGTCCGTCCCGGCCATGTCGGAGAAGGACCACGAGGACCTGCGGTGGGCGCTGCGCCTGCGCGCCGACATGATCGCGTTGTCGTTCGTACGCTCCGCCCGCGACGTCGAGGACGTCCGCCGGGTGATGACCGAGGAAGGCGTACGGCTCCCGGTCATCGCCAAGATCGAGAAGCCGCAGGCGGTGCAGAACCTCGAGGAGATCATCGACGCGTTCGACGCCTTCATGGTGGCCCGCGGCGACCTCGGCGTGGAGATGCCGCTGGAGGACGTCCCGCTGGTCCAGAAGCGCATCGTCGAACTCGCCCGCACCAACGCCAAGCCGGTGATCGTGGCGACCCAGATGCTCGAGTCGATGGTCAACGCCGCCAGGCCGACCCGCGCGGAGGCCTCCGACGTCGCCAACGCCGTCCTGGACGGTACCGACGCGGTGATGCTGTCGGGGGAGACCAGCGTCGGCATCTATCCGATCGAGGCCGTACGCACGATGGCCCGGATCGTGGAGACCACCGAGGAACACGGCCTGGACCGGATGGCCGGCATCGACTGGGAGCCTCGCACCAAGGGCGGCGTGATCGCCAAGGCGGCCGCCGAGGTGGCCGAGCGGCTCGGCGCGAAGTTCCTGGTCGCGTTCACCCAGTCCGGCGACACCGCGCGCCGGCTGGCTCGTTACCGCTCCCGGGTGCCGCTGCTGGCGTTCACCCCGGAGGAGATCGTCCGGCAGCAGCTGGCCCTCACCTGGGGCGTGGAGACGTTCCTCGTACCCACCGTCTCGCACACCGACGAGATGGTGAAGCAGGTCGACCGGGCACTGCTGGCGGTGGGACGTTGCCGGCGCGGCGACAGCGTGGTGATCGTGGCGGGCAGCCCGCCCGGACTCCCCGGCTCGACCAACGCGCTGCGTGTGCACCGCATCGGTGACGCGGTTGCCCAGGCGGCACCTGCCTACCGGGTCTGAGGAGCCTGACAGGGCTGAGGAATCCGAGCAGTCCGAAGAGTTCGAACTGGCGGAAGGACCGCTGGTGCCGGGTGTGGGATTCGAACCCACACGCCCTTTCGGACAATGGCTTTTGAGGCCATCATGTCTACCATTCCATCAACCCGGCAGGTCGCGGGTTGAATCTTACCCGGTCCCGTCCGGCGATCGGCGGCAGCCGCCGGGGGTACGCTGTCGGCGCTGTAAGGCCCCCCACACCACCCTGTAAGTCATTCGTCCGCAGGAGGACCGCGCCGTGAGCAACCCCACCGAGCGTGCACCGCGCCGGGTCGTCGTGGCCGAGGACGAGGCACTCATCCGGCTCGACCTCGCCGAGATGCTGGGCGAGGAGGGCTACGACGTCGTGGGGCAGGCCGCCGACGGCGAGCACGCGCTCAACCTCGTGCGGGAGCTTCGCCCCGACCTCGTGATCCTGGACGTGAAGATGCCCCGGCTGGACGGCATCAGCGTCGCCGAGGCGATCGGCAACGAGAGCATCTGCCCGGTCATCATCCTCACCGCGTTCAGTCAACGCGAACTGGTCACCCGGGCCAGCGAGGCCGGCGCCATGGCGTACCTCGTGAAGCCCTTCACCAAGGCGGATCTGGTGCCGGCGATCGAGATCGCGGTGTCGCGGTTCACCGAGCGGGCGCAGCTCGAGAGCGAGGTGTCCGGCCTCACCGATCGCCTGGAGACCCGCAAGCTCGTCGAGCGGGCGAAGTCGATCCTGCAGCAGAAGTTCGGGCTGTCCGAGCCGGACGCGTTCCGCTGGATCCAGAAGACCGCCATGGACAAGCGGGTCGCGATGCGCCGGGTCGCCCAGCTCGTCGTCGACGAAGGTGACGGAACAACAACGGAAAGTGCCGAAACCGGGCCTTCGGACCCTTCGGACCAGTGATTTCGTCCATTTCGCTCACCTGTTGGGTTACGAAGCGGTAAGAGGCTCGCGAGGTTCGTTCACCCGCAGTGCCCGACCGGCTAGTCTCTCTCCACCGCGGGCCAGGCCTGGCCTGCCGCAAGCATCACCTGACGTTGCTTGGCAATGGAGGATTTCGTGTACAGAACACGACTCGTTCGTGTGCTGGCGTTGACGGCGGCCCTGTCGCTCGGGGTCGCCGGATGCGCGCAGAACACCGACAAGACCGGTGAGAACAAACAGAGTGGGGGCGGCCAGGCCAACGCACCGGCGATCAAGGCCGACCCGGCACCGCCGCTGCCCACCGACGCCGCCCTGCCGGCCGGCGACGGTAAGGGCAAGTGCGGCAAGGTGTCCATCGCCTACATCGGCACCATCGCCGGTGCCAGCGCCGCGCTCGGCCTGAACATCCTCAACGGCGTGAAGCTCGCGGTGAAGGAGCACAACGCCGCCAACCCCGGCTGCCAGGTGACCCTGAAGCAGTTCGACTCCGAGGGCAGCCCCGACAAGGCTCCGGGCGTGGTGACGCAGGCGATCAACGACAAGTCGATCCTCGGCGTCGTCGGCCTGGCGTTCTCCGGTGAGTCCAAGGCGGTCGGCAAGGCGTTCAACGACGCCGGTCTGGTGACCGTCACGCCGTCGGCGACCAACCCCAACCTCGCCAAGAACGGCTGGAAGACCTTCTTCCGCGGTCTGGGCAACGACGCCGTGCAGGCGCCGGCGGTGGCCGCGTTCATCGGCGACCAGCTCAAGGCCAAGAAGGTCTGCGTCGTCCGCGACGACTCCGAGTACGGCATCGGCCTGGCCGACCTGGTGACCCAGTCGCTGGGCTCCAAGGCCTCCTGCCAGCAGAAGGTCAAGACCGGCCAGAAGGAGTTCTCCGCCGTGGTCGGCGCGATCTCCTCCCAGAAGCCGGACGCGGTGTTCTACTCCGGCTACTACCCCGAGGCCGCTCCGCTCGTGCAGCAGCTGCGCGACGACGGCTTCGAGGGCTCGATCGTCGCTCCCGACGGTGTGCGCGACGACGAGTTCGTGAAGAACGCCGGTGGTTCGGCGGAGGGCGTCTACCTCAGCTGCCCGTGCCTGCCGTCGGCCGGTTTCACGAAGTTCACCAAGGACTACAAGGCGCTCGCCAACCGCGAGCCGTCGACGTACTCCCCGGAGGGCTACGACGCCACCACCATCCTGCTCAAGGGACTGGACAAGGGGCTGAAGACCCGGCCGGCGATGCTCAACTACGTCAAGAACTACCAGGGCCAGGGCCTCACCAAGCAGTTCAAGTGGAACGCCGACGGTGAGCTCACCCAGACCCCGGTCTGGATGTACGAGGTCAAGGACGGAAAGATCGTTCAGCTGAAGGACATGAGCAAGGCCACCTCCTGATCGTTCGGCCCTGATCGTCTGACGCAGGCGGGCTCCGGGTACGTCGCCTCCTTCCGGGGGCAAGCACGGCGACGTGCCCGGAGCATTCGCGGGAACGGCCCCGCTCTACGTCACCAGGGAACGCGCCTCCGCCGGACGCGCCCAAGGAAGACAGGTCGCCCCTTTTGACGTATCACCTCGCGCTCACCCTCGCCCAGACCGAGAGCCACTGGATCGACTTCAACGTCGGGCTCCTCCGGGACGAGTTCTGGTCCAACACCATCGACGGCCTGGCGTACGGCAGCATCTACGCGCTGGTGGCGATCGGCTACACCCTCGTCTACGGCGTACTCCGCCTGATCAACTTCGCGCACTCCGAAGTGTTCGTGGTGGGCGCGTTCGGCGCCTACTTCACCTTCGTCGGGCTCGGCTACCAGCCCGGCCCCACCAGCGATTCCGGGATCGTCCCGCTCATTGTCAACCTGCTGTTGGCAGGGATCGTGGCGATGGTCGCCTCGGGTGTCATCGCCCTGATTCTGGAACGCGTCGCCTACCGCCCGCTTCGTAAACGCAACGCGCCGCGGCTGGTCTTCCTGATCACCGCGATCGGTGCGTCGTTCGCCATCCAGCAGGCGCTGCTGATCTGGCGGGGCGGCAACCCCGAGCCCGCGATCCGGCTGCTCCGCCCGCAGGCGGTGTTCGAGTTCGGCACCACCCGGATCACCAACATCCAGATCATCGTCTTCGTCGCCTCGCTGCTGCTCCTGGTGGTGGCGGACGCCTTCGTCGGGCGTACCCGGCTCGGCCGCGGCATCCGTGCCGTCGCCCAGGACCCCGACACCGCGGCGCTGATGGGCGTCAACAAGGAACGCGTCATCATGTTGACGTTCGTGCTCGGCGGCGCCCTGGCCGGCGCGGCGGCGTTGTTCTACGTCATGCAGATCCCGCAGGGCGTGCTGTACAACGGCGGCTTCCTGCTCGGCATCAAGGCGTTCACCGCGGCGGTGCTCGGCGGCATCGGCAACCTGCGCGGCGCGCTGCTCGGAGGGCTGCTGCTCGGCGTGGTGGAAAACTACGGCCAGTCGCTGTTCGGCGGGGAGTGGCGCGACGTCGTCGCGTTCGTACTCCTCATCGTCATCCTGATGGTGCGGCCCACCGGAATTCTCGGTGAGTCCCTCGGGAAGGCCCGCGTATGAGCGCCGGCGTCGGTACACAACGGGATCCGGGCACCGCACGGCAGCCGTTCGGGCAGCGGGTGCGCGACTGGTGGAACTCCCGCAGCCGGGCAGAGCAGTGGATGATCACCATCCCGGTGGTGGTGCTGGTCTATCTCCTCCCGATGCTGAACGTCTTCCCGCTGAGCACCGAGCCGTGGACCGACTACGAGCTCGCGCTGTTCAACGCCGCCCGGCTCGGCCTGATCGCCCTCGGCCTCAACGTCGTACTGGGCCAGGCGGGGCTGCTCGACCTCGGCTACGTCGGCTTCTTCGCCATCGGTGCGTACGTCGCGGCGATCATGACCAGCCGGGACTCCTTCCTGCACAACCCGCACTACTCGTGGCTGGTGGTCGTCCCGGTGGCGATGGCGGTCACGATGATCTCGGGTGTGCTGATCGGTACGCCGACGCTGCGGTTACGCGGGGACTATCTCGCGATCGTCACGCTCGGGTTCGGTGAGATGGTCCGGCTGCTCGCGGACAACCTCGACCCGCTGCGGGGCAACCGCGGCTTCCAGGACGTCGGCCGCCCGCCCGGCACGCATGCCGACGGGTCGCCGTTGTTCACCCAGACCGACGGCAAACCGTGGTACTGGCTCACCGTCACGTTCATCATCGTGATCCTGTTGCTGATCGGAAACCTCGAACGCAGCCGGGTGGGCCGCGCCTGGGTGGCGATCCGGGAGGACGAGGACGTCGCGGAGCTGATGGGCATCCCGACGTTCCGCTTCAAGATCTGGGCGTTCGTGATGGGCGCCGCGATCGGTGGGCTGTCCGGCGTGCTGTACGCGGGCCAGGTCGGCTTCGTCAACAACCAGCGCTTCGACGTGGTGACCTCCATCCTGTTCGTGGCCGCGGTGGTGCTCGGCGGTTCCGGCAACAAGGTGGGCGTACTCCTGGGTGCGCTGGTGATCTCCTACCTGCCCGACCGGTTCCAACTCGCGCCGCAGTACCGCTTCCTGGCGTTCGGTCTGGCGCTGATCGTGTTGATGATCTTCCGCCCGCAAGGCCTCCTTGGCGCCCGTCAACGGCTCCTTGCGCGCGGGCGGGACGCCTACAAGCGGCTGGTGGGTGCTCCGGAGCCGGTGTCGGCCGACAGTGCCCTCACCGAACAGGGCAAGGGAGGCGACCGATGAGCGACACCCGGCCCGAACCCGAGGTGGACACACCGGCCGTCCCGCCCGACCCGGCGGCACCACCCGCGGAAGGACTGTCCGCCGAAGTCCTGCAGATGAGCGAGGAGGAACGCGCCGCCCACTTCGCCGACGTGGCGGAGGCGGTCGCACCCGACCGGGAGATCGCGGTCGGGGTCGGCGAGACCCTGCTCGAACTCCGCGACGTCACCCTGCGGTTCGGTGGCCTCACCGCGCTGGACTCCGTGTCGTTCGAGTTGCGGCGTGGGGAGATCCTCGGCCTGATCGGCCCGAACGGCGCCGGCAAGACGACCTGCTTCAACGTCATGACCGGCGTCTACCGCCCGACCTCCGGCCAGGTCCGGCTGGAGGACCGGCCGCTGGGCCGGCTCAAGCGGCACCGGATCACGCGCTACGGCATCGCCCGTACGTTCCAGAACATCCGGTTGTTCGACGAGATGACGGCGCTGGAGAACGTCGTGGTCGGCGCCGACGCCCGGCACCGCACCAGCGTGGTCGGCGCGCTGTGCCGGCTGCCGCGGCACTGGCGGGAGGAACGCGAGGGCGTCGAACGCGCGATGGCGCTGCTGGAGTTCGTCGGCATCGCCGACCGTGCGGCCGACCGGGCCAAGAACCTCCCGTACGGCTACCAGCGCCGGCTGGAGATCGCCCGCGCGCTCGCGACCGAGCCGAAGATCCTCTGCCTGGACGAGCCCGCCGCCGGCTTCAACCCCGCCGAGAAGGACGACCTGATGTCGTTGATCCGCCGGATCCGCGACGACGGCTACACCGTCCTGCTCATCGAGCACGACATGCGCGTGGTGATGGGGGTGACCGACCGGATCGTCGTACTCGAGTTCGGCAAGAAGATCGCGGACGGCACACCGGCCGAGGTCCGCGACAACCCGGCCGTGGTGGCCGCCTACCTGGGGGTCCCCGACGATGGCGCTGCTTGAGATCGCCGGCATGTCCGTCCACTACGGCCGGATCGAGGCGCTGCGCGACGTCTCCCTCACCGTGGAGGAAGGCGAGATCGTCACCCTGATCGGTGCCAACGGCGCCGGCAAGACGACCACGATGCGCGCGGTGTCCGGGCTGATCCCGCTGTCCAGGGGCAGCATCAGCTTCAACGGCGAGGACATCACCCGGCTGCGGGCCGACCTGCGGGTACGGCGCGGGATCTGCCAGTCGCCGGAGGGCCGAGGAGTGTTCCCCGGCATGACGGTGCGGGAGAACCTCGACATGGGGTGCTACGCCCGCAAGGACCGCAAGGGGATCGACGCCGACTTCGAGCGCGTGTTCGAGTTGTTCCCGCGGCTGAAGGAGCGCATCTCCCAGCAGGGCGGCACGCTGTCCGGTGGTGAACAGCAGATGGTGGCGATCGGCCGGGCGCTGATGGCGCGGCCGCGACTGCTGCTGCTGGACGAGCCCTCGATGGGGCTGGCGCCGCAGTTCATCCAGCAGATCTTCGCCATCATCACCGAGATCAACCAGCAGGGCACCACGGTGCTCCTCGTCGAACAGAACGCCCAGCAGGCGTTGAGCCGGGCACACCGGGGCTACGTACTCGAGACCGGTTCGGTCACCCGTTCCAGCGCCGCGAACGAACTGCTCGCGGACCCGGCGGTGAAGGAGGCCTACCTCGGCATCGCCTGAGGACGTGTCCCGGCGGACGGATCGGTCGCAGGGGTCACGAACCGGTCCGAAAGACGCGGCGCGCACTTCGCAATCGGTGCATGCGCGTTCCCCCGAACCGGAACACTGGTGGCCATGGAGTGTCGGAGCAGGCGGCTGCTCATCCGGGACTTCGTCGAGGCCGACCGGGGTGCTGTCCGGCTGTGGCGCGAGGACGCCGACGTCACGCGGTATCTCGACAAGCAGGCCGGCACGAGTCCGGACGCGTGGTTCGACGCGGTGCTGCGGTACAACGCGCAGGTGCCGCGCACGTCCCACGACGCGGCGATCGTGCTGCGGTCGACAGGTGTGGTGATCGGCTGGATCGGCATCGCCCGGTCCTTCGACCCGAGCGCCGGTGAGCTGACCGTCGGGTACGCGCTGGACAAGTCGGCGTGGGGCCACGACTACATGACCGAGGCCCTCGTCGCCGTGCTCTCCTACGGCTTCGCCAAGTTGGGCGTACGCAGCATGTCCGCCCAGTGCTACACCGCCAACGGCGCCTCGGCGCGGGTGATGGAGAAGGCGGGGATGAAGTTCGCCGGCCCGGCGCTGTCGGCCGACCCGAGCCTGGGTCACAGCGTCCGCTACGTCGCCGAACGCGACACCTGGCGACGGCCCGGGCGGCGCCGGCTCGGCCTGGCGGTCGCCATCGCGCTGCTCGCCCTCGTCGGCTTCCCGCTCGGAGCGGACCCCGTGCTGCGCGCCCTCAACCCGCCGGAGCCGCCCACCGACGCCCGGCTGGTGCGGTGGGTACCACGCGGAGACCTCTCCGGCGACCGGGAATTCATCGCCCAGGCCACCCGGGTGTGGCGGGAGTCGACGGGGCAGACGATGCCGGGCGCCCTGAGCAAGGTGTACGCGGTGTGGGCCGGCCGGATCGGCGCGGGCCGGGTGGCGCTGCTGCAGGGAGTCGGCAAGGACGGTCACGCGTACGTCGCCCAGGTCTCCGACCGCGGCCGGCCGCCGGTGCTGCGCCTCGATCGTCAGGAGAAGCTGGGCAGGCCGCCACCGAAGGCGCTGGTGATCAACTATTCCGGCGACCTCTCCGGCGCCGGCAGCGACGCGGCGGTGCTGCGACTGGTCCTGGCGCCCACCGACTTCACCTCGGGTGCGCCGGGCGAAGAGGCCGGGACCGCCGGAGCCGAGGCCGCCGGAGCCACCGGAACCGTGTCGAACTCCCGTCTGCAGATGTGGCGCCGGCTGGGAGACAGGCCGCTGGGCCGGGACTCGGAGTGGTCGAAGCTCCGCCCCGACCGGGACGGGCTGAGTGTCTCCTGGCTGCACGACGACAGGCGTTCGCCGTACGGCAGCATCGTGGTGTTCTCCCGTCCGCGGACCGAGGGTGCCGGCCGGCTGGACACGGTGGCCGCCTCGCCCACCCACCTCGTCGTCGGGCAGCCGCCGGTGCAGTTGGAGGAACCGACGTGGGGCCCCGCCCGGAAACTCGACCTCGCGGCCTTCGACGACGGGCGCGCGGTCCTGGCCGAGTCGGCGGCGATGACGGTGGCCAGGGGCCTGGACATCTCGCTGCTGGCCGAGGCGCGTGACCGGACCGGCCGGATGGTGGTGCTCGAGCTGCGCGGCCGGCAGGGCCACAAGATCGCGGTCGTCGCCTGGCGGGGCCGCCGGCTGGAGTGCGTGGCCGCCATGGACGTGCCGCGGCTGCAGCGGCGGCGGGCGGTCGCCCTGGGGTGCGTCAACCCGCGGGCAGGTCTGCTCGTGCTGGCGGCGGTGGCCGGACCGGGCGCCACTCAGGTGGACCTGCTAGACGCCCGCCGGCGACTGGTGCTCCCGGTCGAAGGGCACTCCGGCCGGCTGGTACGCCTGCCCGTGGGAGCCGAGCCGCTGCCGCTGTCGAGCACCGTCGTCAGCTCCACCGGCGGACGCGAACGCGAACCGGTGGACGTCATCCCCACGATGACACCAGGGCCGTGAACAACGGCGCCAGGGCCAGGGCGGGCAGCAGGTCACCCACCGGCAGCTGCCTGACTCGCAGCAGCCGCAGCGCGACCCCGACCAGCAACAGCCCGCCGGTGGCGGTCAGCGCCGAGACCTGACCGGTGGACAGGAATGTCCCCACCAGCGCGCCGACGACCGTGAGTCCGCCCTGGACCACGAGGACGGTGAGGGCGGCCGCGGCGACTCCCCAGCCGAAGGACGCCGCGAACGCCACCGAGGTGATCCCGTCCAGCGTCGCCTTCAGCGCCAGCTGCTCCGAGCCGCGGCCCAGACCGTCGGAGATCGAGCCCAGGACGGTGAGCGGGCCCACGCAGAACAGCAGCGACGCGGCCACGAACCCCTCCACGAACAGGCGGCGCTCCGGCGAGGCCGCCCGGCCGGCCAGCCGGGCCTGCAGCCGGTGCCCCAGCCCCTCCAGGCGGAGTTCGAGCCGCAGCAGCGACCCGATCACCCCGCCGACGACGAGCGAGGCGAGGACGATCAGCATCGGTGCGTTCGGCCCGACCAGGCCGACCAGTGCCGGGTCGCGGACGGCGTAGGCGGCGAACGCGGCGATCAGCAGGGTGACCAGCCCGATCGCGTCGGTCACCACGTCCCGGGTGCGGGAGGGGAGGCGGTGGCCGAGCAGGACGCCCAGGCCGGTGCCGACCAGGATCGTGATGACGTTGAGCAGGGTGCCGAAGCCGCGGAACACCACCCGGACACTACCGATCACGCCTCCGGCCGCGCCGATCACGCCTCTGGCCCCGGGTTCCCGTCCGCCTGCCCGATCCGCCCGGCCCGCGTGATCCGTACGATCCGTGCCGGTGGGCTCCGGTCCGGGCCGATCAGCGTCGATCCGAGCCGATCCGAGCCGATCAGCGCCGATCAGCGCCGATCCGAGGGATACGGGAAAGACGCTGGCGCGCGTCGGTACTCTTGGCGTACAGGCGTCGACCCGGCCATCACCGGCGAGCCTCCGGAAGAACGGCGCCCCTCGGGGCTCCTACTAGACCCGGACGGGTCCGGCCCGTGACAGCCGGCCAACGAGCGGGCTCGACCGCGACTCACCCGTCGCGACCGGGCCAAGCGAGGTGGTACCGCGGGCACGCGCCGACCGGTGGCGCGGGTTCGTCCTCGCACGACCCGCACGGCGCGAGCACCCCAGCTCGAGCCGCGACCCGAGGACGCCTGCGAGATGAGCTACCCCCGACACCGCGACGACGCGAAGGTGCCCGCCTCCCCGTCGTTCCCCGATCTCGAACGCGAGGTGCTCGACCACTGGGAGGCCGACAAGACCTTCCAGGCCAGCGTCGACCAGCGCCCGGCGGGTGAGCGTGGCGACAACGAGTTCGTCTTCTACGACGGCCCGCCGTTCGCCAACGGCCTGCCCCACTACGGCCACCTGCTGACCGGCTTCGTCAAGGACGTCGTTCCCCGCTACCAGACCATGCGCGGCCGCCGGGTCGAGCGCAGGTTCGGCTGGGACTGCCACGGTCTGCCGGCCGAGGTCGAGGCCGAGCGCGAGCTGGGCATCTCCACCAAGCGGGAGATCGTCGAGCTCGGTGTCGAGCGGTTCAACGAGGTCTGCCGCACGTCGGTGCTGCGCTACACCTCCGAGTGGGAGAGCTACGTCAACCGCCAGGCCCGGTGGGTCGACTTCGGCAACGACTACAAGACGCTCGACATCTCCTACATGGAAAGCGTCATGTGGGCGTTCAGGTCGCTGTACGACAAGGGACTCGTCTACCAGGGCTTCCGCGTGCTGGCGTACTGCTGGCGGTGCGAGACCCCGCTGTCCAACACCGAGACCCGGATGGACGACGTCTACCGCGACCGGACCGACCCGGCGAGCACGGTGTGGTTCGAGCTGGAGACCGGTGAGCGGATCCTCGCCTGGACGACGATGCCGTGGACGCTGGTGCCCAACGTCGCCCTGGTCGTCGGGCCGGACATCGACTACGCCGTCCTCGAGCACGAGGGGCACCGCTGGATCCTCGCCGAGGCCCGGCTGGACGCCTACGCCGCGGAGTTCGAGGGCGCGACCCGGGTGGGCACGCTGAAGGGCAGCGAGCTCGTCGGCCGCAAGTACACCCCGCTGTTCGAGTTCCTGACCGAGGCGATGGCGGAGGTGCCCGCGGCGTTCACGGTGCTGGCCGGGGACTTCGTCTCCACCGAGGACGGCACCGGTGTCGTCCAGGTCGCGCCGTCCCACGGCGAGGACGACTTCAACGTCTGTACGGCCGCCGGCATCCCGGTGATCGTCACCGTCGACGACCACACCCGGTTCACGTCCGTCGCGCCGAGGTTCGAGGGGCTGCAGGTCTTCGAGGCCAACCGGCCGCTGCTGCGCGAGCTACGGGAGCGGGGCGTCCTGGTCCGCCAGGACAGCTACACCCACCCCTACCCGCACTGCTGGCGCTGTGACACGCCGCTGGTCTACAAGGCGGTGGACAGCTGGTTCGTGGAGGTCACCCGGGTCAAGGACCGGATGGTCGAGCTCAACCAGCAGATCGACTGGACGCCGGCGCACGTGCGCGACGGGTCGTTCGGCAAGTGGCTGGCCAACGCCCGCGACTGGTCGATCAGCCGGAACCGCTTCTGGGGTTCGCCGATCCCGGTGTGGAAGTCCGACGACCCCGCCTACCCGCGGACCGACGTCTACGGGTCGCTGGACGAGCTGGAGCGCGACTTCGGCGTACGCCCGAACGACCTGCACCGCCCCGGCATCGACCAGTTGACCCGGCCCAACCCCGACGACCCGACCGGCTGCTCGACCATGCGCCGGGTGCCGGAGGTGCTGGACTGCTGGTTCGAGTCGGGGGCGATGCCGTTCGCCCAGGTGCACTATCCGTTCGAGAACACCGAGTGGTTCGAGAACCACTACCCGGGCGACTTCATCGTGGAGTACCTCCCGCAGACCCGCGGCTGGTTCTACACCCTGCACGTCCTGGCGACGGCTCTCTTCGACCGGCCCGCGTTCCGGTCCGCCGTGGCACACGGCATCCTGCAGGGCGACGACGGACGCAAGCTGTCCAAGAGCCTGCGCAACTACCCCGACGTGCGTGCCGTGCTCGACTCCTACGGCGCGGACGCGATGCGGTGGGCGCTGATGTCGTCGCCGGTGCTGCGGGGCGGGGACGCGATCGTGGCCGACACGGCGTTCCGGGAGGCGGTCCGGCAGTCGATCAACCCGCTGTGGAACGCGTACTACTTCTTCACGCTGTACGCCAACGCCGAGAACGCCCAGGCCCGCCGGCGTACCGACTCCACCCACGTGCTCGACCGCTACGTGCTCGCGAAGCTGCACGACACGGTGGTGGAGACGACCGCGGAGCTGGATTCGTACGACATCTCCGGGGCGTGCGCGGCGGTGCGGTCGTTCCTCGACGTGCTGACCAACTGGTACGTCCGGCGCTCGCGGGACCGTTTCTGGTCCGGTGACCAGGACGCGTTCGACACGTTGTACACCGTGCTGGAGGTGCTGTGCCGGGTGGCGGCGCCGCTGCTCCCGCTGGTGACCGAGGAGGTGTGGCGCGGGCTCACCGGCGAGCGTTCGGTGCACCTGGCCGACTGGCCGGACGCCGCCGACCTGCCGGCCGACGACGACCTGGTGGCCTCGATGGACGGCGTACGCGCGGTCTGCTCGGCGGCGCTCGCGCTGCGCAAGGCGAAGGGCCTGCGGGTCCGGCTGCCGCTGGCCGGCCTGACCGTGGCCGCTCCGGACGCCGAGCGGCTGCGCCCGTTCGTGGACCTGATCCGGGACGAGGTCAACGTCAAGGAGGTCCGCCTCGACGGTGACGTCGCCGCGCACTGTGAGCGCGTGCTGTCGGTCGTGCCGCGGGCGCTGGGCCCGCGGCTCGGCAAGGACGTGCAGCGGGTCATCCGCGCGGTCAAGGGCGGCGACTGGTCGGTCGCCGACGACGGCGTGGTGGCCGGCGGGGTGACTCTGGCCGAGGGGGAGTACGAGCTGCGGCTCGTCCCCGCCCGGCCGGAGTCCACGGCCGCGCTGCCCGGCGACGTCGGCGTGGTCGAACTCGACACCGAGGTGACGCCGGAGCTGACCGCGGAGGGCGTCGCTCGGGACGTGATCCGGGCGGTGCAGCAGGCCCGGCGCGACGCCGGCCTGGACGTCTCCGACCGGATCGCGCTGACGGTCGCGTCCCCTGACGAGGAGGTTCGCAAGGCGGTCGACACCCACCGCGAACTGGTGGCGGGGGAGACGCTCGCCCGCGAACTCTCGGTCGGCGCCACGGCCGACGGTGCGGGACCGGCGGTCGAGGTCGGCGAGGGCTGGACCGTCCAGGTGTCCGTACGCCGGGAGGCCTGACCCGCCCGGTAGTTCAGCCTGCGGCGGGCCCGGCCGGGGTTCCGGCTGACGCCTCGGCCGACGGCCCGGCGTCGCGGAGGTGACAGGTGAGGCGGGCGGTGCACACGCGCCGCCCGTCCTCGTCGCTGATCACCACCTCGTACGTCGCGGTGGTCCGGCCGCGGTGCAGCGGGGTGGCCACCCCGGTGACCGAGCCGCCGCGTACGGCCCGGTGGTGGGTGGCGTTCAGGTCGACGCCGACCGCGATCCGGCCCGGTCCGGCGCCCAGCATCGCGGCGACCGAGCCCAGGCTCTCCGCGAGAACGCACGACGCGCCGCCGTGCAACAGCCCGAACGGCTGGGTGTTGCCCTCCACCGGCATCGTCCCCACGCACCGGTCCGGGCCGGCCTCGGTGATCGTGATCCCGAGGCGGTCGTGAATGGGTGCGTCCGGCAGCTGCGACATACGACCAGTTGACCAGACGACCGGTTGGCCCGGGCTGTCGGTGGGGCCCACTAGAGTCGCCTGCGTGGCAGACGCACCCCGCACCGACCGACCCCGGCTCCTGCTCCTCGACGGCCACTCGCTGGCCTACCGGGCGTGGTTCGCCCTGCCGGCGGAAAACTTCTCCACCGCGACCGGCCAGACCACCAACGCGGTCTACGGCTTCACCTCGATGCTGATCAACATGCTGCGCGACGAGCAGCCCACCCACATCGCGGTGGCGTTCGACGTCGGGCGGCAGACCTTCCGCAGCGAGGCCTACGCGGAATACAAAGCCGGCCGGGCGAAGACGCCGGACGAGTTCCGCAGCCAGCTGCCGCTGATCAAGGAAGTGCTCGGCGCGCTCAACATCCCGTTCGCCGAGGCGGAGGGTTACGAGGCCGACGACGTGATCGCGACGCTCGCCACGGCGGCGACCGCGCAGGGCCACGAGGTCCTCGTCGTGTCCGGCGACCGCGACGCGTTCTCCCTCGTCAGCGACGACCTGACGGTGATCTACCCGACGCGCGGGGTGTCGGAGGTGGCCCGGATCACCCCGGCGGAGGTGGAGCGGCGCTACGCCATCCCGCCCGAGCGTTACAGCGACCTCGCCGCGCTGGTCGGCGAGACGAGCGACAACCTCCCCGGTGTTCCCGGGGTGGGGCCGAAGACCGCGGCCAAGTGGCTCAACCAGTACGGCTCGCTCGACGATCTGGTCGCCCACGTCGACGAGGTGAAGGGCAAGGCCGGTGAGTCGCTGAGGGCGCACCTCGGGCAGGTGCTGCAGAACCGCCAGCTCAACGAGCTCGTCCGCGACGTGTCCCTCCCGGTGCAGCCCGGCGACCTCGCCCTGCGGCCGTGGGACCGCGACGCCGTGCACTCGGTGTTCGACGCGCTGGAGTTCCGGGTGCTGCGCGAGCGGCTGTTCGCGACCCTGCAGACGGCCGAGCCGGAGGCGGAGGAGGGTTTCGAGGTCACCGGCGCCGCCCTGGAGCCGGGCCAGCTCGCGGGCTGGCTGGACACACACGCCAAGGGGGCGCCGGGCACGGTGCGCACCGGGCTGCACGTCCAGGGCAGCTGGGGCAGAGGATCCGGGGACGTCGCCGGTGTCGCGCTGGCCTCCTCCGACGGCACCGCCGTCTGGCTCGACCCGACCCTGATGACCCCCGAGGACGAGCAGGTGCTCGCCGACTGGCTCGCCGACCCCGCGCACGAGAAGGCACTGCACGACGCGAAGGGCCCGATCCTCGCGCTCGCGGCCCGGGGCTGGACGCTGCGCGGCCTCACCAGCGACACCGCACTGGCCGCCTACCTCGTCCGTCCCGACCAGCGGTCCTACGACCTGTCCGACCTCACCCTGCGCTACCTCCGCCGGGAGCTGCGCACCGAGACCGCCGACGACGGCCAGCTCAGCCTGGACGGCGTGGACGACTCCGGTGGCATCGCCGAGACGGCCATGGTGGCCGCGCGGGCGGTCATCGACCTCGCCGCCAAGCTCGACGAGGAGCTGTCCCAGCGAGGCGGCGCCCGGCTGCTCGGCGAGGTCGAGCTGCCCCTGGTGAGCGTGCTCGCCCGGATGGAGCAGGTCGGCATCTGCGTCGACGCGGACCGGCTGTCGGAGCTGGAGGCCCACTTCGCCGGCCAGGTCAAGCAGGCCGCCGACGACGCCTACCGCGTGATCGACGAGGAGATCAACCTCGGCTCGCCCAAGCAGCTCCAGGTCGTCCTCTTCGACAAGCTCGGCATGCCGAAGACCAAGCGCACCAAGACCGGCTACACCACCGACGCCGAGGCGCTGCAGCAGCTGTTCGTGCAGACCGAGCACCCGTTCCTCGCCCACCTGCTGGCCCACCGCGACGCGTCCCGGCTGCGGTCCACGGTCGAGGGGCTGCTCAAGACGATCGCCCACGACGGCCGCATCCACACCACGTTCAACCAGACCATCGCCGCGACCGGCCGGCTGTCGTCCACCGACCCCAACCTGCAGAACATCCCCATCCGCACCGAGGAGGGCCGCCGCATCCGGGAGGCCTTCGTCGTCGGGCCCGGGTTCGAGCGGCTGGTGACCGCCGACTACAGCCAGATCGAGATGCGGATCATGGCCCACCTGTCCGCCGACGCGGGCCTGATCGACGCGTTCAACTCCGGTGAGGACTTCCACGCGGCCACCGCCTCGCGGGTCTTCTCCGTTCCGCCGGCCGAGGTCACCCACGAGATGCGGGCCAAGATCAAGGCGATGAACTACGGCCTCGCCTACGGCCTGTCGGCGTACGGCCTGTCCCAGCAGTTGCGCATCGACACCGCCGAGGCGCGCGGACTGATGGACGAATACTTCGAACGCTTCGGTGGCGTGCGCGACTACCTGCGCGGCGTGGTCGACGCTGCCCGCAAGACCGGCTACACCGAGACGATCCTCGGCCGCCGCCGTTACCTTCCCGACCTCACCAGCGACAACCGCCAGCGCCGGGAGATGGCCGAACGCATGGCGCTGAACGCACCGATCCAGGGCTCTGCCGCCGACCTGATCAAGGTCGCGATGCTCGGCGTCGACGAGGCGCTGCGCACCGCCGGGCTCACGTCCCGCGTCCTGCTGCAGGTGCACGACGAGCTCGTGCTGGAGGTCGCGCCGGGGGAGCAGGGCCAGGTGGAGGAACTGCTCCGCGCGCAGATGGGTGGCGCCGCCGACCTGACCGTCCCCCTCGACGTTTCCCTCGGGGAGGGGCGCACCTGGCACGAGGCCGGCCACTGAGCGACCCCGCCCGTCCGCTGGTTTCTTACGCCGTGCGCTCGCAGACGAAGATCGCCGTCCCGGGCAGCAGCCGGCCGCGAAGTGGACTCCAGCCGCCCCAGACGTTGGTGTTGCCCGCGGGCCACTCGGGCTCCACCAGGTCCCTGACCACGAATCCCGTCGCGGTCAGCGCGCGCACCCAGTCGCCGATCGTGTGGTGGTACTCCGCGTACGCCCATCGCCCGGCCTGGTCGGTCTCGACGTACGGCGTCCGATCGAAGTAGGACCGGTCGGCCACCAGCCCCGCGGGCCCCGGGTCGTCCGGGAACGCCCACCGCACCGGGTGGCTGACGCTGAACACCCAGCGACCCCGCTCCCGCAGCACCCTGGCCACCTCCCGCAGCACCCCGTCGAGATCGGCGACGAACGGCAGTGCGCCGTACGCCGAACACGCCGCGTCGAACGCCCCGTCGGCGAACGGCAGCGCCCCGGCGTCCGCGGTGACCACGGGCACCGCCACGCCGGTCTGTTCGTCCAGCCGCCGGGCGTGCTGCGCCTGCCGGAACGACACGTCGACCCCGACCGGGCGGGCGCCCGCGGCGCGCAGCCGGCGGGCACACTGGGCGGCCCCGCACCCCACCTCGAGGACCCGCAGTCCGGCCACGTCGCCGAGCAGTCCCGCGTCCGCCTCGTCCAGCCCCTCCGGACCCCACACGAAGCCCGCGTCGCGCAGGAACGCCCCGTGTTCGAACTGGTAGTCGTCGGCGTTCTCGTCCCACCACCGCCGGTTGGCCGCGCCGGGCACCCTCGGGCCCGCCTCGGGACCGGACGGTCCACTCGTGTCAGGACTCCCGCCCACGCCGTGCACCTTCCCTTCTTCCATGAGCCCCTTCTTCCATGAGCCGGCCTCTCCGCCGGGCGCCCCTTCTTCCACGAGCCGGCCTGTCGGAGCAGCGCACTAGGATCCTCCGCATGTCCACTGAGCCCTCGACCGACACCCTGTCCGTGCCCGAGCGCTTCGCCGAAGCCGCCGGCCTGTGTGAGTTCATCGACGCCGCGCCGTCGCCGTTCCACGCCTGCGCCGAGGCGGCCGCCCGGCTGGAGGCGGCCGGGTTCACCGCGGTGGACGAGGCTGCCCGCTGGCCGCGCGAGCCCGGCCGCTACTACACCGTGCGCGGCGGCTCGCTGGTCGCGTGGAGCACCGAGCAGGCGGCCGAGGCGCACACGCCGTTCCGGGTCGTCGGCGCGCACACCGACAGCCCCAACCTCCGGATCAAGCCGCACCCCGACACCACCCGGGCGGGCTGGCAGGCCCTCGCCGCCGAGCCCTACGGCGGCCCGCTGCTCAACTCCTGGCTCGACCGCGACCTCGGCCTGTCCGGCCGGGTTGCTGTCCGCACCCCGGACGGCACCGACGAACGCCTGCTCCTGGTGGACCGCCCGATCCTGCGGGTGCCGCAGCTGGCGATCCACCTCGACCGGGAGATCCGCGAGACCGGCGTGAAGCTCAACCCCCAGCAGCACGTGTTCCCGGTCTGGGGAGTCGGGTCCTCACCCGGCGACTTCACCGCGTTCGTCGCCGAGGAGCTGAAGGTCGAGCCGGGCGACGTCCTCGCCTGGGAGCTGATGACGCACGACCTCGCGCCGAGCACCCGGATCGGCCGGGACGGCGACCTGCTGAGCGCGCCGCGGCTGGACAACCTCGGCACCACCTACGCCGGCGTGCGGGCGCTGCTGAATGCGGTGGAATCCCCCGGAGCGTTCCCGCTGGTGCCGGTGCTGGCGTTGTTCGACCACGAGGAGGTGGGCAGCGTCTCCGAGCGAGGCGCGGCGTCCACGCTGCTGCCCGCGGTCCTCGAGCGGATCGTGCTCGCCGGCGGCGGCGACCGGGAGGACCTCCTGCGGGCCCTCGCCGGGTCGATCTGCGCGTCCGGTGACATGGCCCACGCGACGCACCCCAACTATCCCGAGCGCCACGAGCCCCACCACCAGATCGCGGTCAACGGCGGCCCGGTGCTCAAGGTCAACGTCAACCTCCGCTACGCCACCGACGCCCGCGGCACGGGTTCGTTCGTGTCGGCCTGCGAGCAGGCCGGCGTCCCGCTGCAGCGGTTCGTCAGCCGCGCCGACATGCCGTGCGGGTCCACGGTCGGGCCGATCACGGCCGCCGGTGTCGGTCTCACCACCGTCGACGTGGGTGCGCCGCAGCTCGCGATGCACTCCGCGCGGGAGCTGTGCGGAGCCGCCGACCCCGGGATGTACGTCGGCGCGCTGGCGGCGTTCCTCGCGCCGGCGGGCTGAGAGCGCGGTGCCGATGCCACCCACACCAGGCGCTCTTCCCGGCGACGGCGACCAAGGCGGCGAGCTCGGGCGAGAACCCGAGCGGGAGTCCGGCCGCGGAGCGGTGGCACATCCGGTGACCACGGCCGCCTGGCATCTTCTCGGCGCCGACGCGCGGCCGTTGTCGGGCGGGTACAGCGGCGAGACGTTCCTCGTCGGCGCCCCCGGGGAGGAGGCCGTACTCCGGCTCTACCTCCGCGACCCCGGCCGGGCCGGGATCGACGCCGCGCTGTTCGCCCTGGTCCGCGACCTGGTGCCGGTGCCCCGAGTCCTCGACCTGCGCACCCGGGCGACCCCGGAGCAGCCCGCCTACCTCCTCATGGAGCGGTTGCCCGGGGAGCCGCTGGACCGCTGGCTGCCGGACGCGTCTCCGCAGCTGAGGAAGGCGGCGGGTGCCGGCGTCGGCAGGGTGCTGGCGCGGCTGTCGGGCATGCCGTTCCCGACGGCAGGCGAGTTCGCCGACGCCGACCTGCGAGTCCGGCCCTGGGCCGGAGCCGCCGGCGGACTGGAGGAGTGGGTGGACGCCCACCGGGAGTCCGGCGCCCTCGCCGCCTGGAGTTTCGCCGACGTCGCCGGTCTGCGGGAGGTGGCCCGGCAGGGCCAGGACCTGCTCGACGGCGTACGCCGTAGCTGCCTGTGCCACTCCGACTTCAACCCCAAGAACCTCCTCGTCGACCCCGGCACCGGCGAGGTGACCGGCCTGGTCGACTGGGAGTACGCCCACGCCGGCAACCCCTACGCCGACCTCGGCAACCTGCTGCGGTTCGAGACCGACGAGGTGTTCGCCACCGCCGTCGTCGACGCGTTGCGCACCTACGGGCCGCCGCTGGATCCGGCCTTCCGGCAGGTCGCACGGGCGGTCGACCTGTTCGCCCTGGTCGACCTGGCCGGCAGGGCGGAACACCACGAGATCACCCGCGCCGCCACCGACCTGTTGCTGCGCTGCGCACGGGCCCGGGATCTGTCCGGCGGGCGCCCCGGCTGACGGGCCTGCACGCATAGTGAGCGGCAAGTCAGCCGATAAGTGGACAAATCACCGCTTCGGCTCCCGATGTACCGCACAGTGGGAACGCTCCGCCGGGTTCTCGCGTTTGGGTTGGCCGCTGTCTGCGGGGTTGCGTTGACCCTTGTCGCGGGGCACCCGTATCCTGACATGAGCGTTGTGGGCCTGTGCGACCTCGGACGGAGCAGGCTCGCGCTCGTTCTTGTCGAAATCACCTGGTTCCGGCCCAGGAAGAATGGCCGCGACTTATCGGCAGTGCGATCAAAGGGTCCACGCGCGCACGTGACGACGACCAACGCCATATCGGAGCCATCAACCAGATGACGAGCAGCATCGAGGCCCCGCTGACTGATTCAGCACCGGCCCAGCAGAAGACGCCGCAGGTCGCGGTGAACGACGTGGGTTCGGAAGAGGCTTTCCTCGCCGCGATCGACGAGACAATCAAGTACTTCAACGACGGTGACATCGTCGAGGGCACCGTCGTGAAAGTCGACCGGGACGAGGTCCTGCTCGACATCGGCTACAAGACCGAAGGCGTGATCCCCGCTCGGGAGCTGTCGATCAAGCACGACGTCGATCCGGGCGAAGTGGTGAAGGTCGGCGACCACGTCGAGGCGCTTGTCCTCCAGAAGGAAGACAAGGAAGGCCGCCTGATCCTGTCCAAGAAGCGTGCTCAGTACGAGCGCGCCTGGGGCACGATCGAGCAGATCAAGGAGGAGGACGGCGTCGTCACCGGCACCGTCATCGAGGTCGTCAAGGGCGGTCTCATCCTCGACATCGGTCTGCGCGGCTTCCTGCCTGCCTCCCTGGTGGAGATGCGACGGGTCCGCGACCTGCAGCCCTACGTCAGCCGCGAGCTCGAGGCCAAGATCATCGAGCTGGACAAGAACCGCAACAACGTGGTTCTGTCCCGGCGCGCCTGGCTGGAGCAGACCCAGTCCGAGGTCCGGCAGAACTTCCTGCACCAGCTGCAGAAGGGCCAGATCCGCAAGGGCGTCGTCTCCAGCATCGTCAACTTCGGTGCGTTCGTGGACCTCGGTGGCGTCGACGGTCTGGTGCACGTCTCGGAGCTGTCCTGGAAGCACATCGACCACCCGAGCGAGGTCGTCGAGGTGGGCCAGGAGGTCACCGTCGAGGTGCTCGACGTCGACCTCGACCGCGAGCGTGTCTCGCTGTCGCTGAAGTCGACGCAGGAGGACCCGTGGCAGCAGTTCGCCCGGATCCACCAGATCGGCCAGATCGTGCCGGGCAAGGTCACCAAGCTGGTGCCGTTCGGTGCGTTCGTCCGGGTCGACGACGGCATCGAGGGCCTGGTGCACATCTCCGAGCTGGCCGAGCGCCACGTCGAGGTGCCCGAGCAGGTCGTCCAGGTCGGAAACGACGTCATGGTCAAGATCATCGACATCGACCTCGAACGCCGTCGGATCTCGCTGTCGCTCAAGCAGGCCAACGAGGGCGCCGAGGCGATCGGGGACCAGTTCGACCCGACGCTCTACGGCATGGCCGCCGAGTACGACGACCAGGGCAACTACAAGTACCCCGAGGGGTTCGACCCGGAGACGGGTGAGTGGCTCGAGGGCTTCGACAAGCAGCGCGACCAGTGGGAGCGCGAGTACGCCGAGGCGCACAGCCGCTGGGAGGCGCACAAGAAGCAGATCGAGGCTGCGCAGCAGGCCGAGATCGAGGAGGCCGAGGCCCCGGCAGCGGCGGCAACGTCCTCGTCGTCCTCGTCCTCGTCGTCGTCTTCTTCCGGTCAGTCCTCCTACGCTTCGGCCGAGCCGTCCCGCGAGGCCGAGGGCACGCTGGCTTCGGACGAGGCGCTCGCGGCGCTGCGGGAGAAGCTCACCGGCAACGGCTGAGTCCCGCCGCGTACCGACGCGACAAGCGACAACGGCAACGGCCCCGCCACCCGGCGGGGCCGTTGCCGTTTCTGCGTGCGTGTGCCGACCGGGATGGCGTCTCGACCGCAGTGGGTGCTTCGACAGGGGTGGTGGGCGGGAGGCGGAGAGCCTCGGGGCCTACTCACCGCGGCGCGGCCGGCCGAGCGCGAAGGCGAGGTTGACTCGTGTCTACCCGCCGCGGCGCAGCTGGCCGAGCGCGAAGGCGAGGTTGACCACGATGATCCCGATCCACGCCAGAAGCAGGCCGTCCCGCCCCGCGAAGTTGGCGGCGATGGCAGACAGCGGGATCGCCACTCCGAGCGAGACGATCGCCAAAGCCAGCGCGTGGCCGTCGTCCCTGCGCGCCGCGGGCGCGGAAGTCCTTGCCCGCTTGACCTCCTGGGCCACCCGCGCCTCGATGGCGGCGTCGATGCGTTCGACGAAGGAGTCGACGACGGCCGGCTCGAAGTCGGCACCGAGCTCGTTGCGGGCGTGCAGAGCGGCCTCGGCCTCGTCACGAGGAACGCGCGGTTCGGGCATGTCCCCGTTATACGGCATCGGTGCCCGGCGAAGCGATGGAAAACTCGGAGCAGCTGACCAGGAGCGACGCCCCGGGCCACCCGACGCCGGCGGCCGGCGAACCATGCCGACTGCCGGCGAACCGCGAGTGTGGAGCAGACCACCACGAGAGTCGTACGACCCGGACGTTCGTGACCACCGGACGAGCCGGACGGGACGGACATGACGGGCGGCGGTGATGCGAAAATCCCGGCCGCCGATCGCACCCGGGTCCCCGCCTGAGTCCCCGCGTGGATGTCCGCGCCACCTCCCGGCCGGGGTTTGGTCGTGCACTGTCCCGATCTCCTTCCGTCGGCAACACTGGAGGGGTGCACGAGCTCGGATGGCAACCGGCGGGCGTGGGCCTGTTCGTCCCTGGACGGCGGGACGACGCGCTCGTGACCGAGGTACGCCAGGTCGTGACGCGGCTGGACGGGCTGCGCGATCCGGTCGTTCGGCGCTGCTCGCCGATGACCTCCCTGGCGCTGCTCGACGCCGACCCGATCGAGGTCGTGGTGGACGGTTCGGCCCTGGAACGCCCCTACACCGACGAGAAGGCGGCGTTCGCGCTGGGCGACCGGCTCCGGGAGCTGCTGGTCGCGCTGGCGGTGACTCTCCGGCCGTTGTACGCGTCGGTGGTGCTGGAGGCGCCCTTTCTGTCACCGAAGGACCTCCTGGTCACCCCGGAGCCGGATCTGTTCCTGGACGCGTGGTTCGACCTGACCCGGCTGCACGCCGGCATCGCCCAGGCGTACCACGGCGCCCACGTCGAGGAGGTGAACGGCGGGCTGTACGCCTCCACCCGGGCGCCGTTCAACCCCCACCGGTTCGACGAGCCGCTGGCCACCAGCCTGGAGCGGGCCCGTCGCGCGATGTCGCAGGTCGTCGCGCACGGCTGAGCCGCGTCTGAGCCAAGACTGAGCCACGGCCGAGCTGTCGTCTGGGCTATCGTCTCCGACTGTGCTGCGGGTGGGACTGACGGGTGGAATCGGCTCCGGCAAGAGCGAGGTCGCGCGGCGGCTCGCCGCCCACGGAGCGGTCGTGATCGACGCCGACCGGCTGGCGCGGGAGGTGGTGGCGCCCGGCACCGACGGGCTGGCCGCGGTGGTCGAGGCGTTCGGTGAGGCGGTGCTCGGCTCCGACGGGGCGCTCGACCGCCCGGCGCTGGGGCGCCGGGTCTTCGCCGACGCCGGGGTCCGCCGGCGACTGGAGGGGATCATCCACCCGCGGGTACGCGCCCGGGCCGCCGAGCTCGAGCGGGCCGCCGTCGCCGCGAACCCGGACGCGGTGGTCGTCCACGACATCCCGCTGCTGGTCGAGACCGGCCAGCAGGGTGGTTTCGACGAGGTGATCGTGGTCGACGTACCCGAAGAGGTGCAGATCGACCGGCTCACCAGCGTGCGGGGGATCAGCGTGGACGACGCGCGGGCGCGGGCCGCCGCGCAGGCTTCCCGGGACGAACGGCGGGCCGCGGCCACGGTGGTCGTGGACAACTCCGGGTCGCTGGCCGACCTCGACGCCCGGGTGGAGGAGCTGTGGCGGCGGCTGAGGTCGGCCGCGTCGGGCGGCGAGGACGGGTGACCCGGTGGTGACGGGGCAGGGTCCGTCCACGGGCCTGACCCGGCGCGCCGGGCCGGCCCCGATCCGGTCTGATCCGGGCCGATCCGGCCCGGTGTGCCCGGTTCACGGTCGGCGCGGAAGGGCCTGTCGGTGGTCGGGCGTACGGTGGGCCTCATGCGTCCGGTTACTGACATTGTCCGCAAGGTCGCGCCGTTCAAGGTGGTCTCGGACTTCGCCCCCTCCGGCGACCAGCCGGAGGCCATCGACGACATCACCCGCCGAATCGAGGCGGGCGAACGCGACGTGGTTCTGCTGGGTGCCACCGGCACCGGAAAGACCGCGACCATCGCCTGGGCGGTGGAGAAGCTGCAGCGGCCCACCCTGGTGATCGAGCCCAACAAGACCCTCGCGGCGCAGTTCGCCAACGAGCTGCGGCACTTCTTCCCCGACAACGCGGTCGAATACTTCGTTTCCTACTACGACTACTACCAGCCCGAGGCCTACGTCCCGCAGTCCGACACCTACATCGAGAAGGACTCCTCGATCAACGAGGAGGTCGAGCGGCTGCGGCACTCCGCCACCAACTCGCTGCTGACCCGGCGCGACACGATCGTGGTCGCCACGGTGTCCAGCATCTACGGCCTGGGCACCCCGCAGGAGTACGTCGACCGGATGGTCCGGATGCGGGTCGGCGAGGAGATCGAGCGTGACCAGGTGCTCCGCCGGCTGGTCGAGATGCAGTACGCCCGCAACGACGCCGCCGGCACCCGCGGCACCTTCCGGGTCCGAGGCGACACCCTCGAAGTCTTCCCCGTCTACGAGGAGCTGGCCGTCCGGATCGAGTTCTTCGGCGACGAGATCGAGCGGCTGTCCACCCTGCACCCGGTGACCGGGGAGATCGTCACCGAGGACCAGGAGCTCTACATCTTCCCGGCGTCCCACTACGTCGCCGGTGCGCAGCGGATGGAACGGGCGATCACCGACATCGAGGCGGAGCTGGCCGAGCGGCTGCCCGAGCTGTCGCGCCAGGGCAAGCTGCTGGAGGAGCAGCGGCTGCGCATGCGCACGACGTACGACATCGAGATGATGCGGCAGATCGGCACCTGCTCGGGCATCGAGAACTACTCCCGCCACATCGACGGACGTGCGCCCGGCTCGCCGCCGCACTGCCTGCTCGACTACTTCCCCGAGGACTTCCTGCTGGTCATCGACGAGTCCCACGTGGCGGTGCCGCAGATCGGCGGGATGTACGAGGGCGACATGTCCCGCAAGCGGACGCTGGTCGAGCACGGCTTCAGGCTGCCGTCGGCGATGGACAACCGGCCGCTGCGCTGGGAGGAGTTCCTGGAGCGCATCGGGCAGACGGTCTACCTCTCCGCCACGCCGGGCAACTACGAGCTGAGCAAGGCCGACGGCACGGTCGAGCAGATCATCCGGCCCACCGGCCTGGTCGACCCCGAGGTGGTGGTGAAGAACACCAAGGGCCAGATCGACGACCTCATCCACGAGATCCGGCTGCGGGAGGTCAAGCAGGAGCGGGTCCTGGTCACCACGCTGACCAAGAAGATGTCCGAGGACCTCACCGACTACCTCCTCGAGCAGGGCATCCGGGTGCGTTACCTCCACAGCGAGGTCGACACGTTGCGCCGGGTGGAGCTACTGCGCGAGCTGCGAATGGGCGAGTACGACGTGCTGGTGGGCATCAACCTCCTCCGGGAGGGGCTCGACCTACCCGAGGTGTCGCTGGTGGCCATCCTGGACGCCGACAAGGAGGGCTTCCTGCGTTCGGGCACCAGCCTGATCCAGACCATCGGCCGGGCCGCCCGCAACGTCTCCGGCCAGGTGATCATGTACGCCGACTCGATCACGCCGTCCATGCAGATGGCGATCGAGGAGACCAACCGGCGGCGGGAGAAGCAGGTCGCCTACAACAAGGAGAAGGGGATCGACCCCACTCCGCTGCGCAAGCGGATCGCCGACATCACCGACATGCTCGCCCGCGAGGACGCCGACACCCAGAAGCTGCTGGGCGGCGCTGGGCGTCAGCAGAGCCGTGGGAAGGCGCCGGTGCCGGAGCTGTCCAGCCTCGGTGAGGCCGGCCGGCACGCCAAGGACCTCGCTGCCCTGCCGGCCTCCGACCTCGCCGACCTGATCCAGGAGCTCAATCAGCAGATGAACACCGCGGCCGAACAACTCCAGTTCGAGCTGGCCGCGAGGCTGCGCGACGAGATCCACGAGCTGAAGCGGGAGCTGCGCGGCATGCACGAGGCCGGGGTGAAGTAACCGGAGCGGGGGACCGGGCGGCCGAGGGTGAGGTGGCCCGGGACGAATGGCCGGAGTGAATTGGCCGGGGTGAAGTAGCCGGTTGGCTCGCCCCGCTCGCCGGTGTTCGCGGTGGGGTGCCAGGATCGTCGGGACCCAGTGCCTGTCAGCGGGAGGACCTGACGTGACCACGGCCATCGCTCATCGCGGCGAGCCACGCGGCAACCGGGAGAACACCCTGCCGGCCATCGAGGCGGCCGTCGCCGCGGGTGCCGACATGGTGGAGATCGACCTGCGGCTGACCGCGGACGACCGCCTGGTCGTACTCCACGACCCCACCCTGGAACGACTGTGGGACGACCCACGGCCGGTGTCGTCGGTGTCGTTCGCCGACCTCGCGGCCGCCCACCGTGCACCCGGCGGCGCGTGGTCGCTGCCCACCGCCGAGGAGGCGCTCGACCTCGTCGCCCACCTCGGCACCCAGGTGATGCTGGACGTCACCTCCGCCGCGATCGGCCTGGCCACCCAGGCACTGGTGCGCGAGCGCGGGCTGGACGCCCACGTCCTCTACGCCGGGGACACCGAGGCGCTGGCCCAGATCCGCGAGCGGCAGCCAGATGCCGCGATCGCGTTGTCCTGGGGGCATCCGACGCCGCCGGGTGAGGAGGTGTGGGAGCGGGTGCGACCGCAATACTTCAACCCGGAGTGGATTCATCTGGACGAGCCGGCGGTCGACGCCAACCACGCCGCCGGCCGGCTGGTGTCGACCTGGACGGTCGACGACCCCGAGCAGATGGCCCGGCTGGCCGGCCTCGGGGTGGACGCGATCATCAGCAACCGGATCGCCACCCTGGTCGACGTGGTGCGCGGGCCCACGAGCGACCAGCTCACCAGCGACCGGGGCACGAGCGCCGGCCGGCCCTTGGCCGGTCAGCCCGTGGACCGGCGGACGGAGGCCCGATGACGACGTACGCGGACGAGTTGTCCACCGCCCTCGAACTCGCCGACTGGGCCGCCGGCCGGATCCGGGCCCGGCCCACGTCGGTGACCACGAAGGCGAACGCCGCCGACCTGGTGACCGAGACCGACCGGGAGATCGAACGCCGGGTGCGCTCGGTCGTGGCCGAACGCTTCCCCTCGTACGCGCTGGTGGGTGAGGAGTACGGCGGCCGTCCGGCCGACGACGGCGCTCCCACCTGGTATCTCGATCCGGTGGACGGCACCACCAACTACGCCAGCGGACTGCCCTGGTGTTCGTTCAGCCTCGCCCTGGCCGACGCCGACGGGCCCGCGCTCGGTGTGGTCGCCGATCCGTTCCGCGGTGAGGTGTTCAGCGCCGTTCGAGGTGGCTCCGCGCTGTGCAACGGCGACCCGATCCGGTGCGCCGACGCCACCGGGCTGGCCGGTGAGGTGGTGGTCACCGAGTGGGCGGCCTACCGGCCCTGGCCCGGAATGACCGACATGCTCGACCGGCTCGCCGGGCAGCTGTGCACCACCCGGATCATGGGGTCCTCCGCACTCTCCCTGGTCAGTGTCGCCGCGGGCCGGGCGGCCGCGGGTGTGATCGGTGCGTTCAACCCGATCGACCTGCTGGCCGCGGTGTTCGTCGCCGGCCAGGCCGGTGCCGACGTCCGCGGCGAGGACGGGAAGCGGACGCTGTTCCCGGAGTCGGGCGGGATCATGGTGGCCGCTCCCGGGGTCGCCGACCAGGTGTGGCAGTCCTGGACAGGCGTCACCGCCGGCTGACCGGGCGTGGCCGGCCGCGGAGTCCGCGCGCCCCGCGGCCGGCCGAAGTCTCACGCGCTCCTCGCCGCCGAGGCCGGCGCCGGGCGCAGGGACGCCGCGGGATACCAGCTCGCCGCGCCGCTGGCGTCCAGAGTGGCCCGGCCGTACCACCCGTCGTTCTCGTGCACCCACCAGTCGAGATGCCCGGGCCACCAGCGCCCGTCCACGAGCACCAGCACCGGCTTGGCCGGCACCACCCGGCGGGAACCGGTGTCGGGCCGGGCCTCCCTGGCCACGTGGCCGGCGTTCATCGTGTTCGCCAACTCCGTGGCCGCGGCCTCTTCGAGATCCTGCCTGCTGTGCCAGCCATTGACGGCCGCATCCCACACGCCATGCCCCTGGGAGGTTTTTCGCACGGCAAAGCGGTCGGTCATTCGGGGTCCTTCCGTCCGGTCACCTTGGGCAGGGGATCGAACTCATGTTCGAAGAATAGTTCATCGCCGGGTGCTCGCAAGCCGAACCCCGAGCGATCGTGGCGACCGGATCGGGACGCCCGGGCTGACCGGAACCGGGCCGCCGGGCAGAGACCCTCCGAGCCCGAACCAGGGCCGGACCAGGGCCCCGGACCGGGCCGATCCGGCCGCTGCCATTGCCGTGATCCATTTCTCACGTAGGGTCGAAACCCCCGCTCACGCGGGTCGGCTCGAGGGCCGCCCGGCAGACGACGGGTCGCTTCCAGACATTTCGGCCACTACTATCTCGGCGTCGAGAGATCGGCTCCGTCCCGCCCGCGGCTCGTTCGTGGGCAGGCGGAACGTCTCCGGCCGAGGGAGAAACGCCAGGCCGTGTACGGGAGGACGCCAGGTGTCGACGACATCGACGATGTGAGGAGCCAGCTCGGAAATGGGAATCGCGGCGCAGTCCGGGACCGAGATCGAGACGACCGAGACCACGTTCGCGGACGACTGGGCGAAGTGGCACCAGCAGCGCCAGGCCGGCGTCAGCGGCCCGTACGCCATGCTCGCCCTCGTCGGCACCCACTGGGTGGACGGCGCGACCAGCGTCCCCGAGGTTCCCGGCGTGTGGAGCGTCGAGTCCGGAGTGGTGACCGTGCGCAGCGAGTCCGCCGCGGGCCTGGTCGTGGACGGAGTGATCGTCGACGGTGTGGCCCGGCCTCGATCCGACCGCGACCCCGACCCGTCGACGATCTCCCACGGTGACTGGAAGCTCGCCCTGATCGAGCGCGAGGGCCAGTTCGCCGTCCGGGTCTACGACCCGCACGCCCGCACCCGTACGTCGTTCGACGGCATCGAGGCGTACGCCCCCGACGAGGCATGGGCACTGCCCGCGACGTTCGTGGCCTACTCCGGGGACTCAGCCGCCCGGGTGGAACGCGTGGCCAACGCCGACGGCCGCGACCGCGGGCTGGCGCTGGCCGGTGAGGTGAGGTTCGACCACGCGGGCCGGACGCACACCCTGCGGGTGGGCAACCGCAGGGGAGGCGGGCTGGAGGCAGTGTTCGCCGACCGGACCAGCGGCCGGGACGGTCACGACTTCCGCTTCGTCCACCTGCCGGCGCCGGACGAGGAGGGGCACACCCTGCTCGACTTCAACCGCGCCCACCTGCCACCGTGCGCGTTCGCCGACCACTATCTGTGCCCGTCCCCACCGGAGGGCAACACGCTGCCGTTCGCGGTGACCGCGGGTGAGCGGGCGGTTCGCCGGCGGGACTGACCCGATCTCGAGCGGCGAGGAGTCAGCGCTCGTCGTACTTGTCGGGAATGACCAGGCTCAACGCGAAGCTGACCACCGTCATGATGATCGCGCCCCAGAAGCCGGCCCAGAACCCGCTCACGGTGAACGCCAGATGCAGCTGCCCGGCCAGCCAGCCCACGAGCAGGAAGAGCAGCGCGTTGACCACGAACGAGATCAGGCCGAGCGTCAGGACGTAGAAGCCGCAGCCGACCACCTTGATGATCGGCTTGAGTACGGCGTTGACCAGGCCGAAGATCAGCGCGACCGCGATCAGCGTTCCGACCTTGGCGGATGTGGAACTGCCGCCGAGTTCGACCCCGGACACCCAGGTGGCGGCCCACAGGGCGACGGCGTTGATGGCGACGCGTACGACGATGGGGATCACGGCGCGATCATCCCATGCCCGGCCGGTCGGTGACAGCACCGCAGCAGGGGCGGCGCCGGCCCGGCGGGGAGCCAAGGGGCGTGTCCTGCGGGGCGTACGGAAGACGTCCTAGACTTGTGCGGTTGCCCACTTGGGGGCAGCGTCACGAACTCGCCCGAGCCGGCTGGTTCGGCTACTCCGTCAGCCGACTCGGTCAGGTACGTCGTCGTAAACGTCGTCAGGTAATCGTCAGGTAATCGTCAGGGGCGGTGCCGGGGTGCACCGCAGGGCAGGGAGAACGCGCACGGTGCAGCCTTCCACCTCGGCCGAGCAGACCGAGATCAGCCGCGAACAGCAGTACGTCGACCGCGTGTACACCCGACTGGCCGCGATGGTCGAGAGCGCCTCCGCGGTCCGCCGGGAGGGCCGCGAGCGCGGCCTGCTCGACTACACCGGCCAGATCAAGGAGGAGGACTACCGCAGCCTCTTCGAACGCGACGTGCTGGTCGACCACGCGGTCCGCCGGCTCGCCGTGCTCGACGCGCAGCGCGAGGGCCTGGTCTTCGGCCGCCTGGACCACGTGGGCGGCGAGGTGCGCTACGTCGGCCGGATCGGCGTCCGGGACGCCGAGCACGAGCCGCTGGTGCTCGACTGGCGGGCGCCGGCCGCGGCGGTGTTCTACCAGGCGACCGCGGTCGATCCGCAGGGCGTGGTGCGCCGGCGGGTGCTGCGGTCGCAGGGCCAGCGGGTGGTCGGTGTCGAGGACGACCTGCTGGACGCCGAGAACGCGCCGGCCGACATGCACGTGGTCGGTGACGGCGCGCTGATGGCCGCGCTGACCTCGGCCCGCAGCGGCCGGATGCGCGACATCGTGGCCACCATCCAGCGCGAACAGGACCAGGTGATCCGCGCCCCCGCGCCCGGCGTCACCCTGATCAGCGGTGGCCCGGGGACCGGCAAGACCGTGGTGGCCCTGCACCGCGCCGCCTACCTGCTCTACACCGAGCGCCGGCGGATCCAGGGCGGCGGCGTGCTCGTCGTCGGGCCGTCGGCGGTCTTCATGAGCTACATCGAGCGGGTCCTGCCCTCACTCGGCGAGCACGAGGCGACGCTGCGTTCGGTCGGCGAGGTCGTCGACGGCGTGGTGGCCGAGCGGTCCGATCCCTTCCCCTGCGCGGTGGTCAAGGGTTCGGACCGGATGCGGCAGGTGCTGTCCCGGGCGGCGCGTGCCGGCGTGCCCGGTGCTCCCGAGGAGCTTCGCCTGTACGCCGCGGGCCGCCGGCTCGCGCTCGGCGTCCGGGAGCTGACCGCGATCCGCACCGACGTGCTCCGCCGGGGAGCGCGCCGCAACCGGGCGCGGGCGGAGGCGGTGCGGGCGCTGCTCGGCGCACTGTGGAAGCAGGCCGGCGGCGCGGCCGGGTCCGACGGCGGCGGTGCCGGCGGCCGGCCGATGTCGCGGGGAGAGTTCGACCAGGACGTACGCGAGCGACCGGCGTTCACCGAGTTCCTGGACGCCTGGTGGCCCAACGTCACACCGGCGGAGGTGCTCGGCTGGCTGGCCGACCGGGACCGGCTCGCTCGGGTCGCCCGTGGCGTGCTCCGTCCCGAGGAGGTCGACCTGCTCGCCGCCTCGTGGTCCGGCCCGGCCGGGACCGCCGGCTCCGGGTCCGTCGGGCGGGGCAGGACCGGCTACTCCGTCGAGGACGTGCCGTTGCTGGACGAGCTGGACGCCCTCCTGGGTGAGGCGGTGCGGCCGGTGCCGCCCCGCGACCCGTTCGACGAGGACGGCGCCGTGCAGGAGGTGGTCACGTCGTACGACCGCGAGCCCACCCGGTCCCGCGGCGAGCAGCCGCAGCAGTACGACGGCTACGCCCACGTGCTGGTGGACGAGGCGCAGGACCTGTCGCCGATGCAGTGGCGGATGCTCGGCCGCCGTGGCCGGCACGCGAGCTGGACGATCGTCGGCGACCCGGCGCAGAGCTCCTGGCCGGATGTCGCGGAGGCCGAGGCCGCCCGCGACGCGGCGCTGGGCGCCCGGACCCGGCGTACGTTCCATCTGGACACCAACTACCGCAACTCGGCGGAGATCTTCGACCTGGCCGCGGAGGTGATCGCCACCGCGCTGCCCGGCGTGCGGCTGCCGCGGGCGGTGCGCGAGACCGGCCACCCGCCGACGCACCTGACGACCGGCCCCGACGGCCGTCCCGAGGCCGTACGGGCCGCCGTCGGTGAACTCCTCGACGCGGTGGCCGGGAACATCGGCGTGGTGGTCGCCGGGCATCGGTCGGACGAGGCGGCGCGATGGCTGGCCGAACTCGGGGACGATGCCGCCGCACGGGTCGTTGTCACCACGGGGTTGGCGAGCAAGGGCCTTGAGTACGACGGAGTGGTCGTGGTCGAGCCGGCCGAGATCGCCGCGGAGAGCCCCGTGGGTGTCCGCACGCTGTACGTCGTCCTCACCCGGGCGACCCAGCGGCTGGTCACGGTGGGTGCCGACGGCGGCTGGCGCGGCGCGGATCCTGCTCGTCCGCGGGGGTAATACTGTTTCACCAGGACATTCAGCAGGACGTTCAGCAGGACCAGGCAGGACCAGGCAGGACTGGGCAGGACCTGTTGTGGCCCCGGAGGGGGATTCGTTGGTGGCGGAGCCGGTCGACGCGCGTAAGGACGCGGGGGTGCTGACCCTGCCCAACTTGCTGAGCTTCGCCCGGCTCGCGGGTGTGCCGTTGTTCCTGTGGCTGGTCCTCGGCCCACGCGCCGACGGCTGGGCGATCATCGTGCTCGCGGTCTCCGGCTTCACCGACTGGCTCGACGGTCAGCTGGCGCGCCGGCTGCACCAGACCAGCACGCTGGGCAAGTTGCTCGACCCGTTCGCGGACCGCCTCTACATCCTGGCGGTGCTGCTGGGCCTCGCTGTGCGCGAGGTGATTCCGGTCTGGCTCGCGGTCGCGCTTCCGTTGCGGGACGTCCTGCTCGTCGGCCTGCTCGGCTACCTTCGGCTACGTGGCTTCGGCCCGCTGCCGGTGCACTTCCTGGGAAAGGCGGCGACGTTCTGCCTGCTGTACGCCTTCCCGTTGCTGTTTCTCGGCGAGGGCAGCAGCACGTTCGCGTCCCTGGCCGAGATCGTGGGGTGGGCCTTCGTGGTGTGGGGTACCGGCCTGTACTGGTGGGCCGGTGTTCTCTACGCCTACCAGGCCTACCAGCTTCTCCGGAGCGCGGCGCCCGCGACACCCGCACGAGAAGAAGGTCGGCTGCACACCTGAGGTGACCCCTCGCGGTGCGGGCCGGCGGAGAGGAGCCACGTGAGAGCCGTCGTCATGGCCGGTGGCGAGGGCACCCGCCTGCGCCCGATGACCACGAGCATGCCCAAGCCGCTCCTTCCCGTGGTCAACCGCCCGATCATGGAGCACGTGCTGCGGCTCCTGCGCCGGCACGAACTCACCGAGACCGTCGTCACCGTCCACTTCCTCGGCTCGATGGTGCGCGCCTACTTCGGTGACGGCGAGGACCTCGACATGGACCTCACCTACGCCACCGAGGAGAAGCCCCTCGGCACGGCGGGCAGCGTCAAGAACGCCGCCGCCGCGCTGTCCGACGACACGTTCGTCGTCATCTCCGGCGACGCCCTCACCGACATCGACCTGACCTCGCTCGTCGAGCACCACCGGCGTACCGGCGCGCTGGCCACCGTCTGCCTGACGAGGGTGCCCGACCCGCTGGAGTTCGGGATCACGATCCTGCGCGAGGACGGCCGGGTCGAGCGTTTCCTGGAGAAGCCCACCTGGGGCCAGGTGTTCTCCGACACGGTCAACACCGGCATCTACGTCATGGAGCCGGAGATCCTCGACAGCGTGGGGGAGGCGGAGAACGTCGACTGGTCCAGCGACGTCTTCCCCCGTCTGCTGGCCAAGGGCGCGCCGTTGTACGGCTACGTCGCCGACGGCTACTGGGAGGACGTCGGCACCCACCGCAGCTACCTCAAGGCCAACTACGACGCGCTCGACGGCCAGCTCGACATCGACATCGACGGGTTCGAGGTGTCCGCCGGCGTCTGGGTGGGGGAGGGCGCCGACCTCGACCCGGAGGCGACGCTGAAGGGCCCGGCGTTCGTCGGCGCGTACGCCAAGATCGAGGGTGGCGCGGAGATCCGCGACCACACCGTGGTGGGCGACAACGTGGTGGTGCGCAGCGGCGCGTTCCTGCACCGCGCGGTGGTGCACGACAACGCCTACGTCGGCGGGCACACCAACCTGCGTGGCTGCGTGGTCGGCAAGAACACCGACGTGATGCGCGGTGCCCGGATCGAGGACGGCGCCGTGGTCGGAGACGACTGTGTGATCGAGGAGGAGGCCGTCCTCCATCCCGAGATCAAGGTCTATCCGAGCAAGACCATCGAGGCCGGCGCCGTCGTCCACCAGAGTGTGATCTGGGAGTCGCAGGGCCGCCAGGCGCTGTTCGGCGCCCGCGGGCTGAGCGGGATCGTGAACGTCGAGATCACCCCCGAGCTCGTCGTACGCCTCGCCAGCGCGTACGCCACCACGCTCCGCAAGGGTTCGACGGTGCTCACCGCCCGGGACACCTCGCGGTCGGCCCGGGCACTCAAGCGGGCCGCGATCGCGGCGTTCACCTCCAGCGCCCTGAACGTCTGCGACCTGGAGGTGGCGCCCAACCCCGTGGCCCGGCTGGAGACCGCCCGCAGCAACGTGGGCGGCGGCCTGCTGATCCGTACGACCCCCAACCGCCCGGACTCGGTCGACCTGATCTTCCTCGACGAACGCGGCGCCGACCTGTCCCCGATGGCCCAGCGGAAGGTGGAGCGGGTGCTCGGCCGGCAGGAGTTCCGCCGCGCGTTCCCCGGGGAGATCGGCGACCTGACCTTCCCGTCCCGGATCGCCGAGAGCTACGTCCGCGACCTGCTCCGCAGCGTGGACACCTCGCACGTCGCCGAGGCGCGGCTGAAGGTGGTGGTGGACGCCGGGCGGGGCACCGCGAGCCAGCTGCTCCCGAACCTCCTCGGCCGGCTGGACATCGAGGCGTTCCTGGTCAACGCAGGGCTGGACGACCGCAGCCCCACCGAGACCGCCGAGCAGCGGACGGCCGCGGTCGCCAACCTCGCCGAGCTCGTGTCCTCGTCCCGGGCGGCGTTCGGTGTCCGCTTCGATCCGCTCGGTGAACGCATCTCGCTGGTGGACGAGACCGGCGCCGTGATCTCCGACGAGCGCGCCCTGCTGGTCTTCGTCGACCTGGTGGCCGCCGAGTCCGGCCGTGGGCGCAACGTCGCGCTGCCGGTGACCACGACCCGGGTCGCGGAGCAGGTGGCGGCGTTCCACGGCGTCCAGATCCGCTGGACCACCACCTCACCGGACGCGCTCGCCACCGCCTCGGCGACGCAGGGGCTGCTGCTCGCCGGCGACGGCCGCGGCGGCTTCATCGTGCCGGAGTTCTCCAACGCGGTGGACGGGTTCGCGGCGTTCGTCCGCCTCGTCGGGGTGATCGCCCGGACCGGCCTGCGGATGTCGGAGATCAACGCCCGGATACCGCGGGCGCACGTCGTCCAGCTGGCCGTGCCCACCCCCTGGGCGAGCAAGGGTGCGGTGATGCGGGCGGCCGTGGAGGCGGCCGACGGCCGGGAGTTGGACACCACCGACGGCGTCCGGGTGGTGGAGCCGGACGGGTCCTGGGGCCTGGTGCTCCCGGATCCGACCGAGGCGGTCACCCGGGTCTGGGCGGAGAGCACCAGCACCGAGCAGGCGACCACGCTCGCGCACCGCTGGGCCGACCTGGTCACCCGTGCCGGGCGGTGAGGGCCGCCGGGGGCGCGCCGTGACACCATGGCCGGCATGGCTCGAGGGGAGTCGGTGACCAGCACCGCTGACGGGAAGAAGTTCCCCGCCGGCAGCGACCGTTCCGCCAACGGCCGGACCGGAGCGTGGACCGACTCCTACCCGGAGTTCCGGCGCAACGACTCCATGTCACTGATGCGCGAGCTGGTGACCCACGCGCTCGACGACGGGTACGCCGCCGCGGCGGCACGGCGCGGGCCCAACCGGTCCCGGCCCCGGCGCGGCATGGGCGCGACCGTGGTGGTGCTGGTCGTGTTCGGGCTGATGCTGGCCGTCGCGGCCGTCCAGACCCGGCACTTCGCCCCCGAGGTCGAGAAGGAGAAGGCCGACCTGATCGTCCGCATCCGCGCCGAGGCGGCCCGCAACGACCGGCTGCGCGCGCGGGCCAACGCGCTGCAGGAGGAGGTGTCCGGCCTGCAGAGCGACATCCTCGCCAGCACCACCACCGGCCAGGACCTCAGCGCCCGGCTGGACGCCCTCGACGTGATCGCCGGCACCGGCAGGGTGCGGGGTCCCGGACTCCGGCTGACGATCGACGACGCGCCCGACGACCAGGTGTCCGGCTCCGACGGCGCCGAGGGACGGATCCTCGACATCGACCTGCAGCAGACGGTCAACGGCCTGTGGGCGGCGGGCGCGGAGGCGGTCTCGGTGAACGGCGAACGCCTCACCGCGATGACCGCGATCCGCGGCGCCGACAAGTCGATCACCGTCGACTACCGCCCGCTGGCCCGCCCCTACGTGGTGGAGGCGATCGGTGACCCGAACGCCCTGGAGGCGAGGTTCACCGAAAGCCCGGGTGGCGAGTGGCTGCTCAATCTCAAGGCAGTGCAACATATACGCCTGGACACCAAGACGGTCGACGAGCTGAGCTTGCCGGCCGACTCGGGCACCACGCTCAGGTACGCGCGGACGGAAGGCGCCCAGTGATCGCGACGATCGGACTCGTCATCGGTATCGTCGCCGGGCTCGTTCTCCAGCCGTCGGTGCCGCTCCCGCTGCAGCCGTATCTCCCGATCGCGGTGGTGGCCGCCCTGGACGCGGTCTTCGGTGGCCTGCGCGCGCTGATCGACGGCATCTTCGACGACCGCGTGTTCGTGGTGTCGTTCATCGGCAACGTCCTGGTCGCCGCCGTCATGGTCTACCTCGGCGACCAGCTGGGAGTCGGCGCGCAGCTGTCGACCGGTGTGGTCGTCGTCCTCGGCATCCGGATCTTCTCCAACATGGCGGCCATCCGGCGGCGGCTCTTCAAGGCCTGAGACGACGATGGCAGACGAGAGCGAAACTCCCCGTACCCCGAGCTCCGGGGAAGAGCCGGCCACGGCCGACCGGTCTGCGGCCGAACAGTCCGGGGAGGAGCCGGCCGCCGCCGAGCCGACTGCGGCCGCGCAGCCCGGGGGAGAGTCGACGGCCGCCGTGCCGACTGCGGCCGCGCAGCCCGGGGGAGAGTCGGCGGCCGCCGTGCCGACTGCGGCCGAGCAGCCCGGGGAAGGGGCGACCGCCGCCGAGCAGCCCGGGGCCGAGCAGCCTGGGGCCGACCAGTCCGCGGCCGAGCAGCAGCCCGTGACCGGCGACGCCGCTCCGGCCGGCATCGCCGCGACCAGACCGACTCCCGCCAAGCCGCGCAACACCGCCTGGCGCCGGCTGGCCGGAGCGTTCCGTCCGCACACCTCCCGCGCGCAGGTCGCCGCGGCCGTGCTGCTGGCGGCGCTGGGCTTCGCGGCGACGGTCCAGGTGCGGGCGTTGCGCAACACCGACGAGTTCACCAACGCCGACCGCACCCAGCTCATCCAGATCATGGACGGTCTGCAGCAGCGCTCCCGCCGCCTGGAGACCGACATCGGTGACCTGCAGCGATCCAAGGCCGACCTGGTCTCCGGTGCCGACCGCCGCCGGTCCGCCCTGGAGCAGGCGCAGACCCGCGCCCAGACGCTCGGCATCCTCGCCGGGACGCTGCCGGCGACCGGGCCGGGCATCCGGCTCACGATCACCGACAACCAGGCGGCGGTCAACGCGTCCCTCGTGCTCAACACGATCGAGGAGCTGCGCGACGCGGGTGCGGAGGCGATCGAGATCAACGACCGGGTCCGGGTGGTCGCGTCGAGCTACGTCCTGGACGGCCAGGGCGGGATCATCGTCGACGGCAAGCTGCTGCCGGCGCCGTACACCATCGATGCGATCGGCGACGCGCGTACTCTCGCCACGGCGATGCGCATCCCCGGCGGCGTCGTGGACGAGGTGAGCCAGAAGGGCGGGCTCGCCTCGGTCCTGGAGCGGCAGACCATCCAGGTCAATTCCTTGCACAGCGTGGTGAGCCCTCGCTACGCTCGCCCGGCCCCGGACAAATCGCCCGGGTCCTCCTCGCGATGATCCACCGAGCACAGAAGCAACCGAGGCAAGAAGTAGGAGACGCGCGTGTTCCCGGACGACCTCAGCTACACCAGCGACCACGAGTGGGTGCGCGATCCCGGCGGTGCCGACAGCACGGTCCGCATCGGCATCACCGACTACGCACAGGGTGCGCTCGGTGACATCGTCTACGTCAGCCTGCCGGAGGTGGGCGTCGACGTGGAGGCCGGCGCCGCCTGCGGTGAGCTCGAGTCCACCAAGAGCGTGAGTGATCTCTTCTCGCCCATCAAGGGCACGGTGGTGGCCCGCAACGACGCACTGGACGAACGCCCCGAGCTGGTCAACTCCGACCCCTACGGCGACGGCTGGATGATCGAGGTCCGCCCAGCCGACCGGACCGAGCTCGACGGCCTGCTCGACGCCGACGCCTACCAGGCGCAGGTGGAACAGTCCTGACCTGCTGATCTCCGACCGCCGGGCCCCTCGCGACGCCCGGCGCAGGAGGCGGCGAACACACCCGGACCGGGCCGGTCGGCGTATCGTCCGACCTGCCCACCTCCAGCCGGGATCAAGGGTTAGGGTGTGTGCGGTGGAAGTGTCCAACAACAGTCGCGCCGATTTCCGCCACGGGAGGGTCGTCGATGCCGTTCTGCACCCAGTGCGGGCATGACAATGCCGAGGGCAGCAGGTTCTGTTCGCAGTGCGGTAAGGCCCTCGTGGGTGAGCGGCCGGTCGAGCAGACCGCCACGATCTCCTTGGGTGGCGGCGAGGCCGCCGAGGAACGCGCCGAGGCGGAGCTTCGTCCACACGAACAGGCCGCGGTGGACGCCCTGCCGTTCGACAGCGCGCTGCTCATCGTGCAGCGTGGTCCGAGTGCGGGCAGCAGGTTCCTGCTCGACTCCGACGTGGTGACCGTCGGGCGCCATCCCGACAGTGACATCTTCCTCGACGACGTGACCGTGTCCCGTCGGCACGCGGAGTTCCACCGCCAGCCCCAGGGTTTCGCGGTGCGCGACGTGGGGAGCCTGAACGGCACCTACGTCAACCGCGACCGCATCGACGAGGTGATGCTCGTCGGCGGTGACGAAGTGCAGATCGGGAAGTTCCGCCTCGTCTACTTCGCCAGCCAGCGTGGGTTCGGCCGTGGTGCGCCCGGTGAGCGCAGCGCGGCGGGTGTGGACGGAGGGTCCGAGGAGGAGACAGGGTGAACCCCGGTGTTCGCCACCGCGGTCGCCGCGGACGGCGGAGGCACCTGCGGTGAGCGGGGCGGCGTCGGCGCGATCCGGCAGTTTCTCCATCGGTGAAGTGCTGGCCAGGCTGCGCCCTGAGTTCCAGGACGTCACCATCTCCAAGATTCGCTTTCTCGAGGCCGAGGGGCTCATCGAGCCCGAGCGCGCGCCTTCGGGCTACCGCAAGTTCGGCCACGAGGACATCGAGCGGCTGCGGTTCGTGCTGACCGCGCAGCGCGACCACTACCTCCCGCTGCGGGTCATCAAGGAACACCTCGCCGCGTTGGACGCCGGTCTGCCGCCGCCCAACCTCCCTGCCGGTGACGGACGTGTCCAGCCCGCACCGCGGATCGTCGACGACGAGGGCACCGTACGCCCGTCGGCGTTCCGGCCGAGTCGCTCGGACGTGCGGTGGAACCGACGAGAAGTCATCGAGCTGGCCGGCATCGAGCCCGAGCTGTTCGAGCAACTCGAGTCGTACGGCCTGGTCACCGCACGGCACGGCCGCGACCAGTTCGACGAGGACGCGCTTGCCATCGCCAAGGTCGCGGGTGAGCTGGCCGGCTTCGGGTTGGAGCCGCGCCACCTGCGTGCCTTCCGTACGGCAGCAGATCGGCAGGTCGGCCTGATCGAGCAGGTGACCGCACCGCTGGTCCGCCACCGTGCCGCCGACTCGCGGGCACGGGCGGAGGAACGCACCCGCGAACTCGCCGCCCTGTCCGTGCACCTGCACGCCCTGCTGGTGAAGGCCGGACTGCACGGATAGGGCGTCACCTGACCTTCTGGGTGCCGAGCGCGGTACTGTGGACGAGTGCGCGAGCTCGACGTCGTTGGTGTCCGGGTAGAGATGCCTTCCAACCAGCCGATAGTCCTGCTCCGGGAGGTGGAGGGCGAACGCTTCCTGCCCATCTGGGTGGGGCCCGCCGAGGCGAGTGCGATCGCCCACGCCCAGCAGGGCATCGTTCCTGCCCGGCCCCTCACTCATGACCTGTTCCGTGACGTCCTCGTGGCGATCGGGCAGGAGTTGAGCGAGGTCAGGATCACCGATCTGCGCGACGGGGTGTTCTACGGCATCCTGGCGTTCGCCAGTGGCGTGGAGGTGAGTGCCCGGCCGTCGGACTCGATCGCGCTGGCACTGCGCCTCGGCGTCCGCATCGTCTGCTCCGACGAGGTGCTGGACGAGGCGGGCATCGCGATCCCGGACGAACAGGAGGCCGAGGTCCAGAAGTTCCGGGAGTTCCTGGACCAGGTCACACCCGAAGATTTCGACACTCCCGGCTGACCGGCCGACCGCCTACCCCCTCGCCACTGCCCAGCTCACCGACCTACCGCGTCCGCCGCCACGCTGGGCGAGCTCTCGACCTCAGGTTGAGGTTTCGGTGCGACACACGGCCCGTCGCGTTGACCCCCTCCCGGCCCCGGCCTACCGTGACGAACAAACCTCGTTGATGTAACTCGAAATCCACGGGTTCGCAAAGCACGCGACTCCGGTCGTGTGGCCATAGACGTCGGCCATGCAGGGAATGGGCGGGGTCAGGATGGCGTCGTCCAGGCGACGCCGTTAGACGTGGAGGCGTGCGGTGACGAGCACGGGTGACCAATCGGGGGGCAGCGCGACCGGCGCCGCTCCGAGTGAAGGCCCCGAACGCGCGGAGGCACGGCGTTCGGCCGGTGAGCAGGGCCTGCTGTTCGGACCGGTGGACGGCGTGCCGGAGCCACCCGGTGACGACCTGGGCTACCGCGGGACGACCGCGTGCGCGGCTGCGGGCATCACCTACCGCCAGCTCGACTACTGGGCCCGCACCTCGCTGGTGGAGCCGACGATTCGTCCCGCGTCCGGCTCGGGCACCCAGCGGCTGTACTCCTTCCGCGACATCCTGCTCCTCAAGGTCATCAAGCGGCTGCTCGACGCGGGCGTCTCCCTCCAGCAGATCCGCACCGCCGTCACCCACCTGCGCGAGCGGGGCGCCGGCGATCTCACCGAGATCACGCTGATGAGCGACGGTGCCAGCGTCTACGAGTGCACCTCGCCGGACGAGGTCATCGACCTGCTCCAGGGTGGGCAGGGCGTCTTCGGGATCGCGCTCGGCCGGGTCTCCCGCGAGGTCGAGGGATCCCTCGCCCAGTTGCCCGGTGAGCGCCTCGACGGTGCCGGCGCCGGTGACCACCCCGACGACGAGCTCTCGGCCCGGCGGCAGGCCCGGCTGATCGTCTGACGATCCCGCCCATCTCCTCCGATCTCCTCCCACTTCCGGTCACCTCCCGCTTCCGGCCACTCCGCCCGCTGCGCCTTCCGCGCGGCGGGCGGTTCGGGTGAGTCGTCCCCAACCACCACACTGGCAGGAGCTGGTCCCGTGGCCGGCGCTGGTAGCGTGGGGGGCGCTGACTACCCCGCGTGGGAGAGTCCTGCCAGCTCCACCGCCTGACGAGTCGCCGCGCCATCGGCGACCGGCCGACGGGGGTGGCAGGCGCCGAAGGGGCAACCCTCCCCGGAACCTCTCAGGCCAACGGACCGCGCGGGCGAGGCGACTCTGAAGCGTCGGTGGTGACGTGACAGAGGGGGACCGCCAGGCGAGCAGCCTCGACTTGGGAGCCCCCACATGACTGTCCCCACCTCCGGATCCGTGCCCGGATCCACGCCCGGATCCGGGCGGCCCCCCCGGACGACCGCACCCGGCTCCGACGGCCTGCGCGCACACGCCCAGCTGGGCGAGCCCATCTCCGCGGACGTGTTCGCCGAGCGGCACATCGGCCCGGACGCGGAGGAGCGGGCCAAGATGCTGGCGGCCTGCGGGTTCGGGTCGCTGGAGGAACTCGTCGCCGCCGCGGTCCCGGGCGGCATCCGTGCCGACTCCCCGCTCGACCTGCGTCCCGCGGTGACCGAGGGCCAGGCGCTGGCCGAGCTGCGTGAGCTCGCCGGCCGCAACCGGCTGATGGTGTCGATGATCGGGATGGGGTACGCCGACACCGTGACCCCGCCGGTGATCCGCCGCAACGTCCTGGAGAACCCCGCCTGGTACACCGCGTACACGCCGTACCAGCCGGAGATCAGCCAGGGCCGGCTGGAGGCGCTGGTCAACTTCCAGACCATGGTGGGCGACCTGACCGGCCTGCCGGTCGCCGGCGCGTCCCTGCTGGACGAGGCGACCGCCGCCGCGGAGGCGATGACCCTGCTCCGGCGTTCCAACCGCAAGTCCACGAGCGCGCGGTTCGTCGTCGACGTGGACTGCCTGCCGCAGACGGTCGCGGTGGTCACCACCCGCGCGGAGGCGCTCGGCATCACCGTCGACGTCGCCGACCTGTCCACCGGGCTTCCGGACGGGGAGTTCTTCGGCGTCCTGGTGCAGTACCCCGGTGTCAGCGGTGCGCTGCGCGACCATCGCGGCCTGATCGAGGACGCGCACGAACGCGGCGCGCAGGTGGCGGTGGCCGCCGACCTGCTGGCCTGTGCGGTGGTCCGCCCGCCGGGTGAGATCGGCGCCGACGTCGCGGTCGGCAGCGCGCAGCGGTTCGGGGTGCCGATGATGTACGGCGGTCCGCACGCCGGCTACATGGCGGTCCGTAAGGGCCTGGAGCGCAACCTGCCCGGCCGCCTGGTCGGGGTGTCCGTCGACGCGGCCGGCCGGCCGGCGTACCGGCTGGCGCTGCAGACCCGCGAGCAGCACATCCGGCGGGAGAAGGCGACCAGCAACATCTGCACCGCGCAGGTGCTGCTCGCGGTGATCGCCGGGATGTACGCCGTCTACCACGGTGCCGACGGCCTGCGCGAGATCGCCGCCCGCATCCACCGGTCCGCCGCCGTTCTCGCCGCCGGCCTGCGCGCGGGTGGCGTCGAGGTGGTCCACGAGGCGTACTTCGACACGGTGCTGGCCCGGGTGCCCGGCCGGGCCGCCGAGGTGGTGACCGCCGCTCGCGAGCGGGGCGTCAACCTCCGGCTCGCCGACGCCGACCACGTGGGGATCGCCTGCGACGAGGCGACCACGCCCGACCACCTCGCCGCGGTGTGGGCCGCGTTCGGCGCCGGTTCGTACGACGTCGGCGACGTCCCCGACCTCGACGCGCGCACCTCCGACGCGGTGCCGGCCGACCTGGTGCGGACCTCGGCGTTCTGCACCCACCCGGTCTTCGAGCGCCATCGTTCGGAGACGTCCATGCTGCGCTACCTGCGCGGGCTCGCCGACGACGACTTCGCCCTCGACCGGGGGATGATCCCGCTCGGCTCGTGCACCATGAAGCTCAACCCGACCGCGGCGATGGAGCCGATCAGCTGGCCGGAGTTCGCCGGCATCCATCCGTTCGCGCCGATCGAGGACGCGCAGGGATACCTCACCCTGATCCGGCAGCTGGAGGACTGGCTGGCGCGGGCCACCGGATACTTCGCGGTCTCGCTGCAGCCCAACGCCGGCTCCCAGGGGGAGCTGGCCGGACTGCTGGCGATCCGCGCCTACCACCGTTCGCGCGGTGAGGGTGAGCGCGACGTGTGCCTCATTCCGTCGTCGGCGCACGGCACCAACGCCGCGTCGGCCGTCCTGGCCGGCATGCGGGTCGTGGTCGTCGCGGCGACCGAGGACGGCACCGTCGACCTGGCCGACCTGCGCTCCAAGCTCGGCACCCACCACGACCGGGTGGCCGCGATCATGGTCACCTACCCGTCCACGCACGGCGTGTACGAGGAGGACATCACCGAGCTGGCCGACCTCGTGCACGACGCGGGCGGGCAGGTCTACGTCGACGGCGCCAACCTGAACGCCCTGCTCGGCCTGGCCAGGCTGGGCGAGTTCGGCGGCGACGTGTCCCACCTCAACCTGCACAAGACGTTCTGCATCCCGCACGGCGGCGGTGGCCCGGGAGTGGGACCGGTCGCGGTCCGCGAGCACCTCGCGCCCTACCTCCCCAACCACCCGCTGCGGCCCGAGGCCGGTCCGGCGACCGGAGTGGGCCCGGTGTCGGCGGCGCCGTTCGGCTCGGCCGGGATCCTGCCGATCTCCTGGGCGTACGTCGCGATGATGGGTGAGCCGGGGCTGCGCCTGGCCACCGAGTCGGCCGTACTCGCCGCCAACTACGTCGCCACCCGGCTGGCTCCGCACTACAACGTCCTCTACACCGGCCGGCACAACCTCGTCGCGCACGAGTGCGTGATCGACCTGCGGCCGCTGGCGAAGGAGGCCGGGGTCAGCGTCGACGACGTGGCCAAGCGGCTGATCGACTACGGCTTCCACGCGCCGACGATGAGCTTCCCGGTGGCGGGCACCTTCATGGTGGAGCCCACCGAGTCGGAGAACCTCGCCGAGCTGGACCGGTTCTGCGCGGCCATGATCGCCATCCGCGGCGAGATCGGCAGGGTCGCGTCGGGGGAGTGGCCGGCCGGCGACAACCCGCTGGTCAACGCACCGCACACGGTGGAGATGCTGGCCGGGGAGTGGGACCACCCCTACACCCGGGACGAGGCGGCCTACCCGATGCCGAGCCTGCGCCGGCGGAAGTACTGGTCGCCGGTACGCCGGATCGACCAGGCCTACGGCGACCGCAACCTCGTCTGCGTCTGCCCGCCGCCGGACGCGTTCGCCGAGTAGCCCTGTCCCGGCCGGGTCTTCGCGGCCTGGCCATCGGTTCGGCGGTTCGGCGGTTCGTTGGGTCGGCGGTTCGTCGGGTCGGCGGATCACTGGGTCGGGCGACCTGTCGGAAGGCTGTGCCATAGTGACCCGATGACGAGCGTCGGTGCGATGTTTCCGTGTGCGATCGAGCCGGAGGCACTGCCCTCCTACGCCCACCAGGTCGAGGCCCTCGGCTACCAGGAGCTGTGGGTGGTGGAGGACTGCTTCTTCGCCGGCGGCATCGCGGCGGCGACCGCGGCCCTGGCGGCCACCGAGCGGCTGGCCATCGGGATCGGCGTGCTGCCGGCGGTGATGCGCAACCCCGCGACCGCGGCCCTGGAGCTGTCCACCCTGCTGCGGATCTTCCCCGGCCGGGTGCTGCCCGGGTTCGGCCACGGGGTGGCGAGCTGGATGGAGCAGATCGGCGCGCTGCCGCCGTCGCAGCTGGCCGCGCTGGGAGAGAGCGTGGCGGCGGTCCGGGCGCTGCTTGCCGGTGAGACGGTGACGACCTCGGGCCGGCACGTGCGGCTGGACGACGTGACCCTGCGGTATCCCATCGCCGAGCCGCCGCCGATCTCGCTGGGCGTCCGCGCGGAGAAGTCGCTGCGGCTGTCCGGCCGGGTGGCCGACGGCACCGTCCTGTCGGAGCTGTCCGCGCCGGCCTACCTTCGCTGGGCACGTGAGCGGGTGGACGCCGGCCGCGCCGAGGCCGGGCGTACCGACCCGCACCGCTACACCGTCTACGCCTACCTCGGGCTGGACGAGGACGGGGAGTGGGCGGTCCGCCGCAGCATCGCCCGGGTCCTGCGCGGCGACTGCTCGGTGCAGCTCGGGCCGCTCGGCATCGCCGAGGAGGCGGCCGAGCTCGCCCGAGACCACGCGGAGGAGGAGGACCTGGCGGAGGCGCTGCCCCGGGAGTGGGTGCACCAGCTGGCGGTGACCGGCACACCCGACGAGGCGGCGAAGACCCTGCGGGAGTTCCACGACGCCGGGGCCGACTCGGTGGTGTTCGTGCCCACGGGTGATCCGACGCAGGCGTTGTCCCGGCTGGCCCAGGCGGCCGCGGTGGGGCTGACCGACCCGGTGGTCACCGAGTCCGAGTCCTGGTCGCTGTAGCGCCACTCGACCTCAGCGCAACCCGGCCGGGCCCGTCAGCGCGCGGGCCCGCCGCCGACGAGCTGGGCGATGCCGTCCAGCAGGCGGCGCAGGCCGAACTCGTTCGCCCCGACGGTCGCCTCGGCCGCGTTCCGCGCGAACCCGCCGCTGTGCCACAGCCGGGTCATCGACGGATGCCGTTCGACGTCGAAGTACTCGTCCCACAACTCCATCCGCTCGCCCCACCAGGCGTCGTGTGACTGGCCGGTGGTGCGTTCGAGTTGCTCGCTCTCGGTCTCCAGGCCGGCGGTGGCGTGCACGATCGTGGACACCGCGGTCGCGGCCGCGTCCACCTGCGGCGGGGTCAGGCCGGTGTCGATCAGCGTGGACAGAACGTACTCCCGCTCGGCGAGCATCCCCGGCCCGAGCGGCGGGCGCACCGTGGAGACGTGCCGCAGCCAGGGGTGGCTCCGGTACATCGACCGGACGCGGCCGGCGTAGAGCTCGAGCTGTGCGCGCCAGCCGTCCGGGCGGTCCTGGCCTGGCGCGGGCAGGTCGAGCCCGGCCAGCACGTCGTCGACCATCAGGTCGACCAGCTCGGTCTTGGACGGCACGTACGTGTAGAGCGTCATCGTCCCCACGCCGAGTGCCTTGGCGACCCCGCTCATCGCCATCGCCTGGATGCCGTCGGCGTCGGCGAGCCTGACGGCCGCGGCCACCACGTCGTCCACCGACAGCCGGGGGCGCCGGCCGAGGGCCGGGCGGGCGGCGTCGCGGCCGGGCCGGGTCCGCCGCCAGAGCAGGGGCAGGATCCGCGCGGGGTCCGCGCCGCCGCTGTGTTCGATCGTCATGGTGCTCCGGTCGTCAGGATTGCTCCGGTCGTCAGGGGTGCTCTGATCGTCATGGTGCTCCGGTCGCTCCCGAGCTCGGGTGGACGAGGATTGTTTTCCGTACGCCCTACGCTAATATTCCCGTACTCCATACGGAAACATGGGTGGGAAGGGAACGGCGGATGACGATCCTGGTGACGGGGGCGACCGGAAACGTGGGGCGACTGGTCGTCGACGAGCTGCTGGTCGCGGGTGAGACGGACGTACGGGCCCTGACGACGAACCCGGCGAAGGCCGCGCTTCCGGCGGGGGTCCAGGTCGCCCGGGGATACCTCGGCCGGCCGGAGACGATGCCGGCGGCGCTGGCCGGAGTGGACCGGATGTACCTCGCGCCGCTCACGCAGACCGTGCGGGAGGTCGTCGCCATGGCCGTGGACGCCGGGGTCCGGCACATCGTCGACCTGGCCGGCCCGGCGGGCAGCTGGTGGCACGAGATCGAGCAGGTGGTCGAGGCGTCCGGTGTCGCGTGGACCCACCTCGACGTCGGCGAGTTCATGACGAACACCTTCATGTGGGCCGGCCAGATCCGCACCACCGGCACCGTGCGCGAGCCGTACCCGGACGCGGCCAACGCGCCCATCGCGCTGGAGGACATCGCCGCCGTCGCCGCCACCGCGCTGGTCGAGGACGGCCACCAGGGCCGGGCGTACGACCTCACCGGTCCGCAGACCCTCACCCGGGTGGAGCTGGTGCGCGAACTCGGCGCGGCGCTCGGCCGGGACGTCGAGTTCGTGCGGGTGAGCCATGCCGAGGCGGTCGAGCAGCTGGCCCCGGCCATGGGGGAGGTCGCCGGGTGGTACGTCGACGGGCTCGCCGCGCTGGCCGAGCACCCGCAGGCCGTCGTCCCGACCGTGGAGAAGGTCACCGGCCGGCCGGGTACGACGTTCGCGACCTGGGCGCGGGCCAACGTGGCCGCCTTCTCCTGAGGCGACGGCCCCGCTGTCGGTCCCGCGGCCAGGCCCGCCGGCGGTCCCACTGTCGGTCCCGCTGTCAGGACGCCCGACCGTCGCCGTCCACCTGCCGAGCCTGAACGCCGGCCAGGCGTTCGAGTGCCTTGATCAGGGCGTGGTTGCCCTCGCCGCCGAGCCCGTCGCGCTGCAGGGTGCGGTAGAGGTGGAAGATCGTGCTGGTGGCGAGAGCGGGTACGCCGAGCTCGTCGGCGGCCTCCAGCACCAGCCGCAGATCCTTCTGCTGCAGGTCGATGGTGAAGCCCGGCCGCCAGTCGTCGCGGATCACCTGCGGTCCGCGGTTGGCGAGCATCCACGAACCGGCGGCGCCGCCCTCGACCGCGGTGATGGTCTTCTCGAGATCCAGGCCACCGGCCTTGGCCAGCACCAGCGCCTCGGACACCCCGAGCATCGAGGTGACGACCAGGATCTGGTTGACAAGCTTGCAGGTCTGGCCGGCGCCGACGACGCCGACGTGGGTGATCGTGGAGCCCATCGCCTCGAGGTAGGGCCGCGCCCGCTCCACGTCTGCGTCGTCACCGCCGACCATGATCGACAACGTGCCCTTCGCGGCACCCTCGCTGCCGCCGGACACCGGCGCGTCCAGGAAACCGACACCCTGCTCGGCCAGCCTGCCCGCCCACTCCCGGGTGGACGCCGGGCTCACCGTGCTGGAGTCCACCACCAGCGCACCGTCGCGGATCCCGGCCGCGATGCCGTCCTCGCCGAACAGGACGTGCTCGACATCGGGGGTGTCGCTCACGCAGATGAACACCACGTCGCACCGCTGCGCCACCTCTCGCGGTGTGCCGGCGGCCTCGGCACCGTCGGCCACGAGGGGCTCGGTCCGGGCGGCCGTGCGGTTGTACACCACCACGTCGAAGCCCTTGCGCAGCAGGTTTCCTGCCATGCCGGCACCCATGATGCCCAGGCCGACGAAGCCGACGCGTTCGTTGTGCTCGCTCATGCCACTCCTTCTCCGCTGTCACCGGGACCGCCGGAACGCTTGGCCAGCTGCTCGGCCAGGAACGCGCACGCGGCGGGGTAGGCGTCCAGTTGGTTCGCCCGCTTGGCCAGCCCGTGCCCCTCGTCGGCGTACACCCGCAGCTCGCACGGGACGTTCCGGGCCCGCAGCGCGGCGACGATCTGCTCGGCCTCCGACAACGGCACCCGCGGGTCGTTCGCGCCGTGGATGACGAACAGTGGTGCCCGCATCGCGTCCACCTGGGTGAGCGGGCTGGCCTCGTGCAGGAAGTCGCGGTCGTTCGCCAGCGAGCCGTACTCCCGCTCACGGTGCGCGCGCCGGTAGTCGGAGGTGTTCTCCAGGAACGTCACCAGCGAGGCGATCCCCACGATGTCCACCCCGGCGGCCCAGCGCGCCGGCTGGAACGCAAGGCCGGCGAGAACCATGTAGCCGCCGTACGAACCGCCGTAGAGCGCGACCCGGTCCGGGTCGACGCCGATCGTGGGCAGCCACTCGTGCAGCGCGGCCAGGTCGGCGACCGAGTCCAGCCGCCGGCGCACGTCGTCCAGGGCGTACCACCGCTTGCCGTAGCCGGTCGAGCCGCGCACGTTGGGGACCAGCACGGTGTGCCCCTGCGCGACCAGGCCCGCGACCATCGGCTGCCACTGCCGCACCGACTGGCCCTCGGGTCCGCCGTGCACGACGAGCACCGCCGAACCGTCGCCGCCGTCGGCCGGGCGGTAGACGAACGTCGGGATCTGCTCGCCGTCGGGTGCGGCGACGCGGTGGGACTCCGGTGCGACCAGGCCGCCCGGAAGGTCGGGCCGGTTCGCGGGCCGGATCGGCGTCGAGGTGCCGGTGGTGACGTCCAGGCGGAGGGCGTACGGGGGCTCGACCGGCGAGCTGTACGTCACGGCCACGGCGTCACCCGCCTGTGACCACACCGGATCGGGGTGCCGGTGCAGCGCCGCGCAGCCACCCGCGGGCAGGTCCAGGTCGCGAACCGGTTCGCCGTCGGGGAGGGAGTGCAGCGCCAGCGACACGGCTCCGTCGTCGTTGGTGGCGACCAGGACGTGCGCGCCGTCGGGAGAGACCCAGCCCACCAGGTCGTGCCCGGAGTCGGCCACCACTTCGGACCAGGTTCGGGCGGCCAGGTCGTACCGCAGTACGGCCGTCATCTCCCGGCCCGGGTTGCCCGACACCAGCAGGGCCGAGGAGTCCGGAAGCCAGGACGGCGTGCGGACGTAGGCGTCGTCGTCCCACGGGGTGAGTGGCTCCACCTGGCCGTCCTCGGTGGAGACCAGCAGCAGCTGCAGGGAGTTGGCCGGGGCGTTCGGCCGGGTGAGCGCCACCCAGCGACCGTCGGGGGAGGCCTCCACCTCGGCGACGTACCCGCCACCGTCGTAGAGCACCGTCTCCTTGCCGGACCCGACCTCCCGGCTCACCAGGTCGAAGTCGACGCCGTTGCGGCGGTTGGTGAGGTAGAACACCCGGCCTGGCTCGACTCCGGCCAACCGGTGCACAAAGGCCGGATCGTGCACGAATGGTACGAGCGGGGGCAGCGGTTCCCCGGCGTCCCCGGCGCCTGCGACGTCGGGGGAGTCGAGGTCGGGGGAGTCGAGGTCGACCAGGGACAGCTGGCCGCGTTCGTTGCCACCGGCGTCGTGCTGGACGACGACCGCTCGGGTGCCCGGCAGATAGCGTCCGGCGGCCACGCCGTCCAGGTCGGTCAGCCGCCGCCAGGTTCCGTCGGCGCCGACCTCGTACAGCTGAGCGGAGCCGGTGACGTCGTAGCTGACCAGCGTGCGGCCTTCGGTGTCCACGTCACGGGCGGAGACGGAAGGGATCTGCAGCAGCGAACGCAGGAACTCGTTCGGTGGCGGGGCGGCAGTGGGCATGCATGGACGGTAACAGCGCCGTGATCGCCGGTGCCGGGAGGTCGCCGTGGCTGGCCGGGCGACAATGGAACGAACGAGACATCAACCGGACGACAGCCTGACGGCAACCGGAGCGGTCGAGCGGCCACCCGGCAACCGGCCGGCACACGACAGGGGAGTGGTCACGGATGGCGGAACCCACGTTCACCGGCGTCGGAGTCGCACTGTTCACGGTTTTCGACGGTAACGGCGAGGTCGATGTCGCCGGCACCGCCGCGCACGCCGCCCGCGTGGTGGAGGCGGGGGTGCGCGCGGTGCTGGTGGCCGGCACGACCGGCGAGGCGGAGACGCTGACCGACGCCGAACGCGAGGGCCTCATCGCGGCCGTCCGGTCCGCTCTGCCGGCCGACGTCACCGTGATCGCCGGAGCCGGTGCGTCCTGGCCGCGGGCGGCGGCGGACCGGGCGGCGGCGGCCCGTAAGGCCGGCGCCGACGCCGTACTCGTGAGCCCGGCCCGCGGCGGTGTCGCCGCGGTGGAGCTGTTCGGCGCGGTGACGGCGGCGGCCGGCGGTGCCGACCGGGTGATCGGTTACCAAAACCCGGGTCCGCTCGGCGTGCCCGGCATCGAGGTGGACGCCCTGCCCGGCCTGCCGATCGGGGCGGTCAAGGACTCCTCGGGCGACCCGGTGCGGTTGCTGCGCGAGCTCGACGAGTGGGGCGGCCGGACCTACGTCGGGTCGGCGGCGCTGCTGGCCCTGGCCGGGCCGCTGGGTGCGCCCGGTGCGCTGCTGGCGTTCGCGAACATCCAGCCGGAAGCGTGCATCGCGGCGTTCGGCGGTGACCCCGAGGCGCAGCGCTCGCTGACCGGGCTGGTGGTCACCGGACGCACCGGCGGGGTGCGGGCGCTGAAGCAGGCGGCCGGGGAGAGGTACGGCATCTCCACGGTGAGCCGGCTCGGGTTGCGCTGACCGAGGGGTGAGCGGCCGGCCGGGTTCGTGGGCCCGGGCCGGCCTACGACCCGGGCCACCACACGACCGGGCTCAGCTGGCCTGGCTGACGCTGGACATGTTGAAGTCGGGCACCCGGAGCGCGGGCATCGCCACTCGCGGGAAGTAGTCGCCCCACTCCCGGGAAAACGCCGGCACGGTCGTCCCCGACTCGCTGATCCGCCCGAGCAGGTCGACCGGGCTCTCGTTGAACCGGAAGTTGTTGACCTCGCCGACCACCTCGCCGTTCTCGACGAGATAGACGCCGTCGCGGGTGAGCCCGGTCAGCAGCAGCGTCTGCGGGTCGACCTCGCGGATGTACCACAGGCAGGTGAGGAGCAGACCGCGTTCGGTGCGGGCGACCATGTCGTCCAGGGACGAGTGCGTGCCGGGCACGTCCAGGACGAGGTTGTCGACGTACGGCGTCGTGCCCAGCCCGGTCAGGTCGGCGGAGTGGCGGGTGGTGGCCAGCGTCGCCAGCCTGCCGTCCCGGATCCAGTCCGTCGGGCCGAGCCGGGTGCCGTTGTCGAACACGCTCTGCGCGGCGGAGGAGGACTTCGCCACCACGAACGGCGCGCACTCCAGACCGGCGTAGGCCGGGTCGGACCGCAGCGACAGCGGCACCGGGGAAAGCTGCTCGCCGACGCGGGTGCCGCCACCGGGCCTGGAGTAGACGGTTTGGCCGTCGTGGGCGTCGCGGCCGGACATCGTCCAGTAGGCGTAGATCATCAGGTCGGCGACGGCGGTCGGCGGGAGCAGGGTTTCGTACCGGCCGGCGGGCAGGTCGATCCGGCGCTGCGACCACCGCAGCCGCTGGTCGAGCTCGGCGCTCAGCGCGGTCGCGTCCACGTCGTGGAAGTCCGGGGTGGCCTGGCCCACCCATGCCGACCGCCGCAGGTCGGCGGACTTGCCGGTCATCGTGACGTAGCCGGTCGGCTGGACGTGCCGCAGCCGCAGCCCGGTGGAGGAGCCGAGGTAGGTCGTGGTCACGTCGTGCTCGACGAAACCGTAGTGGTGGGTGCCGTCGCCGCGCGCCCTGCCGAAGGCCTCGCCCAGGGCGGGTGCGAACGTGTCGAAGACCCGGATCGAGGTGTGCGCGGGCGGCTCGTCCCAGTCGGCGGCCGCGTCGCCCTCGACCAGCGGGCGGGCATCCTCCGCCGGCACGCTGTCGCGGGCGGCGTCCTCCGCCGACCGCACCACCGCGTCGATGTCGTCGCCGGTGGTCACGCTGCGGGTGACGACACCGGAGGCGGTGCCGTCGGTGCCCTCGACCGACGCGATCACCGTGAGGGACCTGGTGAGCATGACGCCGTTGGTCGTCAGGGTGTTGTTGGCCCAGCGCAGGTTGGCGCTGGAGGACTCGGTGGCGATGACGACACACCCGTCGGCCTTCGACCGGGCCAGCGCCCGCTCGACCGTCTCCTGCAGAGTGAGGTCGCTGCTCAAGGGACCGGTCACCGTCCTGACTCCTGGGTGGTGTTGAGGATGCGGACACCGCGGAACAACGCCGACGGGCAGCCGTGGCTGACCGGCGCGACCTGGCCGGGCTGGGCCTTGCCACAGTTGAAGGCGCCGCCGAGGACCCACGTCTGCGGGCCGCCGACCGCCTCCATCGAGCCCCAGAAGTCGGTGGTGGTGGCCTGGTAGGCGACGTCGCGGACCTGACCGGCGAGCCGGCCGTGCTCGATGCGGTAGAACCGCTGCCCGGTGAACTGGAAGTTGTAGCGCTGCATGTCGATGGACCACGAACGGTCGCCGACGACGTAGATGCCGCGCTCGACCCCGGCGATCAGCTCCTCCGTCGAGGGGCCGTTCGCGGCCGGCTGCAGCGAGACGTTGGCCATCCGCTGCACGGGGATGTGGGACGGGGAGTCGGCGAACGCGCAGCCGTTGGAACGCTCGTAGCCGAAGGACCGGGCGATCCGCCGGTCGAGCTGGTAGCCGACCAGGACGCCGTCCTTCACGATGTCCCAGGACTGCCCGGCCACGCCCTCGTCGTCGTACCCGACGGTCGACAGGCCGTGCTCGACGGTGCGGTCACCGGTGATGTGCATGTGCTCGGAGCCGTAGCGCAGGGTGCCGAGCTTGTCGGGGGTCGCGAACGACGTGCCGGCGTAGTTGGCCTCGTAGCCCAGCGCCCGGTCGAGCTCGGTGGCGTGCCCGATCGACTCGTGGATGGTCAGCCAGAGGTTGGACGGGTCGATCACCAGGTCGTAGCTGCCGGACTCCACCGGGGGCGCCTTCAGCTTCTCGGTGAGCAGGTCGGGCAGCTCGGCCAGGCGGGCGTCCCAGGCCGGGTCGGTGAGGTATTCGTACCCCCGGCCGACCGGCGGTGCGAGCACCCGCATCGAGTCGAACCGGCCCGAGCCGGGATCGGTGCCGTAGGCCTCGACGTCGGGGTTGAGCCGGACCCGCTGCTGGGTGGTCACCGTGCCGTGGCTGTCGGCGTAGAACTTCTGCTCCTTGACCTGCCGCAGCGTCGCGCCGACGTGGGCGACCCCGGTGCCGGCGAGGAGCCGCCGGCTCCAGTCGCCCAGCCGCTCCACCTTGTCGGCGGTGGCGACCGCGAACGGGTCGACGTCGTAGGCCGAGACCCAGGTGACGTCACCGTGCACCGGCTCGGGCGCGAGCTCGATGCGCTCGGCGTTCATCCCGGCGGCGACCCGCGCCACCTCGACGGCGCGCTCGGCGACCCGCGCCGCCTCCTCCGGGGTGAGCACGACGCTCGCGGCGAAGCCCCACGTCCCCTCGTGCACGACGCGGACCGCGAACCCGGTGTCCTCGCCGTCGGTGCTGCCCTGCAACTGGGCGTCGCGCAGCGAGAGGTTTTGCGTCCGGATCCGCTCGAGCCGGAAGTCGGCGTGCTCGGCGCCCAGCTCGCGGGCGCGGGTGAGAGCGGCGTCGGCGAGCGGGCGGAGCGGAAGGCTGAGGAAGTCCTGATCGATCTTCTGCGGCACGCGCCCGAGCCTAGGGCATGCCACCGACAGGCTGCCGCCGATTACCCGGCGGGTTCCGTGCCGTCCGGGATGCCCGCAGCGAGTGGCTTCTCAGGTCGTACGGTCGGTGCGGTCCAGCCGGGCGACCCCGATCCGGGCGTCGGCCATGCCGTAGAAAACGTAGGTGCGCCCGGCGATCGTCTCCACCGCCGTGGGAAACACGACGTTGGCGACGGTGCCGGTGCGTTCGTCGTCGGTCTCCGGCGTGAGCAGCGGCTCGGGGGTGCGGGCCAGCACCCGGGAGACGTCCAGGGCGTCCAGCAACATCGCGCCCGCGCCGTAGGTGACCCGCTGGCTGCTCGGGTCCCAGCCCGGCGGAATGTGGCCGGTGACGCCGTGGTGGATCACCAGCCAGCCCTCCTCGACCCGCATCGGCGGCGGCCCCGCGCCGATCTTCAGCTCCTCGTAGGGGAACTCCGGCTGGGCCACCTGGCGGTGGTCGTGCAGATGGGTGAGCGCGCGGAGGTCCTGTTCGACCGCGGCCACCGAGACGTACGACACCCAGATGCTCGGGCGGTCGTCGTCGATTCCGGCGGGCAGGTGGACGCCCTCACCGGGACGGAACCAGCCGAGGTCCCACATCGGGCGGTGCAGCATGGCGTAGCAGGGCTCGCCGTCGGGCCCCGGGACCGGCTCGGGAAAGAACACCGCGTCCTTGTTGGGGAACAGGTTGAGGTCGGTGTCCAGGTCGGGTTGGTACTCGAAGTGCACCGGACCGAGACGCCGCCAGGTGGTCAGGTCGTCGGAGACGGCGATCGCCAGCTTGGGACCGAGCGGGCCGTAGGCGACGTAGGTCATCACGTGCACGTCCAGGTCGGGCACCCAGGTGACCCGGGGGTCCTCCACGCCGGCGTTGTTGAGGCCGCGCTCCCAGCCCTCGTCGGGAGCCAGCACGACGCCGCGCCGATCGACACTCACCGGAACGCCGTCGACGCAGTTGACCTCCGCGAGCCCCACCCGCGACACGTTGCCGGCCGCGACCATGCGCGGCAGCAGGTGCAGCCTCCCGTCGGGGGTGTGTCCGCTGGCGGGGTTGAGGACGCCCTCACTTTCCAGCTCGTTGTCCGGCTCCGGCGTCATCACCACACCCAGCCGGGTGAGGGTGTAAGGAACCTGCGCGTGTGCAACCTGTGTCGCGTGCGTGCTCAACGGATCGGCCCTCCCGAAATAGCCCCGCCGAACCTTAGCTTGAGCGTATCGGGGGGCACCGACAGGCGTCAGGCGAGCGGGACGGCCGCCACCGGCGTGGTCGTGGGCGCCTTGGACCCGCCCTGCGGCTCCACCGAGATGCCGAACGCGTTGGCGCCGCCGACACCGGACAGAACCTCGCTGACCCGTCCGGATCCGGTGACGTCGACGACACCGGCGGAGCGGGCGCTGTCCCCGGAGATGAACCAGAGCTGGTACGTGCGCCCCCGGGGCGGCCGGGACATCCCGTCGAGGAGTACGACGGCACGGTCGAGCTGCTGGGACACCACGACGGTGACCTTCCCGCCGCCGCGGACGTCGCCTCGGACGGTTCGCGAGTCGGGAGCGGCCAGGACGGTCTCGATCCGCTCGCGTTCCTGGACGGCCTGGGCGGTCCGCTGCTGGGCCTGTTGGTACTGCACGACCCCCGCGCCGACCCCCACCCCGGCGAGGATGACCAGCGCGGCGGCCAGGGCGAGCAGTCCCCGCCGGCGAGGGCGCCGAGCGCGGTGGCCGTGGGTGACCGGCTGGTGCCGGCTCTCGGCAGCCGAGGAGGTTTCGCCGTTCGTGGTTTCGCCGTTCGCGGAGTCGCCGTCCGGGCCGGTGGGCCGGACGGTGGTACGTCCGTTGCCGGTGTCGGGAGCCGCCTCCTGGCCGGTGGTCCGGATCGCGGCCAGGACCCTGGCGCGCAGCTGCTCCGGCGGCTCGGTGGCGGTCGCGGCGGCGAGCTGGGCCGCGACGGCGGCCAGCTCGCGTACTTCTCCCTGACAGCTCGAACAGGTGGACAGGTGGGCCTCGAACTCGCGCAGCTCCGGCTCGGGCAGCGCGTCGAGCACGTACGGCGCGGTCAGGGAGTGCAGGTCGGGCACGTCGGGGAGGCCGGGAGTCGTCGTCATCGCGGCGCTCCCAGCTCGAAGGTGCCGATGCAGTCGCGGAGCCGGGTCAGCCCGTCCCGCATGCGGGTCTTGACGGTGGCCAGGTTGGCGCCGAGGACCTCGGCGACCTCGCGGTAGTTGTACCCCACGTAGTAGGCGAGGGTCACCGCCTGCCGCTGCAGGTCGGTGAGCGAGCCCAGGCAGCGGCGGACCTGTTCCTGCTCAAGGCTCGCCGTCACCTCCTCGACCACCTGGTCGTACGCGGGGGAGTTGTCGCCGGCCGCGGCCCGGCGTTCGCGGTCGGTGGAGGCCTGCTCCGACCGCACGCGGTCGACCGCGCGGCGATGGGCCAGCGTGCTCGCCCAGGTGCGCACCGAGCCGCGGGAGGGGTCGAACCGGGACGCGGTACGCCAGATCTCGACGAACACCTCCTGGCTCACCTCCTCCGCGAGCGAGGGGTTGCGCAACACCCGGCAGACGACGCCGAACACCTGCGGGGCCAGCAGGTCGTAGAGCGCGCCGAACGCGTCCTCGTCTCCCCGGGCCACCCGGGGGAGGAGGTCGTCGGCGGTCGGCGACGTGTCACCCACCGGTCGCGGTGGTCGGGGTGCGTCGTTCATCGGGTCCATCTTCGCGTGCACCGTCGCCCGCGCGACGCGGCGGGGGCGCGGCGAGCGTCGCGTCCGGCCTGCTCGGGCGGCGTTTCGTGCAACATGACAGGCAACATACCGGGCAACGGCAGGTCAAATGATCCGAACGGCCGACCAGACGGGAGCGCCCCGGCTGCAGTGCAGCAGCCGGGGCGCTCGCCTGGTCGTGCCTGTGGTGCGGGGGTACCGGGGTGTACGGGTGCATCCCGGTGAAGCCGGGAGGACTCAGCCGAGGCGGAGCTTCTCGTTGGGGAAGATCAGGTTGGGGTTGCTCCCGACCAGCTTCCGGTTGAGGTTCCACAGTGCCCGCCAGCCGCCGTCGACGCCCTGCGCCTGAGCGATGGTGGACAGGGTGTCGCCGGACCGGACGACGTACCTGGCACCGGACACCGCGTGCCGGGAGTGCGTGTGCGTGTGCCGGCTCACGATCTTCGGCCGGGAGGTGCCGCGCGAGGAGCGGGAGCTGTGCTGCTTGCGCTCCTGCGTCTGGGCGCGGGTGTTGGGGCTGCCGCCCTTGTCGCCGGAGCCGAGGCCGAGCTTGGCCGAGCATGCCGGCCAGGCGCCCCAGCCCTGCACGTCCAGGACCTTCTCCGCGATCTCGATCTGCTGCGACTTGGTGGCGTAGTCGGCGCGGGAGGCGTACTTGCCGCCACCGAAGCCGGTCCAGGTCGAACGGGTGAACTGCAGGCCGCCGTAGAAGCCGTTGCCGGTGTTGATGTGCCAGTTGCCGCTGCTCTCGCACATGGCGAGGCGTTCCCACGTGTTGGTGCTGGCGGCGTTCGCCGGAGTGGCGGCGGCAGCCATCCCGACCATGGGGACAGCGGCGGCGATGCCGGTGACGGCGGCGGTCTTCGTGACGCGCTTGGCGACGGTGTTCGTACGACTGGCGCCGCGGTGCTTTGCCTGATAGGCCATGAGTGTGTTCCCTCCCGTCGCCTGCGGAGTTAGCTGTCGGATTCGGGCGAGAGGAAGTGCCCGGCCGCTCGAGGCGGCTTCACCCCAGGACCCGTTGCCGGGTCCGTATGTGGTTCCTCCGTCTCCGCCCGATGGAAGTACCGGGTCTGACGACACCGCCGGGCGGAGCTAGGCGAAGCGGGTCGTAGCCGCCCCCCTGTCGGCGCGACCGAGATGGACTGTACGGCGTGATCGTTTCGTTGCCAACCTGATCCAAAGGATTCACCGAAGTCGCGACCACGCTTTGTTTACCACGATGAAGTGTGCAGCCGACGGCCGGCGAACAGGCGGTGAAGCCGTGCCCGAGGACGGCGCTTCCGCTGTCGGACAATGGCAAACCTGCTGGTGACAGCGTTGCCGGCGACGTCGTTGAGGCCGCGGCGACCGCGGCCGCGGAGGCGGCGAACGACCTGCCGGTCAGGCGGTGGAAGAGGCTCGCGACGCAGCTCGTGCGAGGGTGACAGCCGGCCGAAAATTCCTGTCCTGGCCGACGGGAATCACTCCCGCGGCCACGGCTTTCGCGGTCTCCGCGTGGCGAACGGGTGTTCGGGCGCGGGTCTCGCTAGCGTTCGGGACACGATGCCCGACACGACGCCCCACACGACGCCCGGCACCACCATCAGGTTCCTGCATTCCGGCGACTGGCAGCTCGGGATGATGCGCCGGTTCCTCGGCCCGGAGGCCCAGGCGCGTTACGGCCAGGCGCGCGTCGACGCGATCGAAAGCATCGGCGCGGTGGCCGCGCGCACCTCCGCCGCGTTCGTCGTGGTGGCCGGTGACGTGTTCGACGCCAACCAGGTCGACCGGAAGGTCGTCCTGCGGGCGTGCGAGGCGCTGCGGGCCGTCCCCTGCCCGGTCTACCTGCTGCCCGGCAACCACGACTCGCTGGAGCCGGGTTCGGTGTGGGCGAGCCCGATGCTCGCCGCGCACCTGCCGTCCCACGTCGAGGTGCTGCGCGACTCAGTCCCCCGTACGCCCGCGCCGGGTGTCGAGGTCGTCGGTGCGCCGTGGCGCACCCGCCGGCCACTGCGCGACCCGGTGGCGGACGTGCTCGACGCCGACCCGCCCGCGGCGGGCGGGCTGCGGGTGCTCGTCGGCCACGGGCAGGTGGACAGTCTCGCGCCCGACGTCGGCGAGCCCGCCCTGATTCGCCAGGACCCGCTGGAGGAGGCGATCGCCGCCGGCCGGATCCACTACGCCGCACTGGGCGACCGGCACTCGCGTACGTCCGTCGGCGAGTCGGGCCGGATCTGGTACGCCGGCACTCCCGAGCCCACCCGGCCCGAGGAGGAACACCCCGGCGACGTGCTGCTGGTCGAGCTGGCCACCGGTCCCGGCGGCTCCACCTGCACCGTCACCCCCGAACGCGTGGGCACCTGGCGGTTGCTCTCCCAGGTGGTCGAGGTCGACGGCGACGCCTCACTCGACGCACTCGACCGCTGGCTCGGCGAGCAGCCCGACAAGGCGCGCACCGTGGTCCGCCTCGGTGTACGCGGCGCGCTGCCGGTCGCCGGGCTGACCCGACTGGAGGTGCTGCTGGACGCGCAGACCGAGGTGTACGCCGCGATCCAGCGATGGCGCCGGCACTGGGACGTCGGCGTGCTCCCCGACGACCGGATGCTGGACGACCTCCCGGTGACCGGTCCGGCCCGGGCCGCACTGGAGGAGTTGCGGCACACCGTCGCCAGCGGCAGCGACGACGCGGCCGAGGCCGCCGACGCACTCGCGCTGCTGCACCGGCTTGCCGGGGGAGCGGCGTGACGGTCGGCGTGACGGCCGGCTTGACGGTCGGTTCGAGGGGAGCGGCGTGAGGCTGCACCGGCTGACGCTGCGCGACTTCCGCGGGGTGGCCACGCGCGACCTGGACTTCGACGAGGCCGGCGTCACCGTCGTACTCGGCGACAACGAAACCGGCAAGTCCTCCATCCTGGAGGCGCTCAGCCTGCTGTTCGAGCTGCCGGACGACTCCAAGGCCGGGAAGCTGAAGGCGGTGCAGCCGGCCGGCCGCGACGTGTCCAGCGAGGTCGCCGCCGAGCTGACCCTCGGCGGGCAGCGGGTGCACTACCGCAAGCGGTGGTTCCGCCAGCGGCTCACCGAGCTCCGGGTCGACCCCGGCGGGCACACCTGGACCGGGCGCGAGGCGCACGACGAGGCCGCCAGGCTGTTCGCCGCGCACGTGGACGGGAGTCTGTGGGCGGCGCTGGTCGTCGGCCAGGAACACGCACTTGCCGTGCCGGCGGCGGGATCGGTGGCGGCGGTGCTCACCGCGCTGGACGAGTCCGCGGGTGGCGAGGTCGACCACGGCGCGTCGGTGCCGCTGGTCGCGGCCGTCGAACGCGAGTACCAGCGCTACTTCACCCGGACCGGCCGGCCCAGCGGCGACTACGCCGAGGCGATCAGCCGGCGCGACCAGGAACGCGCGCGGGTGGCGGACTCTCAGGCGTTGCTGGCCGAGGTCGAGCAGGACGTCGCCTCGGCCGAACGCCTGACCCGCGACCGCGCCACGATGAGCGCCCGCTCCCGCGAGCAGGAGGCCCGGGTCGCGGAGCTCTCCGACCGCCGGCAGTCGGCGGAGGAGCTGGTCGGCCAGGTCGACCGGCTGCGCCGGGACGCCGAGTTCGCCGCCGCGCAGGTCGAGTCGGCCCGGGCGGAGGCCGAACGCCGGGCCGCGCTGGTCGAGGAGGTGCGGGAGCGAGACCGTGCGGCGACCGAGGCGGAGGACGCACGGCTGCGGACGGCCGCGGCGTTGCGGGCCGCGGAGCAGGAGTGGGAACGCGCCACCGCCGCACTCCGGGTGGCCAGGGACGAACAGGCCGCCCGGCGGGCGGAGGTCCGCCGGCTCGACGCCCACCTGTCCTGGTTGCGGGACCGCGCCGACCTGGCCCGGTTGCGAGAACGGCTCACGGCGGTGGAGGAGGCGCGGGAGCAGGAACGCCGTGCCGCCGCCGCACTCGACCGCGCGAACGTCGACGAGGCCGCGCTGGAGGCGGCCGAGACCGCGCACGTGGACGTGCTCGCCGCCCGGGCCGCGCTGGCCGCCGGCGCGCCGACGATGGTGGTCCGCCGGCTCGGTGACGCCGGCGTGGAGCTGTCCGGCGTACCCCTCGAGGAGGCCACGGTCGAGCGGGAGGTGACGGTCGACCGGGACACCACCGTCCGGGTGCCGGACGTGGTCGAGGTGACCGTACGACCGGGTACCGGCGCGGCCGAGCTCGCCGCCGTGGCCGCGAGTGCCGAGGACGCCGAACGCCGGCTGCTCGCCGAGCTCGGCCGGCCCGACATCGGCGCGGTACGGCAGGCGGCGAGGTCCAGGGTCGAGGCGGAGCGTGCCCTGACCGTCGCCCGCGAGGTCCTGACCCGCCGGCTGGAGGGACGCTCGTTCGCCGACCTGTCCGCCGCTCATGACCAGCTGCTGGCCAGGGTCGCCGACGACGAGGCCGACGACATCGCTGAGGACGTGCCTGAGGACGTCGCCGAGGACGTCGCCGACGACGAGACCGACGGCGGGTCCGACGACGAGCACGTCGGCGACGGAGTCGACCGCGCGGCGGACGCCGTGGCCACCCTCTTCGACCCGGAGCCGTTGCCGGTAAGGGATTCCTCGGCTGTCAAGGAGTCCTTGACGGTGGACGAGCCGACGGCTGTCAAGCAGCCGTTGTCAGCGCGGACACCGTTGCCCGGTACGCAGGAGAGCACCCGGGAGGCACTCGGACGGGCACAGGCCGAGGATGTCGCCGCGGCGAAGGTGCTGGCCGGCGCGGAGGCGACCGAGGCGGGCGTTCGTACGGCGTTCGAAACGGCGCGGGACGAGGCGACCGAGGCGCGCGTTCGCGCCGAGCAGGCGGCCGAACGCCGCGCCGACGCACACGCCACGCTGGACCGTGCTCGTGCCCAGCAGGGCGACGAGCTCCTCACCGCCGCGGTGGACAAGGCGATGCAGGAGGCGGCCGCGATCGCCGCCGACCTCGCCGAGGCCGAGGACGCGGTCTCGCGCAGCGGGGCCGGCGAGCTCGGTGAGCGGCTGGCGGAGGCGACGACGCTGCGCGCGCAGCTGGCCGAGCAGGTCGAGCACCTGCAGGACGAGCTCAGCCGGGTCGAGGGTGCGCTGGAACGCGCCGGCGCGCAGGGCCTGGCGACCGCGGCCGATCGGGCCCGGGCCGAACTCGCCCACGTGGAGGAGCACCACGCCACGCTCGAACGCCGGGCGCTGGCCGCCGCCCGGTTGCGGGAGACGCTCGAACGTCACCGGGCGCAGGCCCGCCTCCGGTACGCCGCGCCGTTGCGCGACCGGATCGAGGCGCTCGGCCGGGTGGTGCACGGACCGTCGTTCGCCGTGAGCCTGGGCGCCGACCTGGAGGTGGAGGCTCGTACCGTCGACGGGATCCGGCTTCCGGTGTCGTCGCTGTCCACCGGTGCCCGCGAACAGCTCGCCACGCTGGTCCGGCTCGCCATCGCCGGCCTGACCGCCACCGACGGCAGCGGCGTCCCGGTCGTGCTCGACGACGCGCTCGGCTGGTCCGACCCGGGCCGGCTGCAGGCGATGGGCGCGCTGCTGGCCCGCGCCGGCGCCACCGGGCAGGTGATCCTGCTGACCTCCGCTCCGGACCGCTACGTCGGGACCGTTCCCGGCGCCCGGGTGGTGCGGATCTAGGCGCGCCGTGCGCCTTAGGGTGGGCGGGTGAACGACGCCGTCCGGCTGGTCCGGGTGACCGAGGCCCACAAGTCCGTCCTCGCCAACCTGCTGCAGCTCTACCTGTACGACTTCAGCTCCCTCAGGGACGTCGAGCTGTCCACGCACGGGACCTACCCCTACCGCTATCTCGACCACTACTTCGTCGAGGCCGGCCGCGAGCCGTTGTTCATCCTGGTGGGTGACCGGCTGGCCGGGTTCGCACTGGTGCGGCACGAGGGCGGAACGAATGTCGTCGCGGAGTTCTTCGTGGTCGCGAAGCACCGCCGGTCCGGGGTCGGCCGGTCGGCGGCGCACGCGATGTTCCGCCGCTATCCGGGGAAGTGGAGCCTCGACTACTACGACGGGAACGACGCTGCCCGGCGGTTCTGGCCCGACGTGGTGCGGGCGGTGGCGACCGGGGAGGTCGGCCGGCGGCAGTTCGGCCCACCCGAGACCGACCTGCCGGCGACACAGTTGACGTTCACCGTCGGCTGACGAACCCGGTCCGGCTGCACCGGTCTTCTACGCCGGTCAGCCGACCCAGCGGTAGCGGCGTTCGGGCCGGCCGGTCGCCTGGTACCGCAGCGAGATCTCGGCCCGCCCGGTCTCGTTCAGGTGCTCGAGGTATCGCCTCGCGCTCACCCGTGAGACGCCCACCTGCTCGGCGCATTCCGCGGCGGACAGGCCGGCGTCGGCTGCGCGCAGTGCCCGCTCGACCAGGGCGGCCGTCTCCGCGCTCTGCCCCTTGGGCAACGCGGTCGCGGTCATCCGCGAGGTGGCGCTGGCGAGCATGCGGTCCACGTCGGTCTGGTCCTGGACGGCGGCGAGCGACAGTCCCGTCCGCTGTGCGGCGTAACTCTCCAGGCGGCGCCGGAGATCGTCGAACCCGAACGGCTTCAGCAGGTAGTTGACCGCTCCCTGGCGTACGGACGCACGGATCGCGGTGGCCTCCTTGGCGGCCGAGATCACCAACATGTCGCAGTCGTGCCCGGCGACGCGCAGCTGGTTGATCACGTCCAGGCCGTGGATGTCGGGGAGGTAGAGGTCGAGGAGTACCAGGTCGGGGTGCAGCCGGGCAGCCATCGCGATGGCATCCCGGCCGGTGTGGGCGACACCGACGACGGTGAAGCCGGGCACCCGGGCGACGAAGTTGCTGTGGATGCGTGCGACTCGGTAGTCGTCGTCGACGACGAGTACGCCGATCATGGGGCCGCTCCTTCGGTCAGGCCGACGGTGTGCTCGGTGGAGTCCGTACGCTGGCCGATCGACAGGCGGGCGGTGAACCTCGCGCCGTCGGTGGTGTTCGTCACTGCGATCTCCCCGCCGCGGCGTACGCAGATGCGCCGCGTCAGCGCCAGCCCGATGCCTCGCTCACCGGCCTGCGCGGCCTTGGTGGTGAATCCGTGCGAGAACACCTCCCGCACCAGGTCCGGCGCGACTCCCGGGCCGGAGTCCTGCACGACGATCTCCACGCTGGACGCGTCCTGCAGGACCTCGAGCTCGACCCAGGCGTGGTCGGCACTCCCGGTGCCCTCGGCAGCCCCGGCGCCCTCGGCGTCCTCGGCGCTCCCGGTCGTGCCGGCGGCGTCGGCCGCGGCGTCCAGGGCGTTGTCCACGAGGTTGCCGACGACGGTCGCCACGTCGGCGGAGTCGTGCGGGTGCAGGGGGTTCAGGCAGGTGCGTTCGGACACCCGGAGCTGGATCCTGCGCTCGGCCGCGTGCGCGGACTTCGCCATCAGCAGGGCGGCGACCGCCCGGTCCTGGATCCGCTGGGCGAGGGTCAGGTCCAGCGACTGCCGGTGCACGTTGAGCGCGTCGACGTAGCGCACCACCTCGTCGTACTCCTCGATCTGGATCAGACCGGAGATGGTGTGCAGCTGGTTGGCGAACTCGTGGGCCTGCGCCCGCAGCAGTTCCGCGGAGCTGCGGAACGAGCTGACCTCGCGTTCGCGTTCGGCCAGCTCGGTGCGGTCGCGCAGGGTGGTCACCGAGCCGAGCGTCCGGCCGTCCTTCACGACGGTCATCCGGTTCATGATCAGCACCCGCCCTCGCCGGAGGACGACCTCGTCCCGCTCGGCGATGCCGTCCGATGCCAGCAGGACGTCCCGCAGCCGTCCCTCGATCGAGAGCTCGTCGAGGCTCTGGCCGACGCACCGCTCGGGCAGGTCGAGCAGGGTCCGGGCCACCGCGTTGGCCAGCGTGACGCGGTGGTGCGGGTCGAGCGCGACGACCCCTTCGGCGATGCCGTACAGCATCGCCTCCCGATGCTCGGCGAGCCCGGCGATCTCCCGCGGCTCCATGCCGAACGTCTGCCGTTTGATCCGCCGCACCACCAGCCACGAGCCGACCAGCCCGATCAGGCTGGCGACGCCGAGGTAGATCACGAGATAGGAGGAGGCGCCGGCCAGCCGGTCCCACAACGACGGTGACGCTTCCCCGATCATGACGGTGCCGAGGTGCAGGCCGAGGCTCCGCTGCTGTGCGGAGAGCACCGGCACCTGGGCGACCAGCTCGCGCGACCCGTCGATCTCGATCTCCCCGGACCAGCCACGCCCCTCGCTGCCCGCCGGGCCGCCGAACGGCAGCCGGGTGCGGACGAGGAGCGGATTGGTGGAGCTGACCACCTCACCGCGCGCGTTCGCGACGGTCACCGACGTGACGTCGGACTGGGTCTGTACGGTCTGGACGAGGGTGGCGAGCGGACCGGTGGACTCCGGGGGAACCAGATTGGTTCGTACCAGTGGGTTGGCGGCCAGCTGCTCGGCGAGTGCGGCGACCCGGCGGCCCTCCACGCGGTTGAACGTCGCCGCGGACTGGGTGAGCGACAGCGCGGCGACCGCCACCAGGACGAGGACGATGATCACCAGCTGCAGCGCCAGCAACTGGCCCGCCAGGGAGCGGCGGGGACTCATGACCACAATGAACACAACCTTCGCAAGTGACACAACGGTGGACGGCCACCCGCTGAAGCGGCACCATCATCGCGCCTGACTCCGACGAAACGAAAGAGAAACCGCGATGAAACTTAGAAGGGGCCTGCTCGCCGGTGCTCTGGCCGCCGCGGTGCTCGCGGCCGGTGCGTGTGGAGTCACAGCGGACAAGCAGCCGGGAAGCCAAGGAAACAAGGGCTCTGACGGCCCGGTGGGCAACCTGCGGATCATGGTCCCCAACAGCCCTGGCGGCGGCTACGACATCACGGCCCGGACCGTCGCGAAGGTGATGGAGGACAACAAGATCGCCACCGGCGTCAACGTCTTCAACCTGGAAGGCGCCGGCGGGGTGGTCGGGCTCCAGCGCACGGTCAACGAGAAGGGCAACGGCAAGCTCGCCATGCAGATGGGGCTCGGCGTCGTCGGTGCGTCGTACACCCAGAAGTCGAAGGCGAAGCTGACCGACACCACGCCGATCGCCAAGCTGATCGAGGAAGCCGGCGCCATCGTGGTGCCCAAGGACTCGCCGTACAAGACGATCGACGACCTCGTGACCGCGTGGAAGGCGGACCCCCGGCGCGTCGCCGTCGGCGGCGGCTCCTCGCCCGGCGGCCCGGATCACCTGCTGCCGATGCAACTCGCCAAGGCAGTCGGCATCGATCCCAAGAAGGTCAACTACGTCACCTACGACGGTGGCGGGGAGTTGCTGCCCGCTCTGCTCGGCGACAAGATCGCGTTCGGCGCGAGCGGTGGCGGTGAGTTCCTCGACCAGATCGAGGCGGGCCAGATCCGGGTCCTCGCAGTGACCAGCGAGGAACCCGTCACGGCGATCAAGGACGCACCGACGCTGAAGAGCGCGGGCATCGATCTGGTGTTCACGAACTGGCGCGGAATCGTCGCCCCACCAGGGATCTCCGACGAGAAGCGCCAGGTGTGGGTCGACGCGCTGACGAAGATGCACGACTCCAAGGACTGGAAGGCCCAGGAGAAGAAGTACGGCTGGACCGACGCGTTCGTCACCGGCGAGGACTTCGGCACCTTCCTGAAGGAGCAGGACCAGACGGTCGCCGACACGCTGTCGCGGCTCGGGCTGGCATGAGCCGGACGGACGATCACGGGACAGCCGAAAACCGCACGGACGAAAACCGCACGGACGAAAACCGCACGGACGAAAACCGCACGGACGAAAACCGCACGGACGAAAACCGCACGGACGAAGACCGCACGGACGTGGACCGCACGGGTGAACTGCAGCGACAGCGGCCGGATCGCGCACAGTACGGCGTGTGCGCGTTCCTCGCCCTGACGGGCACAGCGGTGGTCGTCGACGCGAGTCGTATCGGCAGCGCGACCAGCAGCAACGACCCGATCGGTCCACGCCCGGCGCCGATTCTGCTCGGCGTACTGCTGCTGGTCGTCGCCGTGATCTACGCGATCGACGTGGCCCGCGGCGGCACCGGTGAGCAGGAGGGCGGTGAGGACGTCGACCTCACCGCGAGGATCGGCTGGCGTGCGGTTCTCGCGCTGATCGGCGTCTTCGTCGCCAACGCGTTGCTGGTCGACCGGCTCGGCTGGGTGATCAGTGGGGCGTTGCTGTTCTGGGGTTCGGCTCTCGCCCTCGGCAGCAGGCGCTACGTGCTCGGTCTCGCGTTCGGAGTCGCGCTGTCGCTGACCAGCTTCTACGCGTTCGCGGTCGGGCTGGGTGTCAACCTGCCGGCCGGAGTGCTGCAAGGGATCTTGTAGATGGACAACCTGAACCAGCTACTGGCGGGCTTCGCGCACGTCGTGACCCCGGCCAACCTGCTGATCGCCCTGATCGGGGTGACGGTGGGCACCGCCGTCGGCGTGCTCCCCGGCGTCGGTCCGGCCATGACCGTCGCGATGTTGCTGCCGATCACGTACGGGATGGACCCGACGCAGGCGCTCATCATGTTCGCCGGAATCTTCTACGGCGGCATGTACGGCGGCTCGACGACCTCCATCCTGCTGAACACCCCCGGTGAGTCGTCCTCGGTCGTCACCGCGATCGAGGGCAACAAGATGGCCAAGGCCGGCAGGGCGGCGCAGGCTCTCGCGACGGCGGCCATCGGCTCGTTCGTCGCGGGCACGATCGGCACGCTGGGGCTCGTTCTCGTCGCGCCGCTCGTCGTCGCGTTCGCGATCGGTCTCGGCGCGCCCGACTACCTCGCGATCGTGGTGCTGTCGTTCGTCGCGGTCACCGCCGTGATCGGGCACTCCCGGGTGCGGGGCTTCGCGTCGTTGCTGCTCGGCCTGGTCATCGGCCTGGTCGGCATCGACAAGGTCACCGGCCAGCAGCGGTTGACGCTGGGCTCTCCCTTGCTGGCCGACGGCATCGACGTCGTGGTGATCGCGGTCGGCATCTTCGCCGTCGGTGAGGTGCTGTGGGTCGCCGCCCACCTTCGCCGTACGGCCGGGCAGGTCGTGCCGGTCGGCCAACCGTGGATGGGCCGGCAGGACTGGCGACGATCCTGGAAGCCCTGGCTGCGTGGCGCCGCGATCGGCTTCCCTTTCGGCGCGCTGCCCGCGGGCGGTGCCGAGATCCCCACCTTCCTGTCGTACGTCACCGAACGCAAACTCAGCAAGCATCCCGAGGAGTTCGGCAAGGGCGCCATCGAGGGCGTCGCCGGTCCGGAGGCCGCGAACAACGCCTCGGCGGCCGGCACCCTCGTGCCCATGCTGGCGATCGGGCTGCCCACCAACGCCACGGCGGCGGTGATGCTGGCGGCCTTCCAGTCGTACGGCATCCAGCCGGGGCCGTTGTTGTTCCAGCGCGAGTCCGCTCTGGTGTGGGCGCTGATCGCGAGCCTGTTCATCGGAAACCTGATGCTGCTGGTGCTCAACCTGCCGCTCGCGCCGTTGTGGGCCAAGCTGTTGCGCATTCCGCGGCCGTATCTCTACGCGGGCATTCTGTTCTTCGCCTCGATGGGCGCCTACGCGGTCAACGCCCAGCCGTTCGACCTGTTTCTCCTGCTGGTACTGGGGATTCTGGGCTTTGCCATGCGCCGCTTCGGGCTTCCGGTGCTGCCGCTCATCGTCGGCGTCATTCTCGGCCCGATCGCCGAACGGCAGGCACGGATGGCGCTTCAGCTCTCCGGCGGTGACCTGTCCGGACTGCTCGGCGGGCCAGTGTCCTACCTCATCTACGCGCTGATCGTCCTCATCCTGGTCGCGCCGCTCGCGCGGCGTCACCTCCCACGGCCAGGGCGGTTCAACGCAGCTCGGTGAGGCGTTCGGGATGGGTGTAGGCGACGTAGCGTTCACCGCGCAGGAAGCCGACCAGCGTCATCCCGAACCGATCGGCCAGGTCCACCGCCAGGCTGGACGGCGCGCCGACCGCCGCCACGAACGGGATGCCGGCGGCGAGCGCCTTCTGGCAGATCTCGTACCCCGCGCGGCCGCTGGTGACCAGGACGTGGTCGGCCAGCGGCAGCCGGCGTTCGAGGAACGCCCAGCCGACCACCTTGTCCACCGCGTTGTGCCGGCCGACGTCCTCCCGGGCGCGCAGCAGCGTCCCGTCGGCGGTGAAGAGTCCGGCCGCGTGCAGCCCGCCGGTCCGGCTGAACACGTCCTGCGCCTCGCGGAGCCGGTCGGGCAGCGCGCACAGCAGAGCCGAGTCCAGCACCGGGCCGGGAGCGACGGGGGAGCAGCCGCGCAGCTCGAGCTCGTCCAGGCTCTCCTTGCCGCACACGCCACAGGCGGAGGTGGCCGCGCCGTACCTCGCCGTCGGCGCCTCCGGCAGCGGCCGCGCCAGGTCGACGGTGACGACGTTGTAGCGCTGCTCGGTGCGCAGCGCCGGATCCGTGCAGTACGCGATGCGTACGACGTCGTCGGTGTCGGTCAGCAGCCCCTCCGACCGCAGGAACCCCGCGGCCAGCTCGAAGTCGGCACCCGGCGTGCGCATGGTGACCACCAGCGACCGCGGCACCGACCCCGGCCAGCCGACCCGGATCTCCAGCGGCTCCTCGGTGGCCACCACGTCGGCGCGGCCGCGGACCGTGCCGCCGTCGACCTCGCGGACCCGTACTCGCACGGTGCTGCCCGGCCGCCGGGTGGGGAGAGTCATGGGCCCATCCTTGTCATGGCCCCATCCTCGCCGCGCGCAAAACCGGATGACCCACCGGCACACCCCGGCCTACAGTCGGAGACGTGGAGATGCGCCGCGGGTAGCGCCCGCGTGACCGCCCGGCCGTAGCGGCCGACGACCTCGAAGCGGACCGTCCCGGCGTGGAGCCGGTGTCGCGCGGTCCGCCCGCACCTCACCGTCTCTCCACCTTCGTGGCCGCGCGGTCGTCGCGGCCACCACCCACGGGAGCATCGCGATGACGCCGCAACGCGTCGGCCTGCACCATCCCCGCCTGCGGCCGTTCCTGGCCGCCGCACGCAACACCGCGCCACCCGACGAGGACCACGTGGTGGTCGAGGGCATCTGGGCGCTGGAGAAACTGCTGGCCGCGCGCACACCGGTGGAGACCTTCCTGTGCTGCCCGGAGCTGGTTCGTACGCCGCAGGCGCGCCGGTGCGCGGACGCCCTCCGCGAGCGCGCGGAGGCGGCGTACGAGATCGGCCCCAAGGTCCTCTCCCGGCTGAGCGGCCGGGCCCGCCCCGACGGCCTGCTCGCGCTGGCGGGGTTGCCGCGCCGGGCCGCCGGGGAGCTCGAGTTCGGCGACCGGGCGCTGGTGCTGGTGGCCGACGGCATCGAGTACGCCGGGAACCTCGGCACCCTGATCCGGACTGCGGACGCGTGCAGCGCCGACTGTGTCGTACTGGTGCGCCGGCAGGTCCGGCCCAACCATCCCCGGGTGTTCGTGGCGAGCCGGGGCACGGTGCTGGGCGTGCCGCTGGTGGAGCTGCCCGACCCGGCTTCGGCCATCGCCTGGCTCGGCCGGTGCGGGTTCACCGTCGTGGTGGCCGAGCCCGGCGCGAGCCGCGACTACCGGGCGGGTGACCTGTCCGGCCCGCGTACGGCCGTCGTCGTGGGCTCGGAGGGACGCGGCGTCTCCTCCGGGTGGTACGCGGCGCCCGTCCGGCGGGTGTCGATCCCGATGCTTGGGTCCGCCGACTCGCTGAACGTCTCGGTGTCGGCGGCGCTGCTGTTGTACGAGGTGCTCACTTGCAGGTCGCGCCGCACTGACGGCGCAGGAGCGCGTCGATGACGATGCCCTCCATGTCCTGGGGGTCGCGCGCGCGGTAGGCCCGGCCACCGGTGATGTTCGCGATCTTGTCGAGGGAGGCGAGGTCGGCCTGCGGGCCGATGCCGACCAGGATGACCGCGATCGGGCGGGCCGGGTCGGCCTCGGTCTTCAGCGTGTTGAGCAGCTGGGTAAGGGAGACGCCCGTACGGTCCTCGTCCTTACCGTCGGTGAGCAGTACGACCGAGTTGACCTTGGCGTCGTCGTAGCCGTTCTGCGCGGTGCGGTACGCGGCCAGGAAGGTGTCGTAGAGGCCGGTGCCGCCGCTGACCTGGCTGGGCAGCTTCGCCAGCACCTTCGCCAGCTCGGCGCGATGGGCGGCGGACAGCTCGGCGGTCTTCGCGAGCTCGCGGTAGTCGCGGGTGCCGTCGCGGAGCTCGGAGAACTCCCACAGCCCGACCTCGCCCTTGTCGGGGAAGTAGCTGAGCGCGGTGCCGGCGGCGTCGCGGGCCAGCTCGATCCGGCTCCGGCTGCCGGCGGCCGCCGCCATCGAACCGGACACGTCGACGACGGCGAGCAGCCGCGACTCCAGGCTCAGCGCGGCCCAGCTGCGCAGCACGTCGTCGGCGTCGTGCAGGGTGACCGGCGGCAGCACCTTCACGGCGCCGACGTCGGCGTTCTTCGTGGGCGGCGCGAGGTCGCGGTAGTCGCGGAAGCCCGCCTTGCGGAACGTCTCCCGGCCCTGCGGAGCGTCGGCGAACCGGGCCAGCGCGGCACCGGCGGCGGCGATCTTGTCGGTGCGGGCCGCGCCGTGGCGGACGGCGACCAGGGGGTAGTCGAGGAGGACCGTGCCGTTCTTCGGCGCGACCCCCACGACGTCGGTGTCGGAGTGTTCGCGGGTGAAGCTCAGCACCTGCTGCTCGCTGGTCGGGACACCTCGTTGCAGGCCGGCCTCGGTGTCCGCCTTCGCGAGCTCACGGTCGAGGCCGTCCACGCGGTCCTTCGCCAGCTTGATGAGCACCGTGCCGAGCTTGGACCGGGCCTCCTCGGCCTCGCCGGTCACCGACCGCCGCACGCCGAGCAGCGCGCTCAAGGCCGTTCCCGACCGCTCCGCGTCCGCCACCGCCATGTGGCCGCTGGTGGCCAGCGTCGACCAGTTGTCCGCGTCGGCGCCGAGCTTCTCCGCCGCTGCCTGGGTGGTGGCGAGGACCATCGGCGACGCGGCCAGCGACGGGCTGAGCGCGAGCACCCGGGACGGCGGGATGCCGGTGCGGGCCACCCACTCGAACGTGTCCGGCACCCACAGGTCAGGGGCGTTCGCGTCGTCGCTGCCGCTGTCACTCGACAGCCGGGTGAACATGTCGCGCGGGCCGGCCGCGGTGACACCGAACGTCAGGCACGCTCCGCCGACCGGGACCTTGTCCTTCTCCACGCGTGCGGCCACCGCCTTCAGCGGCGCGACCACCTCGGGTGCGGCGGCGACCCGGACGCGCAGCGTGCCCTCACAGGACGCGGACCTGCTGCCCGAGGCCGCTCCGAACTCACGGATCCCCAGGAAGGCCGCCGTCGGGATGATCAGCGCGAGGGCGACGACGAGTACGAGCAGGCCTCGACCTCGACCTCGGCCGCGGGGGCGGCGGGGTCGCAGATCTGCGGCGGCATGACGACCGGGCATAGTGCTGCTCCCTCTCCACCCCGAGTGGGCGGGACATTACCGGAAAAGCCGGCCACACCGGTGACGGTCATCCCGTATGGGACGAAGCGCTACCAGACGTACCTGGGTGGACGCGGACGGCCACCGCGTCGGGTTCCCGGACCTCGTCCCGGACCTGCTCCGGCGGCGATGACGGCCCGTTCAGGCCCCGCTCACGTCCCCGCCGGCGGCGTACATCCGGGCGATCACCGACTCGATCGCGGGCTCCTGGATGGACAGGTCGGCCAGGGGGTAGCGCGCGGCGATCGACGCCACCAGGGGAGCGGCGCTGGTCGCCGCCGGGAAGGCCAGCCACTGCCGCGGGCCGTCCACCCGGACCACGCTTGCGCCGGCCACCTCGATCGGCGGGCCCGGCTCGGCGAGGTCGACGACGAGGGTGCGTTCGCTCCCGCCGAGGCCGTCCAGCCCGTGCAGCCCGGTCAGGCTCCCGTCGTACATCACCCGCCCGTGGTCGATCACCATCACCCGCGAGCACAGCTGCTCGATGTCGGTGAGGTCGTGGGTGGTCAGCAGGACGGTGGTGCCGCGTTCGCGGTTGAGGTCACGCAGGAACTCCCGCACCTTCGCCTTGCTCACGATGTCCAGCCCGATGGTGGGCTCGTCGAGGTAGACGACCTCCGGGTCGTGCAGCAGCGCGGCGGCGATGTCGCCCCGCATCCGCTGGCCGAGGGAGAGCTGGCGTACGGGCACGTCCAGCAGCGGGCCGAGCTCGAGCAGGCCGACGTAGTGGTCGAGGTTCTCGCGGTAGCGCGCGTCCGGGATCCTGTAGATCCGCCGCAGCAGCCCGAAGCTGTCCCGCAGCGGGAGGTCCCACCACAGCGTGGTGCGCTGGCCGAACACCACGCCGATCCGCCGGGCCAGCCGGATTCGCTCGCGGGACGGCTCGATGCCGGCGACGCGCAACGTGCCGGCGGTGGGTACGAGGATGCCGGTGAGCATCTTGATCGTGGTCGACTTCCCGGCGCCGTTGGGCCCGATGTAGCCGACCATCTCCCCGGCGGCCACCTCGAAGGACAGCCCGGCGACGGCGTGCACTTCCGAGCGGGTACGCCGGAACCGCCCGGCCCGCCGTCGTACGGAGAAGGTCTTCCGCACGTCCCGTACCTCGATCAGCGGCCCGGCGGAGGTGGCCGCCGCGGACGGGCCGGCGGCGAGCTCGGTGGTGGTGGTGGTGCGTTCTGTCATGATCAACTCCCGGTGCTGCGGTAGCTGCGCAGGCCGGCCCGCCAGGCCAGCGCGGCGACGAGGGCGAGGGCGACGGCGGCCAGTGGCGAGGCGAACTGGAAGGCCTTCGGCAGCCCGAGCGGGTCCGGATGGCCGAGGATGTGCAGCGCCGGCAGCCAGTTCACGAACGCCAGCGGGATGCCGAACGTCGCCGCGCGGAGCAGGTCCTTGGCGAAGATCGTCGGTGGGTACTGCGTGAGGAAGTTGCCGCCGTAGGTGAACGCGTTGGCCACCTCGGCGGCGTCGGTCGCGGCGAACTGGAACGCCGCGCCGAGGACGAAGATCGAGGCGAAGATGACGGTGCCACTGACCAGCATCACCGGCATCAGCACGATCCGGTCCCAGGTCCAGTGCACGTCGACCGCGACCATCGCCCAGCCGAACACCACCAGGCTCTGGACGATCCGCCCCAGCCGGCGCAGCGCGAAGTCGTCGGCCGCGGCCTGGACGAACGTCGGCACCGGCCGGATCAGCATCACGTCCAGGGACCCGTCCCGGATCCGCCGGCCGAGGCGTTCGATGCTGCCGATCAGCAGGTCCGCGGTGCCCATCGCGATCCCGGAGGTGGCGTAGAGGAAGGCGACCTCGGGCAGGTCGAACCCGCCGAGGGTGTCGGTGTGCACGAACATGATGAAGATCGCCACGAAGTCGAAGCCGGTCACCACGAACTGCCCGACGGTGAGCATCGCGAACGACGCCCGGTAGACCATCGTGGACCGCACCCACATCGCGACGATCCAGCCGTACGCCCGCAGTGCGTCAGCCACCCTGGACCACCACCTTCCGGGTGGCGAGCAGAGTGAGCGCCCGGCCGGCCAGCCAGAGCACCAGCGCCCAGCCCGCCTGGAACGCGAGCGCGGAGACCAGCGAGGCGCCCTGGCGCTTGCCGAGGAACACGTCCGCCGGGATCTGCAGCGCCGACGACCACGGCAGCGCCCGGGCCAGGTCGCCGAGCCAGCCGGGGAAGACGTTCAGCGGCAGCAACATGCCGGAGAAGAACATCGCCAGCACCCCGGCGAGCTGGTGTACGCCGCGGGCGTCCATCAGCCAGAAGCCGGCCAGGGTGAACAGGTAGTTGAGGCTGAAGCAGACGAGCGCTCCCAGGAAGACCGCGAGTCCGAACGCCAGCCAGGTCACCAGGTCGCCGGGGAGGTTGAGGGTGAACGCGAACGCGCCCACCAGCGTCGGCCCGATGCCCCGGCCGAGCAGGTGGAACGCGGCCCGGCCCAGGTCACTGGCCAGCCACCACGCCTGCAGGTCGACCGGCCGGTAGAGGTCGACGGCGATGTCGCCGGTGCGGATCCGGTCGGCCAGCTCCTCCCGGAAGCCGCCGCCCCACAGGGCGCCGACCATGCCGAGGGACTGGCCGAGCCAGACGTAGGTCACCGCGTCGGTCACGTCGTACCCGCCGAGGGAGGGCCGGGCGCGCCACAACGCGATGTACGTGAACGCCATGATGAAACCGAAGACGGTGTTGGTGAAGACACCGGCCGCGGTGGCGGCGCGGTAGGTCGAGTACCGGCGGAAGGTACGCCACGCGATCGCGGCATAGACCCTCATGCTGAACGGGCTCCCTTCGACAACTGACGTGCGTGCGGCAGGCCAGGCGTACGACAGACCGTGCCTTTGCGGCAGGCCACTGCGTACGAACAGGCCATGCGTGAGGTGGACAGAGCGCGCGGAGGTGGCGCGTCTTGGGCACGCGGGGAGCAGCGCGGGGGTGTTTTCTCGCGCTTGGGGTGGATCTCGGACGACGGCCGCCGGCGCATTCCGGGGGGAGGAGCGCGGCGGCTGAGCACGTCGAACTTCCCCCGCATCGGTGCTGACCGGGGGTTGAGGAGGGGAGCGGACATGCCCGGCGGCCGGCTGATCAGCTGGGGCTGACCCTGCGCAGACCGGGATTTTGGCGGCCAGACAGCATAACCGGCACCGGCCGGGACGGGAAGGGTCTTTTCCTCGGACCGCCCGGGTGCCCGCACCACGGCGTCCGCCCCGAGCGGCTCGGCGTCTGCCCGAGGCGGTGGGGTCGGCGGCCGGGTCCGCGTGATATGCAGGCAGGGTCCCGCTCGCGTCGCGGTGCGTCCCCGGCCGCGAGCCACCAGCTCACGAAGGTTCCGCCATGCCGCTGCTGACTGTCTACCGGGTCATGTCCTACGTCACCGGTGTCGTGCTGCTCGCGCTGGTGCTGGTCGCGATGCCGCTGAAGTACTTCGCCGACACCCCCGGCCCGACCATGGTGGTCGGCCAGCTGCACGGATTCCTCTACATGGCCTACGTCGTCGTGGTGCTGCTGCTGGGCTTCTCGCTGCGGTGGCGGCCGGTACGCATGCTGCTGGTGATGCTGGCCGGAACGATTCCCTTCGCGGCGTTCTTCGCCGAGCGCAGGATCGTCGCCGACGTCCGGCGCGAGCAGGGGGCCGGGGGCCGTGAGGGCGGCCGGCGGAGCGAGCGGGTCGGCGCGGGTGACTGACCCGGCGCCCGACCCGATGGCGACGGCGCGTACCCACGCGCAGGCGCTGGTCGAGGTGACCGGCGTCGTCGCGGTGGTGGTGGGCGGCAGCCACGCCAGCGGAACCGCCGACGCCACCTCCGACCTCGACCTCGGCGTCTACTACCGCCAACCCCTCGACGTCCCCGCGCTGGCCCACCTGGCCACCACGCTGACCGGGCGGCCCACCGAGGTCACCGCCCCGGGCGGGTGGGGGCCGTGGGTCGACGGCGGTGCCTGGCTGTCCACCGACGAGGGCCCCGTGGACTGGATCCTGCGCGACCTGGGCCGGGTCACCCACGAGTGGGAGCGCGCGGCGCGCGGGGAGTTCGGGCTGTACCACCAGCCGGGTCACCCGTTCGGATTCCTCAGTACGACCTACGTCGGCGAGCTCGCGACCGCGGTCGTCGTCGCCGATCCGGACGGCGAGGTGCGCCGGCTCCAGCAGGCCGCCGGGCGGTACCCTCAGCCGTTGCGGGAGGCGCTCGTCGGCTGGCTGTGGGAGGCGGAGTTCAGCCTCGCGGTCGCGCGGAAGGCGACCGGGCGGGGCGACGCGGCGTACGTCGCGATGTGCGTGCTGCGGGCGGTCGGGATCATGGCGCACGCGCTGCACGCCCGCGCCGGCCGGTGGGTGCTGAACGAGAAGGGCCTGGTCGCCGCGGCGGGCCGGTTGCCGGGCGCGCCACCGGAGTTCGCGGCCCGCGCCCAGGCGCTGTGCGGCCGGATCGGCACCACGCCCGCCGAGCTCACCGCGGCGCTCGACGACGCCGACCGGCTGCTCGCCGACGTCCGCGGCGACGTTCGCGGCGACTGACGCCGGCTCCTCGATGAACCCGAACGACTCGGCGACCGCGGCGCAGGACGCGCTCGACGCGGCGTACCGGGCGGCGTTCACCGCCGACGAGCGGGTTCGCGCCGTCCTCACCTACGGGTCCCGCCCGGCCGGGCTCGGCGACGCCTGGTCGGACGTGGAGTACTGGGTGTTCGTCGCCGGCCCGCCACCGGACCAGGGCTGGTCCGATCCTGCCGATCCGGCCGTCCCGCCGCGGTGGCTGCGGGACGTCGGCGATCCGGGACTGCTGGTACGCAACGAGTTCGGCGCCTGGGTCGCGGTGCACGCAGGTCTGGTGCGGGTGGAGGTGCACGTCTGGCCGGCCTCCGACGTCGACGTCGTACGCGGCTGGCCGGCGCGCGGCGCGCCCGTGCGGGCGATGGTGGTGCTGGACCGGGACGGCACCCTGGCTCCGGCGGTGGCCGCGCTGCCCGAGTACCCGAAGGTCCCGAGCACCGCGGCGGAGGTGGCCGCGGTCTGCGGACGCTTCGCCAACTGGTGGGTGCTCGGCCGCAACGTCGCCGGGCGCGGTGAGTGGGAACGTTCCCAGGACGCGCTTGCCCACGTACGCCGGGAGCTGACGTGGATGGCCCGGCTGGCCGAGCCCAAGCCCAGGTCCAAGCCCGGGCCCGCGGGCGGAGCCGAGCCGGGGTCCGCCGACGCCACCAGGCGGTGGCTCACACCGTCCCGGCTGGCCGAGCGGGACCTGTCCCCGGAGGTGGTCGACGCGCTGGCACAGGCCTCCGCCCGCACCGAGCCGGCCGACCTGGGCCGGGCGTACGCGGCCGCCTGGGAGCTGGGGGAGCGGTTGTGGCGCACACTTGCCGCGACCTGGGGCTTCGACCCACCCGACCGGCTGGCCGAATGGATCGAAGCCCAGGCCTCCGCGACCGGCGCGGGACTCACCAGCTCCCGACGGTCCCGTCCTCCCGGCGGCTGACCGGCAGGTAGCCACGCTGGTACTCGTACTTCGCCGCGAGGCTCTCGTCGATGTCCACACCCAGCCCCGGCGCCTCACCGGGGTGGAGGTAGCCGTCGGCGAACGACCAGGCGTGCGGGAAGACCTCCAGCGTCTCCTCGCTGTGGTGGCCGTACTCCTGGATCGCCGCGTTGTGGGTGGCCAGGCCGTAGTGCAGCGCCGCCGCCATCGACACCGGCGACAGGTCGGCGGCGCCGTGGCAGCCGGTGCGGACGTGGTACGGCTCGGCGAAGTGCGCGATCTTGCGCAGGTGGGTGATCCCGCCCGCGTGCACGACGCTGGCCCGTACGTAGTCGATCAGCTGTTCGCGGATCAGCTGGTGACAGTCGTACAGCGAGTTGAACACCTCGCCCACCGCGAGCGGGGTGGTGGTGTGCTGCCGGATCACCCGGAAGCTCTCCTGCAGTTCGGCGGGTACGGCATCCTCCAGCCAGAACAGCTGGTGGTCCTCCAGCCGCTTGCCCAGCCAGCCCGCCTCGGCCGGGGTCAGCCGGTGGTGCGCGTCGTGCAGCAGGTGGACGTCGAACCCGACCGCCTCCCGGACCCGGGCGAACAGCTCGGGCGCGAAGCGGAGGTACTTCTCGGTCGACCAGCCGTCCTCGACGAACGGCAGGTCGGGCCGCTGTCCGGACACGTCGCCGCGCGGTGTGCCGTACATGTTGTCGATGCCGGGCACCACGCACTGCGCCCGGATCGCGCGGTAGCCCTCCTCGCGCAGCCGGAGCACCTGCTCCACGGTGTCCTCGATGGTGCGCCCGGACGCGTGGCCGTAGCAGAGCACGCCCTTGCGGGACCGGCCGCCGAGCAGGTTGTACACCGGCGTGCCGAGCACCTTGCCCTTGATGTCCCACAACGCCATGTCGACGGCGGCGATCGCGGCCATCGTCACCGGCCCGCGCCGCCAGTACGCGCCCTTGTAGAGCAGCTGCCAGGTGTCCTCGATGTCGGCCGGGTCGCGGCCCTCCAGCATGGGGACGACATGGTCGGCGAGGTAGGACGCGACGGCGAGCTCACGGCCGTTGAGGGTGCCGTCCCCGACGCCGTACACGCCCTCGTCGGTCTCGACCTTCAATGTCACGAAGTTGCGCCCGGGTGAGGTCACGACCACCCGGGCACCGGTGATCCTCATGCCCGGCCTACCAGGGCTCGGCGCCGAGGAGCTTGCGGCCGAGCGGACCGGCCGCCTCCAGCTGGCGGGCGCTGTACCGGCCCGGCTGCGGCGCCTTGCCCGCGCCGTGCGGTTGGTCCTCGCGTACCCACCGGAGGAACTGCGCCACGCGCGGGGTGGACCGGCGGTTGTGCGAGGCGCCGTGCGGCATCAGGTGGTGCAGCAGCGCGAAGTCGCCGGCCTCACCGGTCACCTCGACGCTTTCCAGGTGGGTGATGCGCTTCCAGTTCTGGTGCAGGTGCCGTCCCTGCGGCCCCGCGGCGCGGGCCTCCTCCTCCACGATCCTGTGCCCGCGGGGAACGACGTGGATGCCGCCGCCTTCGGGGAGTACGTCGGTGAAGTAGAAGCAGCCGCCGATCTGCACCTCGGCCAGCGAGAACAGGAACTGGTCGACGTCGGTCGGCACCGAGGCGTCGATGTGCAACGTCTGGCTGAGCGCGCGGTCCCGGTCGCTGTCGTTGCGCAGGGTGATGCCGAGCGAGCCGTCCAGCACCCGCAGCCGCGTCGACTCCAGCAGTTGCGCGGCGACGTTGTACAGCTTCTCGTTCGCCCACAGCGGCAGGAGTTCCGGTGTGTCGAAGGTGTGGTCGTGTGCGGTGCGCATCGGCTTGATCCGGCCGGCCGAGGAGTGCCAGTGGTCGGGCAGGGCGAGGTTGCGCGGGATCAGGTCGAGGATGTGGTCGCGGTAGTGGGCCGCCTCCTCCCGGGAGATCACTCCGCGTACGAGGAGATAGCCCTGCTCCCAGAACTGCGTGATCTGTGCGTCACTCAGAACCTGGGGTGTTTCCACGACGGTGGTCACGATGCCTCCCTGGCAGCGTTCGGGGATTGCTTCCACCGTACGAACGTCGGCCGGGAGTCGCACCTCGCCGGCCGGGTTCTAGCCAGGTTCGGTCACGCGGCTCTCATCGGCTCCGCGCCGCGGTCGTGTCCGGAGCCGTCGGGTCGAGCTCTTCGAGCAGCGTCCGCACCCGGTCCGGGCCGAGCGCCAGCAGCAGGGTGGGCAGCCGCGGCCCGCGGT